>SXJR01000396.1 GCA_005779305.1 Myxococcales bacterium
CGGCGACGGTCGGTTTCGTCGCCCACCTGGCCCGCTGGCGCGGCACCCAGCACGCCAGCCGCGCCCTCGGCCTGCTCGGCGCCATCTCCGATCGCGCCGAGATCGCGGCGGCGCGCGACGACGTGGCGGCGAGGCCGCGGTCGTCGGTGGCCATCGTCGACGCGCTGCGTGGCACCGCGCCCGACGAGCTGGTGCGCGCGCTGGTCGCCGCGCTCCAGACCCTGTGGTCGAACGAGCCGGCGCCGTTCGCGCCGGCCGCGTTCCTGCCCCTGTGCGGCGACGCATCGCGCTACCTGCGGGCGGCGGTGACGATCGTGCTGTCGCGCTTCGACGACAACGCCGCGCGCAACGCGCTGATCGCCGCCATGGACGACGCCGACGCCATGGTGCGCCAGGCCGCGGTGCGCGCGCTCGGCGCCCGCAGCCGCCTCACCCGCGAGCTGCTGCAGAAGGCGATGGCCGACAGCGAGCCGCGCGTGCGCTCGACGGCGGTGCGGGCGGTCTCGGGTACGACCTCGGGCGAGTTCCCGGCCGCCGACGCCTCGGTGATGGCGCAGACCGTCAAGGGCGTGGGCAACGCCGGCGTGTTCGCCACCCTCGACGCCAACGCCCGGGTCGAGACCCTGACCGAGATCGAGAAGCTGGTGCTCCTGCGCCAGGTGCCGATGTTCGCCGAGCTGGCGCCCGATCACCTCGAGGAGCTGGCCGACGTGGTGGTCGAGCGCCACTTCCAGCCCGGCGCCGATCTGTGTCAGGAGGGCGACGCCGGCGACGCCGTGTTCCTCCTGGTCAAGGGCAAGGTCAAGGTCTTCACCGGCGGCGGCGCCACCGGCCGTCCCGAGCGGGCGCTGTCGGAGCTGGGCCCGGGCGCCTGCATCGGCGAGATGGCGGTGTTCGACGCCGCGCCGCGTTCGGCGACGGTGCGGGCCCTCGAGCGGACCCGCAGCCTGACCCTGCCCGGCGAAGACTTCAAGGCGCTGCTCTCGCAGCGTCCGGAGATGTCGCAGGTGATCATCGCCGAGCTGGTCCGGCGCATGCGCGGCCTCATGGCCAAGTAGCGACCCTGCGCTCACGCTCCCGGCCGGCCGCATGAATCGGCGCGGGCGCCGTGGTAGGCTCGGGACCATGAACGGGGCGACCAAGACCATCTGGAAGACTGTGGTGTTTGCCGGTGCCATGCTCGGCAGCGCTGCCTGTGGCGGCAAGAAGGCGCCGGCGACCACGCCGGAGGCGGCCGACACGGCCACCGACACCTCGACCGACACGACGCCGGACGACACCGCCGGCAATCCGTGCGGCGATCCGTGCGGCGGTGATCCCTGCGGCGACCCGTGCGGCGATCGCCCGCGCGGCGTCAGCGACGAGGGTGACACCGGTCGCGGCTTCATCCTGTCGTGAGCACCGACGGCGCCGAGCTCCGTGGCGTCGCCGACGAGGCCGACGTCGCGGACGCCCGTGACGATCTCTTCGAGCCGGTGAGCGAGTGGTGGCTCTCGGGCACGCCGCTCGAGCCCGAGCATCATCGCCTGATGCGGCGCCGGCTCGTGCCCATTCCGTGGGCCGAGTCCACAGCAGCGGCGCTGTCGCCGGCCGAGCGTGGGCGCCTGGCCGAGACCTGGACGCGTCGCGCCGCCGCCGAGTACCTCGCGGTCTCGACCTTCGCCGTGCTCGCCATCGATCTGGTGGCCGCCGGCGCCCCCGCCGACGTGCTGTCCCTGTGCATGCGCGCCGGCATCGACGAGGTCCGCCACGCCGAGCTGTGCCTGCGCATGATCGAGATCTACGGCGGCAAGCGGGTGCAGCCGCCGCCCGGCATGTCGAGCCTGCCCGACGACCCGGCGCGGCCCAAGCTGTTCCAGGCGCTGGCCAACACCATGCTGGTGTCGTGCGTGAGCGAGACCTACGCCACCACCGTGCTCACCGCCACCCGCGATCTGACGACGGATCCCGTGGCCCACGCCGTGCTCACGTCGATCTACTCCGACGAGGTCATGCATGCCCGGCTGGGCTGGTCGTACCTGCGCTACGGCCTCGAGCGCGGCGGCCAGGGCGCGATCGACGCGGCCGCGGCGATGGTGCCGATCGCGCTGCGCGGGGTGGCCAACGTGGTCGAGCGCGAGCGCCCGGTCGGCGAGGTCACCGAGGCGGTACGCGGACACGGCCTGATGACGCCGGCCGAGGAGCGCGTCATCTACTCGTCGTGCGTGCGCGAGGTGCTGGTGCCCGGCTTCGAGGCCCTGGGGATTCCGTGCGGCAGCGCCGTCCAGGACTACGGAGACCAGTGGGCCCATGCGGCGTAGCCGCGCTGCCCCTTGCCCTTGCCCTTGCCCTTGCCCGTCCACGCAATGCGCATCGCCAACCTGATCCTGTTCACCCTCGTCACGCTCGCGCTCGCGTGTGGCCCCAAGGCGCCGTCGCGGCCGCCGCGCCCGGCGACCCTGCCCGAGCAAGTGGTCTACGACTTCGAGACCGCGGTGCTCACCAGCCGCGACGCGTACGTCGACCTGTTCGACTTCGTCGAGGTCGGCGCCTACGAGATCCTGCTCCGTCGCTACGATCTGCTCGGCCGCATCCCCGACCTCACCGACGAGGAGATCGCCCAGCTCGAGAGCGAGGGCCCGACCCCCTACCCGCCCGAGCGCGAGAAGCGCAACGTCGGAAACTTCTACAAGAAGCTGGCCCAGCGCACGGTCGGCACCGGCGGCTGTCGGGCCGAGGCGCCGCACTGGGCCTACGATCGCCTCCTGGGCCTGCCCTTCGAGGAGCTGCCCGAGGGTCACGAACACTTCGAGGAGCTCCGCCAGCGGGTGAACGCACAGATCGCCAAGGGCGGCGTGATCGGCATCCGCTGCACCGGCGGCAAGAAGGGCCTGGCCCTGGTCTATAGCGAGCGCGCCAACCCGCGCGGCTACGACATCATCACGATCTACGACGACGGCGATTAGTCGGAGCGCCGCTCGAGCAGCCAGGTCTCCATCTCGCCCTTGCCCTTGATGGCCTGCGGGCCCCGCGGCACGAGCTGGTAGCGGCCGTCGAGCCGGGCCCGTACCGCGGCGGTGACATGGACCTTGCCGGGCACGCCGTGCGACTCCATGCGGCTGGCGGTGTTCACGGTGTCGCCCCACAGGTCGTAGACGAACTTCTTCTTGCCGATCACGCCGGCGACCAGCGGACCGCTGTGCATGCCGATGCGCAGCTCGAGCCGGCGGCCGCCGGCGAACGCTCGACCCGCGACCAGGTCGCGCATCTCCAGCGCCATCTCGGCGACCGCGGCGGCGTGGTCGACGCGTGGCGTCGGCGCGCCGCACACGGCCATGTACGCGTCGCCGATGGTCTGGATCTTCTCGACGCCGTGGCGCTGCGCGATCTCGTCGAGCTCGGTGAACAGCTCGTCGAGCGTGGCCACCACCTCGGTCGGCGCCAGCTCGGCCGCCAGCGGCGTGAAGCCGACCAGATCGCCGAACAGCACGGTCGCGTCGGCGACCTGCTCGGCGATGGGCGTGACGCCGGCCTTGAGCTGCGCCGCGATCGGCGCCGGCAGCATGTTCTCGATGAGCGTCTGCGAGCGCGCCTCCTCCTCCTCCACCCGGCGCGCGGCCACAAAGGCCTCGCGGCGCGCGCCGTCGATCCACCACGCCACCAGACCGGCGGCGACCACCGCCAGCACCGTCGAGACGATCGAGGTCGCGTCGTCGGCGGTCGGGTAGCGGCGCACGATGGCGAGCCAGCCCACCGTCACCGCGGGCAGGACGCCCAACCCGATCACGTCCCAGCGCACGCCCCACAGGGCGAACAGACCGCACGCAGCCACCACCGAGGCCAGGATGGCCGGCACCATCGAGTACGCGTCGAACGCCGCCGGCTCGGGCACGGTCAGCGCCATGGCGATGGGCGTGCCGATGTACGCGGCCACCAGCGCCACGGCCAGGGCCGGCCGTAGGTGCTGGAAGCGCTGGATCGGCAGCCAGCCCAGCGCCGCGGCGAGGACGCCGATCGGTGTGGCCACCGCATAGCGCAGCAAGAGGAGGCGGTGCAGGTTGTCGTCACTGCCGGCGGTCTGGCGATCGAGCGCGTACATCGCCAGCCACAACGCCAGCGCGATCGCCGCCACCACACGGAACTGGGCCTGTCCGGCCTCCGCGGCGCGGCGCTGGTAGTCGTCCTCGAGCGCGCCGTCGGCGAACCGCTGGTTCCAGCGGCGCCGCCCCGCCCGCGCCGCCGTCACTTCACCTTGATCTTGAGCCGCAGGTTGACGAGGACCGCCGCCTCGATCGCCTGGTAGTGCGTGCCGGTGTTGTTGGCGGTCATGCCCTCGCCGGAGATGAAGTAGTAGCCGGCCGTGACCGGCACCAGGACGCCGAGCGACAGCGCGCTTCCCAGGTTGGTGCCGGCGCCGAACTTGCCCTCGACCAGGAAGCCCTTGTCGCCTACCTGCTCGTTGTTGAGCGGCGGATCGACCTGGCGATCGGTGCCGACGCCGAAGCCGAAGCCCACGCCCAGCTCGATGTAGCCCTTGGCCTTGGTCTTCTCGCCCTTCTTGCCCGGCACCGGCGCCCCACCACCGACCGGGATGTCCAGATCGAGGCCGGTCATGAACTGCGTCCACGTGCCGAGCAGCGCACCGTCGTTGTACTGGCGATGCTGGACCCAGGCATCGACGAACAGGATCTCGGCGCCGACCAGGACACCATACGCGCCGCCCCGCGCGTTGTTCTGGAACGCCTGGTCCTTCCTGTCACCTGCGACGCCCACACCTCCGGCGCCGCCGCCATGCCCCTCGGCCCGAATACTGAGCACATCGGCCGAGGCAGTCCCCATCCCGGCGACCACGAGCAGGCTAGCCAGTCCACTTCGCATCCACCGATTGTACCCCGTCACCAACTCCCACGCGCAGTGCCTCACATCACGTCTCTGCCCTTGCCCTTGCCCTCGCCCTTGCCCTTGCCCTTCTACGATCTGGAGCCCCCGGTCGAAGAAGGGCAACGGCAAGGGCGAGGCTCAGTTGATGACGACGAGCTCTTGGCCATCCCTCCCACAGAACCTCGCCGACAGATCGCCCTTCTCACGGCACACCGGGCACACCTTCGCCAGCACGCCCGTCGGCGGGATCTCGCGCCGCCGCCGGGTCGCCTGGAACAGCACGGCCGGGATCACCTCGCCGCCGTCGTGGGGACAGCGGCGTAGACCGGGCTCGAACGCGCGCCCGCACGACGTGCACATCCCGCCCGCCGAGCGTGCACCGGCGAGCATCTCCTCGGGTGGCACCAGCCGGCGTGCGTCGCGCTCGCAGTAGCTCTTGCCCTGGTACTCGGTGCGGCAGGTCGGGCACACCAGCCCCGTCGACACCACCGCCAGCCCACCACCGACCAGCGCCCTGCTCTGCCGCGGCGGCGCCGACGCGCGCCGCACCACCGGCGACGCCCGGCGAGGCACCGGCGGTGGCGTGGGCACCGGCGCGGGTTCGGCGACCACCTCGGGTTCGACCTGGCGCCGGCGCGCGGCCAGCACGATGAGCGCGATCGCCGCGATCGCCAGCAGCACGAGCGCCGTCGCCAGACCCCAGCGCGCGAGCTCCACGGCCCTGGAGCTCGCGACGGATAGGGCTGCGGATTCCACGATACTTCCTGCACCCGCGGGAGGTGCCATCGTCAAAGGTAGCAACCCCGATCCGAGAGGGTCAATCGGGACTTCCGGGGCCACCGACGGTGCGCCGTCCTCGCGAAATCACTCGGCCCGGCCGGCGCGCCGGTGCGGCACGGCACTCCGGAGCGGGCTAGACTCTGCGCGCGTGCCCGACCTGATCATCGGCAAGCGTCGCCACTCGCCACAGCGTGCGCTGCGTGCGACCGGCTTGCTCGTCGGGCTCGTGGTCGCCGCGGTCGTCGTGGCCTGGTTCATCTACCGCCGCTCGGTGGCGTACGACGTCCCGGGCGGCGATCCGCCGCGGCGCGAGCTCGTGCTCGATCAACCGTCGCCGGGCGCGCCGGCGCGACTGCGCTGGAGCGATGCTTCGCTGGCGACGCTCGGCGAGCTGTCGGTGCTCCGCGCCTCGGGCGAGCCCTTCGCGATCGGCGCCGCCCACGGCCGGCTGCTCGCCGACGCGTTGCCAGCGAACGCGCGCGCGGTGGGACCGAACCTCGACGGGCTCGCCGGTCCGGGCGGGCTGCTCGGCGACTGGACCCGCGGTATGCGCGTGGACTGGCGCCTGCGCTTCGTCGACGACGGCACACCCGATCCGCACCGGCGCGGACTGGCCGGTATGGTCCGCGGTGCGCGCCAGAGCGGCGTGTCGGTCGACTACGCCACGTTCCTGCGCACCACCGCCGCGCTCGACATCGGCGTGCCCGCGCCCTGGACCGCCGAGGCCCAGAGCCGGCGGCTCACCCGCGCCCTGACGTTCGTGGCGCCCCAGGCTGGGGCCGCGGCGGGCCGGCTCTGGGTCGGGCGCAGCTTCGCCATGCCCGGCATGGGCGATGGTGGCGACGCCGCGACCGCGGCGGTGGTGAGCTTCGTCCGGCCCGCCGGACGACTGGCGTGGGCCGGCGTGGGCTGGCCGGGTGGGCTGGGCGTCGTTACCGGCATCAACGCCGCGGGCATCGTGGTCACCGTTCATCCGGTCTCGACCCGAGACGTGCGGGCGACCCGCAACGCGCGCCCCGTCGCGCTGCTCGCCCGCGACGTGCTCGAGACCGCCCACGATCTCGACGAGGCGATCAAGCTGATCGAGGGCACCGCCACCCTCGGCGCCGCCGCCTTCGTCGTGGTCGACGGCCAGCGCGGCCGATGGGCCGTGGTCGAACGCAGCCCGACCCGCTCGGGTGTCCGCCGCGATCCGGCGGAGCCGGCGGTCGGTGACGTGCTCACCTCGCAGCCCTTCTCCGACGATCCCGAGAACGATCGTGCGCGCCGCATCTCGTCGAGTCCCCGCCGGCTCGCCCGCGTGGCGCGGCTGCTGCGCGAACCGCCGGCCGACGCCGCCGCCGCCGCGGCGGTGTTGCGCGATCGCCGCAGCCCCGAAGACGAGGGCCTGCCGCTCGGTCACCGCTCGGCGGTCGACGACGCCGCCGCCGTGCACGTGGTGCTCTTCGATCCGGCCTCGCTGGCGATGTGGGTCTCCGACGCGCCGGGCGCTGGCGCCCGCATGCGCGCGTTCGATCTTCGCCACGAGCTGCGCGGCGAGGGTGACCGCCCCATCCCCCCGGCCGATATCCCCGCCGACTCGACGCAGGATCCGCAGGCCGTCGAGAACACGCGCCGCGCCCGCGCCGAGCTGCGCGCGGCCCGCCAGGTGGCGCCGCACGATCGCGCCCGGGCCCGCGAGCGCATCGCCCGCGC
>SXJR01000397.1 GCA_005779305.1 Myxococcales bacterium
GATCTCGCGCAGGAGCGAGATCGTGTCGGCGTCGGCCCACTGGTCGAGGCCAGGCCGGCAGCCCGTGCGGCTGCGACCCCGGCGGCGCCCCCGGCACCGCCCCCCGCGCCGGAACCAGCGTCACGCCGCGTTTGCGCTCGCTCGACTGGTGACAACTGGACAGGACCGCTCTCCTGGTCTCGGTCACCGAGCGGACCAGCGAGATCGGCGTGCGCCGGGCGCTCGGCGCGAGGCGCCGCCGCATCCTGGCCCAGTTCATGGTCGAGGCGGTCCTGCTCACCAGCATCGGCGGCCTGCTCGGGGTCCTGGTCGGCGCCGGCCTGGCCGAGTTGATCGAGGTCCTGGTCCAGATTCCGACGGTGGTGCCACGCTGGGCGGTGGTCCTGTCGATGACCTCGGCCGGCGGCGTGGGTCTCGTCTTCGGGATCTATCCGGCCTACCGCGCCTCCCGCCTCGACCCGGTGGAGGCGATGCGCAGGGAATGACCCGATCCGCGCTCGGGGTACCATGCTCGCACGATGACGGAAGCCGAACTGGAAGCCCACGTCGCCCGGGTCGCGAACGACGGTTACACGATCGTCGCGCAGGCGATCGAGCCCGAACTGGTCGACGCGCTCGCCGAGGACCTGCTCCGGCTCGAACGCGAGCTGGGCGCGGTGCCAGCCCAGAACATCTTCGAGGGCACCCGCACGACGCGGATCTACAACCTGCTCGCCCGCGGGCGCCTGTACGAGCGGATCCCGGTGCACGCCTCGGTGTTGCCCGTCATCGAGCGCGTGCTCGATCGCGGGTGTCTGGTCTCGTCACTGTCGTCGATCGCGATTGGCCCCGGCGAGGTCGCGCAGCCGCTGCACGCCGACGATCAGGTCATCCCCCTGCCCCGCCCGCATGTCCCCATCATCGCCAACAGCATGTGGGCGATCAGCGACTTCACCGAGGACAACGGCGCCACTCGCATCGTGCCCGGCAGCCACCGACGCGACCACGTGCCGCCGCTGGGCCCCGAGCGCGAGTCGATCCCGGCCGAGATGAAGCGGGGCAGCGTGATGATCTACAACGGGTCGCTGTGGCACGGCGGCGGCGCCAACCGTACCGAGCAGCGCCGCGTCGGCATCGCCATGAACTACTGCGCGGGCTACATCCGCCAGCAGGAGACCCAGCAACTCGGCATCCCGCTGGAGATCGCGCGCGGGTTCGAGCCGCGCCTGCGCAAGCTGGCCGGGTTCGGGCTGTACCGGCGCTTGATCGGCCACATCGACAAGTGCAGCCCCGAGGACCTGCTCGACGGCGGACCACCACGCCCGGTGGTGGGCGTGGTCGGGTAACGCGGCGCAAACGGCGACGGCATGCGAGACTCGGCGCGTGCTTCACGGCGACGTCTCAGCCGGCTTCGAACCGGTCGCCCACCAGCTCCAGGCCCAGCTGGGCAAGACCCGCGGCGGCGCGGCGGTGTGCGTGTATCACCGAGGCCGCTGTGTCGTCGACCTGTGGGGCGGCATCAAGGACGAACACGGCGCCCCCTGGCAACGCGACACGATGGCGGTGTCGTATTCGACGACCAAGGGCGTCGTCTCGACGGCGCTCCACGTCCTCGCCGACCGCGGCCAGCTCGACTACGACGCGCCGGTGGCCCGCTACTGGCCCGAGTTCGCGCAGGCCGGCAAGGCCCGCATCACGGTCCGAGACGTGCTCGCCCACAAGGCCGGGCTGTTCAACATCCGCGACCTCATCGACGACGCCCGCCACATGCTCGACTGGGACTACATGGTCGAAGCGCTGGCCGCGGCGGTGCCCGCGCCGGTCCCGGCCGGCGCCACCGCCTACCAGGCGCTCACCTACGGTTTCGTCGTCGGCGAGCTGATCCGCCGCATCTCGGGCAAGCCGGTGCCGCGCTTCCTCGCCGACGAGCTGGCCACGCCGCTCGGCCTCGACGGCCTCTACATCGGCGCGCCGGCCAGCGAACTGCACCGCGCCGCCCGCTTGATCGGCTCGCCCGCTCGCCGCCCGCGCACCGACCGCGGCGAGGCGACGTTCGCGGCCGAGCGCCGGCGCCGCCAGCGCGTGTTCGGGGCTGCGGAGCGAGTCCTGCGCCTGCTCGGCCACCCGGTCGACTTCGAGCGCGCAGCCGCGGCGCTGGCGCCGCGCGGCATCTCGTCGTTCGACTTCTCGTCGGACGAGGCCCTGCAGGCGAGCATCCCGGCCGCCAACGGGCTGTTCACCGCCCGCTCGCTGGCCCGCATGTACGCCACCCTCGCTGCCGGCGGGACGCTCGACGGCGTGCGCCTGCTGTCTCCGGCCACGGTGGCGCGCGCCACCGAGATCCAGAGCCAGGGCTACGACCAGGTCACGATCTTCAAGATGCGCTGGCGCCTGGGATATCACCGCGTCGGCAGCTTGCGCGGCGTGCCGCCGCGCGCCTTCGGTCACTTCGGTTGGGGCGGCTCGGGCGCGTGGGGTGATCCCGCCAGCGAGCTCGCGCTCGGCTTCGTGGTCAACACCGGCAGCGGCACGCCCATCGGCGATCTGCGCATCCTCCGCCTCAACACCGCCGCGCTCGCGTGCGCGCGGCGGGCGAGCTCGTCGTGAAGGCGGCGCTCGAGTTCCGGGTCGACGATCTCGAAGGCGAGGCGATCCGCGGGCTGGTCGCGCGCCACCTGCGCGGGATGCACGAGCACTCGCCGCCCGAGAGCGTGCACGCGTTCGATCTGCGCGGCCTGCGCGATCCCGCGGTCACGTTCTGGTCGGTGTGGGCGGGTGAGACCCTGGCCGGGATGGGCGCGCTCAAGCAGCTCGACGGCGGGCGCGGCGAGATCAAGTCGATGCGAGTGGCCGACGCGCTCGTCGGCACCGGCGTCGGCCGCGCCATCCTCGATCACATCGTGGGCGAGGCGCGGCGCCGCGGCCTGACCAGCCTGTGGCTGGAGACCGGATCGAGCCCGGCGTTCGCGCCGGCCCTCGGACTGTACGAGCGAGCGGGGTTCGTCCGCTGCGGGCCGTTCGATGGCTACACCGACGATCCGTTCTCGGTGTTCATGACCCGCGCGATCTGATGGGGCTGCCGATTTTTCTGATTGCAGTGAGTTTGCACCCTCGGTAACGTTCTGGGAACTCTCCCATGGCAACCAAGAAGAAGCCCCCCACCCGCGCTCCTCGGTCCACGCCCGCGGCACCCACGCCGCCCGCGGTCGAATCGCCGACCCGCCGCCGGCTGCTCAAGACCGGCGTGGCGATCGCCGGGGCCGGCCTGGTGACGACGCTCGCCGCCAAGGAAGCGCGCGCCGCCGGCTCGTGGGGTGGGGGTGGCAGTGGCGGTGGCGGCGGCGGCGGCAATAGCGGCGGCGGTGGTGGCGGTGGCAACAGCGGTGGTGGTGGTGGCCGCGGTCGCCGCCGTCGTCGCTGATCGCTTCCTCATCGTGCCACAGCGAGGCTGGGAGCTTGCTCCCGAGGTCCGCGTCCACGCCCGCGCCAGCACGCCCGAGGCCGACGCGCTCGCGGCCGTGTTCGGCGCCTTCGAAACCCCTCCCTCGCCGGCGGCGTTCGCGATCTCGACCGAGCCGGTCGGCGATCGACTTCGCGTGAGCTGGCGCGGGCTCGCGCTCTTCACCTGCGCGCCGGCGGAGCTGGCGCCCGCGCTCGAGGCCTCGCTGATGGGGTGGGTCGCGCGCACCCGGGCCGGCACGCTGCCGCTCCACGCCGGGGCGGTGCGGTGGGGCGATCGCGCGCTCTTGCTCATCGGAGACAAGGGCAGCGGCAAATCGACCCTCGCCGCTCAGCTGGGCGCGGTCACCGACTACCTCGGCGACGAGATCGCGTTCGTCGGCCACGACCTGGTGGTCGACCCGTTCCCGAAGGCCGCGACGATCAAGGAAGGTGCCTTCGGCGTGCTGCCGCCGGCGCGGATCTGGCGCGATCCGGTCCGGGGCGCGGTTGCCTACCACACGCCACGCTGCGTGAGCCGGGTCGCGCGGCCGATCGGGCCCCTGGTCTGGCCCAGCTTCTCGCCGGGGCTGGGCAAGGCCTCGCTGGAGGTGATCGCGCCGGCGGAGGCCGCGCTCCGGCTGGTGCGCGGCGCCTTCGGCGGGCTCGGCCGGACTCCGCGGACGATCGAGGTGGTCGCCCGGCTCGCGGTCCTGCCCGCGTTCACGCTCGAGTTCCCGGGTGTGGACGCCGCGCGAACCGCGCTCGAGCAAGCGTTCGGTCCGCCATGACCGGCCTCGAGCCCGCGCTCGCCGATCTCGTGCGCCGGCTCGCGCTCGCCGTCGGCTTGCCTGGCCCCGCGCGCGCCGCCCCACCGGCCACGTTCGACTGGGAACGGTGGCTCGACCTGGCGCGGGAGCACGACGTCCTTCCGCTGCTCGCTGTCCGCGCCGCGGACGATCTGCCCGCGGACGTGCTCGAGGCGCTGCGCACCGCCCACACCCGGTGGGCCCACGAGACCCTGTTCCGCGCCGCCGAGCTGCGCGCCGTGCTCGATCGGCTGGCCCCGGTCGGCGACGTGATCGTCCTCAAGGGACCAGCGATGGTGGCGACCGTGTACGGTGACGCCGCCGAGCGGGTCGCCAGCGACCTCGATCTGCTGGTCCGCGACCGCACCGCCCGCCGCGCCGCGGTGGCGGCGCTCGCGACGCGCGGCTACCTCCCTCCCGACGGCGGCGACGACGGCGCCCACGATCTGGCCCTCCACAGCCCGGTGGCCGAGCTCGACATCGACGTGCACGTCGACCTGACCCGGCCGCCGCTGGCCGACGGCGTCCTCGCCGACGCCTGGGCACGGCGGGTCACGCTGCCGGTGCTCGGCGGGATCGACGCGCTCTGCCCGAGCTGGCGCGCGCTCCACGCCGCGGTCCACGCCCTCGCCGATCCGATCGGATCGCCGCTCCTGCGCAACCTGCTCGAGACCGGCTGGCTAGCGGCGACGCTGACCACCGCCGAACGCAGCGACCTGGTCGCGCTGGCCCGTCGCGCTGGCGTAACCGACCGGGTCGCGCTCGCGCTCGCCCTCGCCCATCGCCTGTTCGGCAGCCCCGCGCTCCTGGGCGATCCTCGCCCGAGCAGCCGCGCCTGGTGGGCGTGGCGACGCCTGGGCTGGCAATACGGCGCGGCGAGCGGCCTCGCCGGCACCGTCGAGCACGTCGCCGAATATCACCTGCGACGACTGGACGCCGGCCGCTACCACGATCTCGATCCGCGGCCGCTGATCGCGACCATCGCCGAGGTGATCGCTGGCCACCTCACCGGCGCCGCGCGCACAGCCGTCGACCGCCTCCGTCCGCCTGCCGTCACCCGCGCCGTCGCTGCGGTCGAGCCGCTCGGCGACGACCTCCTGGTTCACGCGATCGACACCGGCGACGTCCACGTGCTCACCGGCGACGCGGTCGAGGCGTGGGACGCCACCGCCACCGCCGGCAGCGAGACCGCGCTGCGCGATCGCCTCGATGCGCGCGGCGTGCCGCCGGAGCGCGCGGCCGCGGCGATCGATGTGCTGCTCGACAGCGGGTTGCTGGTCCCCGCCGATTGAGCACCGAGCCGGCCCGGATCAGCAGCCGTCGCGCCAGCGAGCCACGACGTCGACCTGGCGGTCATCGGGGGCGCCGAACCGGTAGCGGTTGCTGATCTCGCCGCATGCGCCGTCCTTCTCGACGGTGTCCCAGCCGCCGCGGCTGTACTTGTAGAAGAACCACGCGCCGCGATCGACCTCGAGCTCGCCGCGGGCGTGGGTCGCGTCGATCCGCGTCAGCGGCACGTGCGTCCACCCGGTGGCCGAGCTGGCGAGGTGGATCACCTGGTCGGCGGGGGTGCCGGGCGGGAGCTCGACCTCGACTGGCACGCGCACCCGCAGCGCCGGCGACAGCGCCTGGTCGTAGCTCGCCTCGATGGTGACGTCGTCGCGATCGGGGAGGACGATCCACAGCGCGCGATCGTTGGGGTCGTGCCACCATGCGCCGGCCCCGAGGGGCGCCCCGTCGACGTCGACGCCGTGGACCGGGCCGTCGACGGGACGGATGCGGACCCGGAGCTCGCGCGCCGACACGGGGCGGGTGCCGCCGGCCCGCTCGGCGCGGAGGATCGCCCCGCTGGCGGTGCGCTCGACGAGGTAGCTCACGTTGCGGCGGTCGCCGGTGGTGTAGGCCGCACCATCGCCGGCGTCCTCGTGGAGCACGAACGCGCCGGGCATGGCGCCGGGGTGAACGTCGAGCACGAGCGGGTCACCGCCCCGTCCGCCGCCGGGGACGATGGCGCCCTCGCGCAGGAACGTGGGCAGCGCCTGCAGCGTCATGTCCACGCTGATCATCGCCGGCCCGACGTGGACCGCGCCCGATCGCGCCTCGATCCAGCGGCCCGGCGGCAGGTAGACCGTGCGTGATGTCGCCCCGGGCTCGAGCCCAGGCGCCACCAGCAAGTGCGGGCCCAGCATCGCCTGGTCGTCCACGTCCCACGTGCCCGGGTCGTGCTGGAACTCCATCACCAGCGGACGCAGCACCGGCAAGCCGCTGCGCTCGGCCTCGGCGAACAGGCCGTACAGGTATGGCATCCGCCGCTCGCGCTCGGCGATCATGCGGCGACTGATCTCCTCGACCTCGGGGCCGAACGACCACGGCTCCTGATCGGGGACGCCCTGGGTGACGTGACCGCGGAAGAACGGCGACACCGCGCCCACCGCCATCCAGCGCGCGAACAGCTCGGGCGTGGCGCGGCCCGAGTAGCCGCCGACGTCGCTGCCGACGAACGGCACGCCCGAGAGCCCGAGCCCGAGCATCATCGGCAGGGTCGCGCGCAGCCCGCTCCACGTCGAGGGCGTGTCGCCGGTCCACACCGCCGCCCAGCGCTGGATGCCGGGCGCCCCCGCGCGAGACAGGACGAAGGGCCGGCGCCCGGGCGCGGCCGCGCGCATTCCCTCCCAGGTCGCCTGGGCCTGGAGCACCGCGTAGACGTTGTGGACCTCGGCCATGGTCGCGCCCGGTGCGCCCGCGACCGGCAGCTCGTCGGGGACGGTGGTGCCGCCGCCGCCTTCCGGGAACGTGGTCGGCTCGTTGACGTCGAGCCAGATGCCGTCGACGCCGAGCGCGACCAGCCCGGCGACGCGCGCGGCCCACCAGGCCCGGGTCTCGGCGCGGGTGACGTCGGGGAAGGCGCTCGGGCCCGGCCATGCCGTGCCCTCGAACACCGCGCCCGCCGGCGTGCGCAGCGCGTGGCCGCCGGCGACCAGCTCGTCGTAGACGTCCCAGCCTGGATCGACCTTGATGCCGGGGTCGGCGATGGCGACCAGCGCGAAGCCGTCGCCGGCGAGCGCCGCGGCGAGCCCGGCCGGATCGGGAAAGGTCTGCGGATCGAACGTGAACGTCCGGAAGCCGCGCATGTGCTGGATGTCGAGCCACAGCGACGTGGCGGCGAGATCGCGGGCGCGGAACTCGGCCGCGAGGTCGGTGAGGCGCGAGGCCGGCGCGTAGCCCCAGCGGCACTGGTGGTAGCCCAGCGCCCAGGCCGGCGGTAGCGGCGTGCGTCCGGTCATGGCGGTGTAGCGGCGCACCACCTCGCGCATCGACGGTCCCGCGATCACGTACTGGCGCAGCGCCCGCGCCGGCGTGTGGATCGCCCACTGCTCGTCGTCGGCGACGGCGAGGTCCATCGTGAGGCGACGGGTGTCGTCGGTGAGCACGCCGGCGGCGACGCCCTCGCGCAGGGTCACCGCGAACGGGATCGACTGGTAGAGCGGATCGGCGTCGGGCCGCCAGCCACCGAGCGCGGGATCGTAGGCGTCGGTGTTCCAGAACGTCAGCGTGCGGCCCCGCCGATCGAGCCCGCCCGTCCGTTCGCCCAGGCCGTAGATGCGTTCGCCGGGCGGCGTGCGACGGATCAGGCGGGCACCGCCGGCCTCGGCGCGGAACCCACCGCCGGCGCCGTCCTCGAGCACGACGTGCCCGCCGGCGTCGCGGACCTCGACCCGGCAATCGCGCGTCACCCGGATGACCAGGGCCGGCGCGCACACCTCGGCATCGTCGCCATCGGCGCCCACGCGCACGTCCGGATCGGCGCCCGGCGCGTCGACCTGGGCCCACGGTCGCTCGACCAGCGAGGCGCCGGTGGCGACGTGATCGAGGCGCGCCGTCGCGTCGAGCAGCGCCACGACCTCGAGGCTGGCGCCCGAGCACGCCACCCGCACCGAGCCGTCGCCGGCCACCGTGGCCCACGCCGGCGCCGGTCCGGC
>SXJR01000398.1 GCA_005779305.1 Myxococcales bacterium
CGAGCGCCGCCGCGGACGTGTCGGTGGCTCGGACCCGGGCGGCGCGCGCGCCGGCGTGGAGCGGCGCCACCGCCGCGCCGGTGCCGACGTCCAGCCACGCGCCGATCGTGCCGGCCGGCAGACAGCCGGCCAGGTGGACGCTCGAGTCGTCGGGCCAGGGCACGCGATCGGGGCCGGTGGCGTCGAGGCGATCGAACACGAGGATGCCGGCACCGAGGACGGCGATCGCCGCGGTGGCGTGGAGCGCGCCGGCTTCTGCGACGACGAGGCCGGCCTCGGCCAGCGGCGGCAGCGCAGCGCCGAGCGCGCGGGTGGCGGCCGCGGCGTCGACGTCCTTGCCCGCGACCAGGAGCCAGATGGGCAGCGCCGCCGGCGGACACGGCGACGGCATGGTGCGCGCGGCCACGGCAGCCGGCACCGCGCTCGCGGCGCTGGCGCCCAGGCACGCCCGCACGGCGCGTTCGCTCAGCAGCGAGGCCAGCGCCGCGCTCATCGCTGGAGATGACGGCGGGCCATGTCGTATTCGAAGAAGAGCACCATGTCGGTGCGGACCACGTCCTCGAGCAGGTGCCGCACCTCGTCCCTGGATTGACCGGGCGGACCCAGCACGGCGCGGTAGTAGGTGAGCTCGGCCCGGCGGGCGCGTGTGGTGGCGCGGGCGTCGAGCTGCTCGACGGTCGTGCGACCGGTGGCGAGGCGGGCGACGTCGTCGTACCAGAGCGGGCCGTCGCGGCTGCCCAGGTACTCGGTGGCCAGGCGGTCGTCGGCGCGGCCTTCGCGCCGGTCCTCGGCGAGGATCCACAGGCACAGGTAGACCTTGTGATAGTCGCTCACCTGATCGGAGCCGAGCGCGTCGTAGAAGACGTCGCGTGCGCGATCGATCTCGTCGTGCATGATGAGGTGCGCGATCACCTGCACGTGGCTCTCGGCGGTCTCGACGTCGGCCTCGATGGCGCGGCTGAAGTTCTCGAGCGCCTCGTCGCGCATGTCTAGGCCCCAGAACAGCTTGCCGATCTCGGCGAAGCGCTCGCCCGCAAGCGGAGGCGGTAGCTCCACGGTCTCTCCGAGCTGGGCCCAGATGGCGAGGGCGTCGCGCCAGCGCCGCAACGCGACAGTGTCGTCGCCCGCGGCGGCGGCGGCGTCGCCGGCCAGGCGCAGGAGCTTGGCGCGGGCATAGAGCTCGGCCGGGGCATCACCGCCCAGGGCGACGCCGCGCTCGAGGTGGCGGCGGGCCTCCTGGTACTGGCCGAGCTTGAGCGCGATCGTGCCCAGCGTCTCGAGGGCATCGACAGTGGGCTCGGCCGCGACCGAGCGGTCGAGCTGGCTGCGCGCGTCCTTCAGCTCGCCGACCGAGACCAGGCCCTTGCCGTAGGTGGCGAGGGCCTCGGCCCACGTCGACGACCAGCGATGGTCGGGGAAGGCCTTGTCGATCTGCTGGTGGAAGCGGCGCAGCTCCTCGAGGCGGGCGCGGGCGGCCTGAGGCCGATCGCCGTGGATGAGGCGGGCCAGGCGATCGCGGTAGAGCGACGTCAGCCGATCGGCCAGCTCGGCGTCGTGGGGCGCGGCGGCCCGGGCTCGTTCGAGGAGCGAGATGGGCTGGGCCACGCGATCGAGATCGGCGGCGTGGCCTGCGGCAGCGCCCAGCAAGATCGCGTCGTCCGGGAAACGGACGAGTGCGTCCAGGCAGACCGCCAGCGCGGCGCGGGCGCCGTCGGGATCATCGTCTTTGCCGTCGGGGCCGGCGCGCAGGGTGTGGGCGAAGCCGGCCCATTCCACGGCCTCGACCTCGGGCAGGAACAGCGCGCGCGCGCCCTCGGCGAGAGCCCGGTTGCGGCCGACGCCGACCAGCCCGGCCAGGGTCCGGCCGATCTCGTCGGTGCGGTGGGCGAGGGCGAGGGTGACCGCGAGGTCGCGACCGGCGCGGAACGCGGCGCGGATCACCGGCGAGTCGGGCAGCTTGCCGCTGGCGGCGGCCGCGGTGAGCGCGGCGTCGGCGAGGTTGGCGCGGGCGACCAGCGCGCTGATGTAGCGATCGGTGAGAGCCGGCGTCGGCACGCGCTCGACCACCGGTCCGAGCACGCTGATGGTGCCGCTGCCCAGCCCGAGCGGCCCCATACGGGCCACGCCGAGATCCTCGGCGAACTGCAGCACCTGCTCGAGCTCGTCGCGGTGGGCGGCGGCGTGGGTCGGATCGGCGACGGCGAGCAGCGCGAGGACCAACGCGATCTCGCGATCGAGGCCGGCGCGGGCCAGCGCGGCCCGGGCCCGGGTCAGCGCCGGGACGTGGGGCGCGAGCTCGGCCGCCATCGCCGCCGGCTCGTCGTTCCACAAGAGCGCGAGCTCGCGTACCACGGTGTCGACGCGATCGAGGCGACCGCCATCGAGGTAGCCGGTGAGCCGCCGCATCATGGCCGCGGCGACCGAGCGGCGCAGCTCGCTGCGTTCGGGGCCTGGTGCCAGCGCGATGATCTGGTCGACGCGATCGCCGAGATCGAGATCGTCATCGAGCTCGAAGGGCGCGTCGACGAGCTCAGCCCGCGGCCCCTGGGCGCGCGGGTGCGGGCACCCGGCGGCGGCGAGGGCAAGCGCGGTCGCGAACAGGATGCTGAGTCGCACCGTCAGAGGGTAGCAGCACTGGCGTCACCAGGAGACCGTAGGGCGTTGCGCCCGTTCGACCCGTCCCAACAGCCCCGAACCCACCCGGTGACCCCGTACACCGGAGGCACTGTTGATCGCTCGCTAGTCGCTCGCTGGGGGCGTCGTCGCCGGCGCAGTGACGGTGTACCGGAGCTGGAACGGGGCCGGTCCGCGGCGGAGCTCGGCGACGATCACGTCGGCCGTGTACAGGTCCTTCCACAGGTCGCCCAGGTCGGTCGGTTTGACCAGGACGCGGCCGTTCACGCTCACCAGAACGTCGCCGACCAGCAGGTCGACGCCGTCGAAGCGGTTGCAGCCGCTGACGAACCGCACCAGGCGCCAGCCGGCGAACTTGCCGGCATCCTCGACCGCGGCGACCTCGAAACAGCGCAGGAGCTCCCCGGGCTGGGCGTCGAGGGTCGCGGTCAGGACCGAGCGTGCGATCGTGCCTTCGCGCACGACCGGGCCGGCGAAGGCGGGCGGCGGCGCGACCGGTTCGTCGGCCACGACCGGGGTGGCGGCCTCGGACTGGCCGGCGTGCCCGGCGCGCGGATCGTCCTCGTCGAAGGGAGACTGCGGATCGACCTTGGGGCCGCAGGCCGCGACGGCGACCAGGGCGGAGACGCAGAGGGACACCAGACGCATCGAGAGACGCTGACGCGGGAAGGCCACCTGGGCAAGTTTCGAGGCGGGGAGAAGGGAAAGGGCGAGGCTCACTGGGCGTCGAGCGTGGCCTGGATCGCGGACTCGGCGACGGCGCCCCAGCGGGCGCGGGCCGCGGCGTCGAAGCGGGTGGTATAGGGCAGGTGGATGAAGCCTGCCTTGCCGCCGCCGATGGCGCCGGTGGTGGTGAAGAAGACGTTGTTGCAGATGTAGCGGCCGGGGTCATCGCTGCGGGCCGGCGTCTCACCGAGCGCGCGCAGGGCGCGGTCGATGGCGGCCAGCGGCAGCGAGGTCGAACGCTCGGCCGGCGCCGCCGTGTCGATGGGCAGCGCCGCCGCGATCACGCCGCGGTTGTCGGGGACGCCACCCGAGACCTCGCCGGTGTCCTTCAGGTTGTAGGCGGTCTCCTCGAGGGCGATGGCGCCGCCGCCCTGCCCGAAGCTGATGACCACCGCCGGCGCGCACCGCGCCATCACCTCGCGCACCGCCGCGGCGGCGCGGTCGTACTCGACGGGCAGGATCAGCCGCATGACCCGCGCGCCGCGCAGGGCCGACGGGCGGAGGGCGCGCACCGCGACCTCGGAGACGTTGTCGTGCCACCCGTCGGCGGGGAACGGCTGGAAGCCGGTGACCAGCACCGGCACGCCGCCGGGCGCGCCCTCGTACTGGCAGGGCGCGGGGGTTCGCCGCAGCTCCATGCGCGCGGTCTCGCTGCCGGCGCTGATGCGGAGCTGCGTGACCTCGCCGCGATCGGCGACCAGCGCGCCCGCGGCCACCCGGTGGAGCGTGCGGAAGCCGGTGTCCACCTCCGTGATCGCGCCGGTCGCCGCCAGCGCGCGCCAGCGCTCGCTGACGTCGGCACCGTCGATCTCGACCCGCTCGATCGCATCACCGGGCGCGGTCTCCACCGTGATCACCTCGCCATCGGCGACCACGCCCGATCCCGGCGAAAGCACCAGGCGGAAGCGGCGCGGAAAGACCTCGACGTAGGCCAGCTCGATCTCGGCGCCGTCGGCGGGCACCACCGCCACCGTCCGCGGCTGTCCATCGCTCCAGTACGCGACCGACACATCGATCCATGCGCCGCGCTCGCGCAGGCGCTCCGCCGTCAGCGTGTCCTCGACCGTGACCGTCCCGTTCTCCTCCGCGACTCGCACCGTCACCACCTCACCCTCACCGGCACCGATCACACGCAGCCGCGCGCTCACTGCCAGCTCGCCCCGCTGCGCCGCGCCGTCGAGCGGTCCCTCGCACCACGCCACCCGCACCCCATCCTCGGTCCGCTCTCCCCAGCAGAGATCCCCGGCGCTCGTCACCCGCGCGTTGAACGGATGCCCCGCGCTGTCGACCTTGCCGTCGACGAAGTCCTTGAACATGCCGTCGTTCGGCCGTGCCGCGTCATCCGCGGGCGCCGCCGAGCACCCCGCCAGGACGACCGCGATGGCCACACGCGCGCGCATCCCCTCCACCAGAGCACCCTCCGTGCCACTCCAACCCCGCGCACCTCCACCACCCTCCACCCCTCACTGGCCACCCGAGTTGCCGCCCTGGTCTCCCACGCCCTCGCCCTTCTACGTCTTCCCCTCCTCCAGCACCGCGATCGCCGCCTTCGGATCATTCGCAAACACCCCGTCCACCCCCGCCGCCGCCAGCTCGCGCAACCGCCCTGGATCGTCGACGGTCCAGGCGTTGACCGCCAGCCCGCGCGTCCGCCAGGCGGCGACCTGCTCGGGCGTACACAACCCGTGCTCGGGATGCACCGCGCTGGCGCCCACCAGCGCCGCCGCCGCCGGAGACCGCAAAGCCCGCGGCAGCAGGGCGTCGAACAGGTACGCGAGCGGCAGGTGAGGCGCCACCACGTGGAGCTGCCACAAGGCCGCCGGATCGAACGACGAGATCACGACGCGGTCGTCGGCGCCCACGGCGTGGATCGCGCGCGCCACCCGTGCCGGCAGCGGGCCCGCACGCCCCGGCCGCAGCGATTTGATCTCGACGTTCACCGGCAGGTCGCCGCACGCCACCAGCGCATCCTCGAGGGTCGGGATCCGCTGGCCGCCGACGAGCGTGACCCCACGCAGCTCGGTCCACGGCAGGGCATCGATGCGATCAGGACGTCCGGCCAGGCGGGCCAGATCGTCGTCATGGAAGACCACCACCTCGCCGCTCGCGCACAGGAGCACGTCGAGCTCGACGCCGTCGGCGCCGTGGGCGCGGGCCAGCTCGAACGCCGCCACGGTATTCTCGGTGGCGTGGGCGCTGGCGCCGCGGTGGGCCCACACCCGCGGCCGGGTCTGGCGGGTGAGCCAGCGGCCGCGCTGGCGCCGGCCCCAGGCCGGGAACAGGCGGACGATCACGTTTCGATCACTTCCCCGTCACGACTCGACGAAGACCCGGTGCAGCGCCCGGGTCAGCTCGTCGACGTGCTGGCGATCGCACCACAGCGTGATGCGCAGCGGCGAGACGCTCACCGCGTTGAGCGGTACGCCGGCGCCGATCGCGGTCTGCCGCGCGCGCACGATGATGCCGGGGTTGCCGCCGATGCCATGGCCGACGATGGTGACCGCGCCCTCCTCGCCGATCTCGAGCGAGCCGGCGAGGACGTTCTCGAGCTTGCCCTTCACCGCGGTCCAGTCCGGCACATCGGCGATGGTGAACCAGGCCCGCAGCTCCTTGCCCTCGAGATCGAGGTGGGTCAGCGGGATCGACGCCGCCTCCAGGATCTGCAGGCAGTTCTCGACGCTGGCGCCGCCAGTGGTCTTGACCCTCACCAGGTTGCCCTGGCCGGTGACCGCAGCGACCTGGCGCTCGCGCTCGGGGCTCCAGTCGATGCGGGTGCCGCCACCGTCCTTGCCGGTGGCGCGGGCGTAGACGGCGATGCCGCTCTTGCGCGCGAACTCGACCGACGCGTCGTGCAGCACCTTGGCGCCCTGCGCCGCAAGCTCGAGCATCTCGTCGTGGCTGATGGCGTCGAGCAACTGGGCCGCGCTCACGATGCGTGGATCGGCGGTGTAGACGCCGTCCACGTCGGAGCAGATCTCGCAGTAGTCGGCGCGCAGCGCCGCGGCCAGCGCGACCGCGGTGGTGTCGGAGCCGCCGCGGCCCAGGGTGGTGACCTCGCGCTTGTACGAGACGCCCTGGAAGCCGGCAACGATGACCACCTTGCCGCGCTCGAGCTCGTCCTCGATGCGGAACGGCCGCACCTCGACGATGCGCGCGCCCGAGTGGCGGTCGTTGGTCATGATGCCGGCCTGGGAGCCGGTGAACGAGATGGCCTCGAGGCCTTCCTCGGTGACCGCCATCGACAAGAGCGCCATGGCCTCGCGTTCGCCGCAGGTCAGCAGCATGTCGAGCTCGCGCCGCGACGGCGACGGGCTGACCGCCTTGGCCTTGTCGATGAGGGCGTTGGTGGTCTTGCCCATGGCCGAGACCACCACCACGACCTTCTTGCCGGCGGCCTTGGTGCGGGCCACGCGCTTGGCCACCAGCCGGAGCTTGTCGACATCGGCGACCGAGGAGCCGCCGTACTTCTGGACCACGATGCCGGATTGCGTCGTCACGACGCGCATCCTACAGCAGGGTCGAGACCGCGGCCACGATCGCTCGCGTCACGTCGTCGAGCGGCTGCTCGCCGTCGAGGACGGTGATGGCCTCGCCCTCGGCGGCCAGCTCGGCGAGGACGGCGTCGTAGCCGCCCGCGACCCGCTGTTGCATGGGCAGATCCTCGAACAGCTCCTGGGCGCGGCCGGCGGCGACGCGGCGCTCGGCGGCGACCTCGGCCCGCACTCGAAGGAACACGGTCAGATCGGGGCGGCGGGCCCGGCGGTTGAGCTCGCGGATCCACGCCCGCTCGGCGCCGGTGCCCTGGTAGGCCAGCGACGAGTGGTACCAGCGGTCGGAGATGACGATCGTGCCGGCGGCCAGCGCCGGCTCGACCTCGCGCTGGAGGTGATCCATGCGATCGGCGGCGAACAGCAGGCTGAACGTGGTCTGGTCGAGGCGTGCGCCGGCGATGGCGTGACCGCCGGTGAGCATCTCGCGGATGAGGCGGCCGATGGGGCCGTCCGACGGCTCGCGGGTGACGTGGGCGGCGTGGCCGGCGGCGGCGAGCGCGTCGGCCAGGCGCCGGGTCTGGGTGGTGGTGCCGGCTCCGTCGAGCCCCTCGAGGACGATCAGCTTGCTCACGTCAGGACCTGGGTAGCACGGCGATCCAGCTGTGTGGTGCGCGCTCGACCAGGAGCACCTTGCCGGGCGGCGTCCGGGCCACCAGCGGGTACCAGTCCTCGCTCTCGTACAGCGGCTGGCCCTCGATCAGCTCGGGCAGGTAGAGGTCGACCTCGACGAAGCGCCCGGCGGTGGCCTCGTCGACGCCCTTGGCGTAGCTCCAGTGGGCGGTGCTCTCGAACGGATACAGATCGTTGTGGAGCGCGCCGCCGTAGACCACGATCAGCGGCCTGACCTCGGCGTGCTCCTCGCGGTAGCGCACGGCGCTCTTGGCGATGCGGCCGAGCTCGCGGGTCACGATGCCGAGCAGCTTCTCGGCGTCGACGCCGGTGGGCGGCGCGACCGCGGTCAGGTCGTCACAGGTCAGCCGCATCACGTGGGCCTTGATGCCGTTCTGCCTGATGATGCCGATGAGCCCGCCGATCTCACCCTTGGTCGACTCGGGGCGCTTCATCGCGCTCTCGACCCGCTGGGTGGCCGCGCCGCCGGTCTTGCACGTCGGATCGACGACCCAGGTCTCGATCACCAGGTCCGACACCTTGGGGCCGAGCGCGGGCATCACCTCGGCGGTGAAGCGGGCCAGCGCCGACATCGTCGGGCCGGTCTTGTCGGTGCGCAGGTGCAGCTCGCCGATGCCGACCACGCGCGGGTTGTCGCGCAAGATCTCGGCGAACGCCGTGCTCAGATCGGGGAACACGTCGCGGCGGAGCTCGCGGGGGCCACCGTCGCTTCCGCCGCTGTCACCGCCGGTGGCCGTGGCGTCGGTGGTGGCCTGGGCCAGCGCCGCCGCGTCGCGCGTCGGTTTCGGCGAATCGTCGCCGGCGCGCCTGGCGCCGTCGCACGCGATGAGCACCAGCGCGACCGTGCCGATCGCGCCGATCGCAGTGTAGAGCGTCCACGCGGCCACCGGCGACCGTCGGGCGGAGTGCATGGCGCGACGATACCAGGGACGCAGCACGAGAGTTCGACACCCCCCGCTGCGTCTGGTTGCGGGCGATGGTCATCGAGATGTGCTCTTGAGGTATGGTCCCCACATGGCGCCTCGGCTGGAACACTTGCGATTGATCCAGCTGTTCCGTGGATTCACCGACGAGGAGCTGGGCGAGATCGCCGCGCTGTTCGTGCCGGCCGAGGCTCGACCGGACGCTTCCTTGTTCGAGACCGGCGAGCAGGGCACCGACATCTACCTGCTCTCGGCCGGCGAGGTGACGCTGGTCCGTCCCGCCGACGACACCTATCGCCTGCGTCCGCCGGCCTTGATCGGCGAGCTGGGAGGGCTGACCGCGCTGCCGCGCTCGTGTCGCGCCGTGGCCTCGCCCGACGCCGAGTTGTGGCGCCTCGACGCCCGCAGGCTCCAGGCCTACTTCGCCGAGAACCAGGAGCTGGGGGTTCGCTTTCTGGCCAACCTGCTCGAGATCGTCGCCGACAAGGTCCATCGCGATCAGCGGCGGATCGGCGACATGCGCCAGAACATCGTGCGCACGCAGAAGGCGCTCAAGCAGATCCGCGAGCTTATCCTCGAGAGCCCGGAGACGCCGGTGTCGGCGCCGATCCACGACACGGTCGAGAAGCTGATCACCCACAACCGCCGCGTCAACTACCGGGTCGAGCCGCCGGCCGCGCTGCGTGCCCGTTTCCGTCTCGACAGCGGGCTCGCCGACGTGATCGAGCTGTCGCGTACTCACCTCTCGGTCGAGTGGCCCGACGCCGCAGCGGTGCCCGTCGCCGGCGCCTGGCTGGCCGGCGTGCTCGATCTCGCCGGCACCGAGCTGCCGGCGAGCGGCAAGGTCGTCCGCGTCGACGGCAAGCGCGTGCTCTTCGAGCTCGATCTGTTCATCGACGAGTACGCCGCGACGCTCGAGGGCTACCTCACCCGCGTGCAGCTGCTCGACATCCTGGTCTGAGCGGCGAAGGCAGAGGACGCCGAAAACAAAGACGCGGAGCTCGTCGAGCTCCGCGCTTCGCGACACCACGGGGTCATCCCGTGGCCGTCGGAGTTACTTCTGGGAGACCTTGCCCGAGTCGGCGGTCTTGGGAGCCTCTTTCTTGGGCTCGGCCTTCTTGGGCGCCGCGGTCTTGGGAGCGGCCTTCTTGGGCTCCTCCTTCTTGGGCGGCTGAGCGACCTTCTCCTGCGCACCCTTCTCGGCGTGGGGACACGCGAACGCGGGGGCAGCGAAGGCGAGGGTCATGGCGGCGGCGAGGACGGTCGCGAGCTTCTTCATCATGGTCTCCTTGGTCGAAGAGTCTGGCACAACCAACCGGGGCTGCCAAGCCGATCTTCCCCACGGAAGTTCGACAGTTGGCGTGTCGCAGGTGTCGCAGCGGTCCGCCGGCTACCTGCCGCGGATGATGCGGCCGGCGTTCACGCTCTCGAGGAAGTCGCCGATCAGGTACGCGCTGTCGACGATCTGATCGCGGCGATCCCAGCGCTTGAACAGGCGCGGGTGCTCGTCGGCCATGCGCAAGACGTCGTGATCGAGCTGGGCGGCCAGGCGGCACTCGGACCGGATGCGGGACTCGTCGATCTCGATGGCCGCGATGGTGACCGGCGCCCGCGGCGTGCCGGCGGCCAGGGCGTCGAGGTCGAGGACGTCGGACAGATCGTTGGCGGCGGTCACGCGCTGATTGAGCGGGGCCAGGCCGAAGTGGTTCTGGATGTGCTTGAGCACCGAGCAGTGATCCATGACCACGCTGGAGACGTGGCCCTGCTTCACGTAGGGGCCGGCGATGAGCGTGGGCACGCGGAAGCCCATCTGATCGAAGCCGGTGGCGGCGAAATCGTCGACGGTGGTAGGCGGCGCGACGTGATCGTAGAAGCCGCCGTGTTCGTCGTAGGTGACGACCAGGAGGCAGTGTTCCCACAGCGGCCCGGCGGCGAGCGCGTTGTAGATGCTCGAGATGAACTGCTGGCCGTAGATGGGGTGGTGGGGCGGGTGATCGTCGTTGTACGAGAAGCCGGGATCGACGTACGTGACCGGCGCCAGGTCGCCGTTCATGGCGTCGCGGAGGAAGTCCTCGACGTAGAAGACGCGGCCCTCGGTCTCGAGCGTGTCGACGATCGCCAGCACCGGGATGTCGATGTAGTAGTACTTCCAGGGCACGCCACCCTCGTCGAGGCGGTGGTGGATGCTCGGCCAGTTGAAGCCGCCGGCCGGGAAGTCGTTCGACATGATTCCGTTCGAGCTGCCCGAGTGCCAGTACATGCGATTGGGCCAGGTCGGGCCCATCACCGAGCAGAAGTAGCGGTCGCACGACGCGAAGCCGTCGGCGAGGCCCCACGACACCGGGACCAGGTCGCGGGTGAGGAACTGCATGGGCTGGGTGGCGCCGGCGCCGTGTCGGCGTTCGTGCTCGGTCACGAAGCCGCTGTTGCTCCCACCGCCGAACTGGCTGTGCGACGAGGCCCATCCGTGAGGCGGATCGGGCACGCACACGTTGTCGAAGCTGGCCTCGAAGGGCCGGATGGTCGCGCCCGACAGATCGGGGTTGCCCATGGCGCTGGTCAGCCCGTCGCCGGAGAGGCCCATGAGCTTGCGCGCGCCGAGCAGGTGGTCGTACGAGCGGTTCTCCATCATCACCACCACGAGGTGGTGGATTCCGGGCGGCTGGCTCGACCCGCCGTCGTCGCAGCCAGGCAGCACCCTGGCCGCCCCCGCAGCCCCTGCCATGGCTCCCATCGTCTTGAGGGCGTCGCGCCGCTTCATGGTCATGGTCCGACCATATACTCCGGTTCAGTCACAGGAGCGTGACGATCCAGGCAGCGCCGAGCCACATTCCGACCGCGGTGCCGACTCCGGACAGGATCGCCACCAGGAGGATGTGCGAGACCGGATTTCGGAAGAATCCTCGCAGGGTAGTGATGTCATCGGGCAGCCGTTCGCAGTCCACGACCGTGGGTTTGCGACGCCAGGCCTCGACCACGCCGACCACCATCCCGGTACCGAGTAGCGGATGGATGGCCGCGATCGGAGCGACGACGATGGCAGTGAGGACCGAGAGCGGCTTGCCACCGCCCAGCAGGGTGAGCGCGCCCGCGCCGATCGACGTCGGCAGCACCAGCGCCATGACCACGTCCTGCGCCGACACGTTGTCGGAGTGGAACGCGCCCCAGACCAGGCCGACAACGAGCAGGAGCGGCACCGCCCATTTCACGATCGTCCACAGGAGCGACGGCGGCGGGATGCGCGCCAGCGCTTCGCGATCGACGGCCTGACCGAAGCGCTGCCGCATGCCGGGCACGTGGGCGGCGCCGACCACCGCCACCACGGCACGGGCACCGTGCGCTGACTGCTCCATGCCGCTGACCAGGAAGGCGTCGCGCTCGTCGATGAGCGGTTTCTTCACCTCGGGCAGCGCGCGCGACAGCTCGTCGAGCATCTCGGAGAGGGCCTTGCCTTCCTTCAGCTGCTCGATATCGTCGGCGGTGAGCTCGCGCTTGCCGCCCTTGCCGGGCTTCTTGTCGTCGTCGTCGTCGCTGTCGTCGCTGTCGTCGCCGAAGCCGACCATGAGCGACGACAGCAGCATCGAGCGCTTCCACAGACCCAGGTTGGACCACGTGCGCTTGAGCGTGGTGTGGATGTCGCGATCGATCAGCTCGACCCGGGCGCCGACCCGCTTGGCGGCCTCGACCGCGGCCAGGAGCTCCGAGCCGGGCTTCACGCCCAGGGCCTGGCCCATCTTGCGCTGGTAGCTGGACAGCGCGAGGTGGGCGAGCAGGTAGAGAGTCTTGCCCTCGCGCACCACCTTGAACACGTCGAGGTTGCGGAACGAGTTCTCCTGGGTGAGCGCGTCGTAGCGGCCCTGGCACAGCTCGACGCAAACCACCTCGGGGCGCAGCTCCTCGATGACCTGCACCACCTCTTCCACCGAGCGACGCGACACGTGGGCCGTGCCGATCACGTGGAACGTGGTGCCGTCCTTCTCGAGCTGGGTCACCGACGACGGGGCGGTCACCGCGGGGTTCTAGCACAGTGATAGCCTTCGCCATGGCCGAGATCCCATCGCTCGACGATGCCACCCGCACCCAGCTCGAGGCCGCCGCCTTCCGGCGCCTGGTCGAGCACTTCCGGTCGCGCACTGACGTCCAGAACGTGGACGTGATGACCCTGGCCGGCGTCTGCCGCAACTGCCTGGCCAAGTGGTACCGGGCCGCCGCCGAGGAGCGGGGCGTGGCGCTCACCGACGAGGCGGCGCGCGAGATCATCTACGGCATGCCGTACGCCGAGTGGAAGGCGACCCACCAGAAGTAGCGGCGCTCCGGGTTCGATGGCGACGAGAGGGATCTTCCGGAGGAAGGCAGACCCCGGACCTCCTCATTGACCCCGTATACCCAGCATCACTGTTGAACGCTCGCTAATCGCTCGCTGGGCGGCGCTTGCGGAAGATCAGCTTGGCCAGGCCAAGTGCGCCTTGCTTCCACGGCACCCGGTGGGTGACGCCGGCGCCGCCGAGCTGGTCGGCGTGGGCGAGGTACCAGCGGTAGTTGCGGAGGAGCGCGTCGCGGTTGGAGAAGCGCGGCGTCCAGCCCAGCCTCGTCACCGCGCGATCGATCGCCACGAACGAGTCCTCGGTGACGGTCTCGTAGATCCACGGGTAGAGGGGCGACAGCTTGGCTCGCTCGAGCGCGCGCAGCGCCCAGATCGCCGGCGCCACCGGGATCGAGCGGATGCGGCCGCCGTGGCCGGCCTCGTCGAGCACGGCCTGGAAGTCGCGGCGCAACGTGGTGAACTCGGCGGCGCCGAGGTTGTAGGTGTCGTTGGCGAGGTCGGCGGGGGCGGTCGCGGCCAGGCTGATCGCCGTGCACAGGTCCTCGACGTCGAGGAGCTGGTAACGGTTGTCGCCGCGGCCCAGGATGGGGAAGTCGCGGCCCTCGCGGGCCCACTCGTAGAGCAGCGCGAACACGCCGAGGCGCTCGGGCCCGACAAACGACTTGGGGCGCAGGATGGTCACGCACTGGCCGGCGGCGCGGGCGACCTCGCACACTCGCTCGGCTTCGACCTTGGCGATGCCGTAGGGCCCGACGCCGTACATGCGATCGTCCTCGACCAGGGGATGGTGATCGGGCACGCCGTAGACCGCGGTCGACGAGATGTGGACGACGCGAGCCGCGCCGGCGGCGCGTGCGGCCGCAAGCACGGTGCGGGTTCCGTCGACGTCAATGGTATGGATCTCGGCCGGCGCGTAGAGGGGCAGGGCGGCGGCGGCGTGGACCACGACCTCGCAGCCGGCGGCGGCGCGGTCGACATCCTCACGGCGGCGGATGTCGCCGCGGATCTCGGTGATGCGGCCGCGCTCGGGGTAGTCGAAGGGCTCGCGATCGAGCGAGACCACGGCGTCGCCGCGCGCGAGCAGGTGGCGGACCAGGTTGATGCCGAGGCAGCCGGCGCCGCCGGTGACGAGCACGCGCATGTCGGCGCGTTATAGCTCGACTCAGTAGATCGAGAGCCCGACGGTGGCGTCCTGCGCGATCTCGTCGTAGGCGCGGGTGATGCCGAAGCGGCCGGTGATCGCCAGCCGGGTGGTGAGCTCGAGCTGGAGCTTGGCGCCGGCGCCGGTGAAGGCGGCCTCGTCGGTGCCGTCGCGATCGGAACGCCAGCCCAGCGAGCCGTTGACGTAGCCGCCGCCGTGGAGCTTGCCGGCGTCGAGGGGCAGGAAGTCGAGCTCGAGGCCGACCCGCAGATCGAGGATGGTGTCGCCGGCGACGTCGTCGCGCCACGCCGGTGTCCAGGCCAGCTGGATGCCGAACTCGTGCGCAGGGTAGTAGCCGAGCTGGACGTGGAACTGCGGTCCCAGCCCGCGCCCGTCCCATCCGTCGATCTGTCCGGCGCCGCCGAGCACGCTGTAGCTCCAGCCCTGCCGATCGAGTGGCGCGCGGGCCAGCTTGAGCCACGGCCCCTCGACGTCGCGGATGACCGCCTTGGTCGCCACCGCGGCGGTGCCGGGGTCGAGCTGGGCCAGCGGCACCACGCCGTAGCCCCACGGTCCCCACAGGTGGACCGGGTGCATCGGGTGCAGGCGCACCCAGCCGTCGAAGCGCTGGCCCTCGGTGGCGGCGAGCGCGATGCCGGCGCCGGCCGCGAGAGCGACCAGCAAGATCACCGCGCCCTTACCGTCGCCGCCGCCGCCGCCGCCGCCGAGCTTGCCGCCACCGCCGCGACCGCCGCTGCCGCCGCGGCCGCCGTGGTGATGGCGACCGTCACCGACCACGATCACCGTGCGTGGCACGAAGATCACTTCGGTCTCGCCGCTGACGCGAGCCTGCGACGGCGGGCTGTCGCCCTCGAACTCCTGCACCACGCGCACGCTCTGGCTGCGGGCCTCTGGCGGCGTCGCCGCCAGGCGCTGGAGCTCGGAGCGCGAGATGTTGTAGGTGTTGGTCAAGCAGCCGCCGAGCAGTGCAGCTGCGGCGACGACGGCGATGACGCGCATACGGTTCCTGACGCGAGACGGTCGGCCCCTCCAGTGTACTGCACCCGGCGGGGGGCGCGGGCCGCCATCGCCGGTCCCGGTCCCGGCTTCCGTGCGGTCCCCCACGGCGAACGGCATCACGTCGTGCGCGCTATCATGGCGTGGCCGATGCGATCGGTCGGACTCGACGAGCTGCGCGCCTCGGCCGGCGACTTCGACGACGCGGTCGCGGTCACGGCCGAGATCGATCTGTTCTGCTCGTCGTCGGCGTGGGTGCTGCCCGCGCACGACGCACTCATGGGACCGCGCTCGCCATGGATCCTGCGCGGCGAGGCTGGCTGGGCCGCGACCGCGATCGCCGAGCGCGGCGGCGCGCGTTACGTCGAGCCGCTCGAGCTGTCGTGGGGCCTGTCCTGTCCGCTGGTCGGCGCCGATCCCGCCGCGCTGGCCGAGGCCTTCATCGCCGCTGCCGCCGCCCGCACCGGCTGGGACGGGATGCTGCTCGCCGGGATGACGCCGGGCGGCCCGCTCGAGCGGGCGCTCCTGCGCGCGGTGCCGCCTTCGTGGCGCCGTGGGCACGGCGCCGAGAGCGGCCGCAACGTCGCCCGGCTCGACGGAGGTCTCGACGGCTTCCTGGCCCGGCGCAGCCGCAACTTCCGCAAGGCGCTGCGCGCGTCGGAGCGCGACGCCGCCCGCGCCGGCGTCACCTTCGACGAGATCGTCGCCCACGACGCGGCCGCCGCCGACGCCGCCATGGCCCGCATCCTGGCCGTCGAGGCGCGCAGCTGGAAGGGCCGGGCCGGGGTCGGGGTCGACGCCGGACCCATGCGCGACTTCTACGCCCACATGGTGCGCCTCCTGGCGCCCGCCGGCCGGCTGCGCCTGGTCATGGCCCGCCGCCACGACGCCGACGTCGGCTTCGTGCTGGGCGGCGTGTTCGCCGGCACCTACCGTGGCCTCCAGTTCTCCCATGACGTCGAGCTGCGCCACCTGTCGCTGGGCAACGTGCTGCAACGACAGCAGATCGAGCGCCTCTGCGCCGAGGGCGTGACCCGGTACGACCTCGGGAGTGCCATGGAGTACAAGGAGCGCTGGGCCGACGAGACGTTCGTGACCCGCCTGCTCGTCGTCCTCCGATGAGCGCGCCACGAGGGAGATCGCGAGTCTTTGCGGTAAGAAAGCAGACCGCGTGCGTCGCCAGTGACCCCGCACCCTGAACGCTCGCTGATCGCTCGCGGGGGGTGAAAGCAACCGAGACCGGCGGCGTTTGTCAGGCGTAATGGGACAGATGCCGCGCGCCGTGTGGATCTCGAGCTTGCTGGTCGCTGCGGGCGCGAGCACCGTGGCCGCCAAGCCGGCGCCTCCCGACTACTGGGTCGAGCGACCCATCGTCATCGCGGGCGATCCCCAGCCACCGCCGCCCGATCCGGAACCCGAGCCGCCACCGCCGCCGCGTCACGCCAGCATCGCGCTGGTGTCGGGCGGCACCACCTTCGCATCGGACGCCCAGACCGCGCTCGAGCGTTTCGGTCCGAGCGGCACCATGGGCTTCGTCCACCTCTCGCACCGCGACGAGCCCGGCGTCGAGGTCCTGGCCGGCGCCACCGGCGGCGATCGCGGCCGCAGCTACGCCGCGTCGGTGCGCCTGGTCATCACCCCGCGCGTGCGTCGCAAGGACGCGATCGCGCCGTTTCTGGCGCTCGGCCCTGCCTTCGCCATCGCGCGTCTCGACGAGGGTGACATGAAGGGCTCCGGAGCCGGCCTCGGCCTGGGTCCGTCGGGCGCCATCGGCCTGCACGGTTTCCTCTCCCACCGCGTGTACTGGCGCGCCTCCGCCGGCTTCACCGGCGCGGGCATCGGCACGTTCAACACCGACCTCGGCCTCGGCTGGGTGATCGACAAGTAGGCCACCATGCGCACGTCGTTCCACACCATCACGTCGCTGCTCTCGCTCGCCGCGCTGGCCACGCTCGCCGGCACCGCCTCCGCCGACGACGATCTCGCACTCATGGCCACCGGCGCGTGGATGATGCCCAGCGGCGAGATCGGCGAGTCCTACGGCGGTGGCGCCGAGGCCCGCATGGCCGACGATCACCTCACGATCGGCTTCGGCGCCAAGGGCCTGGTAGGTCGCACGCCGGCGCTGCGCCGCCGCGACATCATGGACGTCAGCTTCGACGTCGGCCTCATGCTGTGCGAGCGCTGCGAGTCGATCACGCCCTACACCGCCGTCGGCCTCGACATCCTCCACATCACCACCCACGAGCCCACCCGCAGCGTGCGTGGCTCGACCCTGGGCCTCTCCGGCCACGTCGGCCTCATGGGCCGCCTCGGCGACGACGAGTGGATCTGGCGGGCGAGCGCGTCCTACCTGGGCGCCATCGTGCCCGGCACCGGCGAGGATCTCGGCGGCGTGACCCTGTCGATCGCGGTCGGCAAGCAGATCATGGACTGACGCCCGCGCCGCCCGCGCCGTCAGCGCACGATGATCGCGACCCCCATCGCGATCACCGCGCCCACCACCACCACGCGCGTGATCAGCAAGCCGCGCGGGCTCATCGCGACCCGGGCGGCTCCCCACGCGCCGATCACCGAGCCCAGGCTCGTGAACGCGGCCGGCACCCAGTTGACCAGGCCCGCGGCCGCGAACACCGCGACCGTGGCCGCGATGTAGACCAGCATCACCAGCGCCTTGAGGGCGTTGGCGCGCACCAGATCGAAGCGCAGCCCGCCGGCCAGGATGGCCAGGAACACCAGGCCAGCGCCGGCCTGCAGCACGCCGCCGTACAACCCGGCCACGAACAACCCGGCCATGGCTGCCGCTCCGCTCACCTGGCGCGGCTCCGCGCCAGGCGGCGGCGCGAAGCGTGCGGGGTTGATCAGCATCGCCAGCGCCATCACGCCGAGCGTGCCGATCAGGAGCGGCTCGAACACGCGATCGGGGAGCCGGGTCGCCAGCCACGCGCCGAGCAAGGCGCCCACCAGCGTCGGTGGCACGATCCGCTTCGCGGCCGCCACCGGCGTGACGCCGCCGCGCGCGAACGTCGCGGCCCCGGCCACGCACTGGGCCAGGATCGCGACCCGGCTCGATGCGTTGGCCTGGGCGGCGGACATGCCGCCGCCCAGAAGCATCAAGGCCGGCACCAGCAGCAAGGATCCGCCGCCGGCGAGCGTGTTGAGCGCGCTGGCGACGACGCCAACCCCGGCGAGCGCCGCGGCGTGGAGCGGATCCAAGGCTGCCAGTCTTCACTAACGTTCAGTTGTCGCCAAGCCGGCTTCGCCGTCTTCGTCCGCTTTGCGTCCGGGGCCACGTCGTGGCCGGCTCGAAGTCCACGTCACGGGACCGTCAATGACGTGACCATGCGCGACCGGGCCCAGAAGCCGTCGCGGACCTCGATCACCGCGTTCGGGTACGTGCCCGGCGGCTGACCGCCGATCTCGGCCTCGCCCGTCCACAGCCCGCCCTCGCCCAGGCCCATGAAGGCCCAGTCGGTGTCGAACGAGCCGTCACCGTCGAAGTCGACGCGTGCGAACAAGGTCGGATCCCAGCTCGCGCCGTTGTCGCCGTCGCTGGCGCCGATCTTCACCCGCCACGGTTGGGCGTCATCCTTGCGGAACATCGACGCCGACAGAACCGTGGGCGCGTGGTCGTACGGGATGACATGCACCGTGCGCGAGGCCCGGGTCACGCCGCCGGTGGCGCTGCGGGCCTCGACGGTGATGCGGTAGACGCGCGACAGGATGCTCTGCTCGTCGCCGAGCCGCGCGATCCGCGCCATCGGCGAGTAGTCGAACAGCATCACCTCGGGCAGGCGCAGCTTGATCAGGTGCGCGGTCCACGTCCGCGGGTAGCTCTTGAGCACCCGCAGGTCGCCGGGCACGCTGACGTCGAGTTGCTCGAGGTAGCCCGAGTGGTTGGTGGTCCACAGCGCGCGCGCGTCGCCCAGTGCGTGGCGGTCGATGCGCCGAGGCGTCGTGGCCAGCTTCCAGCTCAGGTTGCGGGCGAAGCGACCGGCGTCGCCGACGATGGTGAACGGCTCGCTCGAGCACCCCTCCTCCTTGTTGCAGTCCGGCTGCACACCCTCGTACAGGCGGCCGCCGATCACCGCGAGCTCGCCCGGGCTGCCGCCCAGGTTGGCGTCGCAGCGGATCACGCGGGGCAGCAGCGAGCCCAGGTCGACCGCGCACAGCCCGCGCAGGCGCGGGTTGGCGATCAGGGCGCCGTCCTTGTCCTTGGCCTCGAGGGTCATCGAGACGATGGCGGTGTCCCCCACCATGGTCGCGCCCTGGGTAGCGGTACCGGTCACGCGCGACAAGGGCGTGATCCACTGCGGCAGCGCGACGTCGAAGGTCTCGAGGCCGGCGCCGGCCACGACCAGGTCGCCCCACGAGTTCACGCCCGCGATCTCGCCGGCGTTGTGGAGCACCTCGACCGCGCGGGCGCTGGTGCGGAACTCCACCTTCGACGAGACCAGGCGGCCGGTCTGGCTGTTGCCGACGTCGTCGGTGACCTCGACGCTCCAGTAGTCGTCGGCGAACTGGCCGATGACCGCGCGCAGGTTGGCGTTGCTGCTGGTGGTGAACGTGAACGTGCGCAGGCCGCCGGTGCCGCCGACGTGATCGCGCAGCACCACCGGCTCGATGCCCGAGCCCTTGCCGGGCAGGAGGCGGATGAGCAGGTCGGCCGGGCGCGGGTGATCGATCGTCACCGTCACCTTGGCCGAGGTGATCTTGGCGCCGAAGCCGAACCCGTAGAAGTGGGCGATGCCCCAGCCCTGGGCCTCGGGGATGTCCTGGAGCTCGGCGCTCTCCTGCACCACCGTGTCGGTGACGCTGAAGAGCTGCTTCCACTCGCGGGGCGACGACAGGTCGCGGATGTCGATCACGGTGAGGTACGTGCCCAGCACGTAGAGGCGGTTGCCGTGCTTGAAGAGGCGGTTGGCCGAGGTCTCGAGCACCAGCTTCGACATCACCCGCGGCGCGCGCCGGTCGGTGATGTCGACGAACCACACGCCCTTCGAGCCCGACGCCACCGCCACGTGATCGGCGTCGAGCGCCGTCACGTCGCGGATCCAGCCGTTGAGCAGCGTGGTGTCACCGGCGGTGAGGTCGAGCTTCTGGGTCTTGAGCCCGATCGGGGTGGGCAGGGTGGCGGCGATGGTGCCGCCGGCGCCGGCCGAGCCGGTCACGACGTAGCGGTCGTCATCGGTGGCGAGCTCGGTGATGGTGCCCAGCGTCGCGCCCGGGGCGGTCGCGGTCATGGTCACGCTGGCCGGGGTCACGCCGTGGACCAGGCTGGGCAGGTTGGTCAATGACAGCAGCGGCGCCATGGCGCCGCTCACCACCGGCAGCTCGGCGGTGACGATGCGGGTCGCGCCCTGCGGGTCCTTGGCCTGGGCGCGGATGGTACGGAGGCCGGCCGACGCGGTGAAGCTGTAGGCGCCGAGCGCGCGGTAGGCGGTGTCCCACGAACCGTTGCCGTCGAGGTCGTAGCGGACCTGGACCGTGCCGCCCTCGAGATCCTGGGCGGTGGTGGTGATGGTCACCGGCGCGGCGCTGCCGGCGCGGGTGGGCACCTCGAGGCGCAGGTTGGGCGGCGTGTTGCCGGTCGCGGTCGTGGTCACGCGCAGCTCCTGGGCCCGCGGCTCGACGTTGCCGACCGAGTTGAGACCGCGCACGAAGATCGTGCGGGTGCCGGCCGGCACCTGAGTCAGCTCGACGTCGACCTGCTGGCGGCCGCGGGTGTCACCGGGGAGGGTGACCGGGAACCACGGGCCGGAGGCCGAGAAGCCGTACTCGAGGCCGACGATGCGGTTGGCGCTGTAGCGGATGTTGCCGAACGTGCGGCTGTCACCGCGGTCGTAGATCGTGCCCAGCACGCGCACGCGGTTGCCGCTCACGGTCGCCTCGAGCGCGCTCTTGGGCAGCGTGTCGCGGACCTCGACGATGCCATCACCGTCGGTGTCGAGCCAGCCCCACGAGCCGCGGGTGTAGCCATTGACCGCGCCGGGCTGGTTGTACTGCATGAGCGACGCCGCGCCCTCGCCCTTGCCGTCGTCGATGCCGGGGCCGCCCTCCTGGTACTGGGCGTTGGCGTTGTAGATGCCGAGGTAGCCCATGATCGAGGTCGGCGGCGCGCACGCGTCCGGGCAGTACTCGTCGTAGGCGCCGAAGATGTGGCCGAACTCGTGGGCGAAGACCTCGTGGCCGTAGCTCGAGTCGAGCACGGTCAGCGGGCCGCCGATCCAGGCGTGGGCGCGCAGGCCGGCGGTGTAGTTGCCGTTGCCGGCGACGAGCACCATGAACGCCGCGTCGGCGCCGTAGCGGCGCTTGAGGTCCGCGGTGTACTCGACCGACGCGTTCCACACGTCGTTCTCGGTCACGGTGCGGCCGAGGATCGAGCTCATGATGTCGGCGGTGGCGAGGCCCTCGGTGGTCGAGCCCCACTGCGCGCGCTGGCCGAACTCGTAGTCGGTGTCGACGGTGCCGGCCAGAGCGCCGGCGGCGGGCGCCGACTCGTAGTGGAGGACGAACTTGAGGTCGGCGTTGGGCTCGCTGGCGGCGATCTTGTCGAGCGCGGCCTGGACCTTGAGGTAGGTCTCGCGCACCAGGGTCTCGTTCCAGTCCTCGGTCGAGACGTCGATGACGCCGTTGGACTCGGGGAGGACGATCGACACCACCACGGTGCCCGAGGCGAAGGGCACGGCCTGCATGTCCTCGGGATCGATCACCGGCGCGTTGATCGCACCGTCGGGCAGCCTCGCAGGCGGGGCCTCTGCCTCGCCGGCCGGGTGGGCGATGCGCGTCGGTTGCAGGCGATTGGCCTCGGGCACCTCGGCGGGGAACCAGCGCGCGGCGTGGACGGAGAGGAAGCGCTCCTCGAACACGGTCGGCGCGAGCAGGTCGGAAGCGGTGACGGCGCGGTCGAAGCGCGCCACCACGCCGAGGGCGGTGAGGGCGGCGTCGGCGCCGGCCGGCACCTGCGCGATCACGAGGCGCGGCGCGTGGGTCTCGAGCACTGCGCCGCCGAGGCGGACCAGGCCGCGCTCGAGGCGCTGGCGCTGGGCCACCGTGGCGGTCGGCGCGAGCACGAGCAGGGACGCCGGGCGCTCGGCGAGGCCGATGACGTCGAGGTCGCTGGTGGTGGAGCTGGTGGAAGGAGGCGCGCCGTCATCGGCGCAGGCGGCGAGGCCTGCAGCGACGAGCAACGCGGCGGTTGACGTGCGTAGGATCGACATGGCGGTCGCGGGGCTTCTAGCGCACCGACGTTCGGGGAGTGAAGCTCCGTCCCGCGACATTTCGGATGGCTACTCGAGACGCCATCGTCGACGAGCACGTCGAGGTGCGCGGTCGACACGTGCGACAGCCTCCGAGGTGTTGCGTCGCTCACCAGTCGACAGGGCAACTCCACGTGCGCGCGTCGAACGGTGTGCAGTCGCCCATGCGCAGTGGCCACGGGAGTTGCCGTGTGGCACCTGGTCGCGCCGATCCCTCGAAAGGCTGCGTGTCAGCTTGACGCAGGGGCGCCACAGGTCGAACCTCCGTTGGCACAACCCGTAAACCGGATTCGGAGGAACCCCAAATGCAAAAGCGGTCGGTCATAGCTGTGATCCTGTTGAGCCTCGTGACGTTCGGCATCTATGCACTGGTGTGGATGGTCAAGACCAAGAACGAGATGAACTCGCAGGGAGCCAGCATCCCAACTGCGTGGCTGCTCATCGTCCCGGTCGTGAGCATCTGGTGGATGTGGAAGTACGCCGGCGGCGTGGAGCACGTGACCCGCGGCAAGCAGTCGCAGGTCATCGCGTTCATTCTGATCTGGGTCCTCAGCATCATCGGCATGGGGATCATTCAGGACGCCTTCAACAAGGTCGCCGATCAGGGCGCCCTCCCGAACGCGCGCGCGATGGGCTGAGAGCCAGCGCGTCGTCGAGGATCGACGGATCCGGACAACGTTCAGACGGATGGGGCGGCTTCGGCCGCCCCTTCGTCGTTTCGGGGCAGGGCCGGGGCCATGCGTCGAACCCGCCGCTCGACCCGCCACATCAGGAAGGGGACGGTGGCGCCGACCGTGGCCGCGACGGCCACCGCGATCGGCATGTGCAGGAGCCGCTTGGTGACCGGCTCGCTGCGCAAGATCTGAGCCGCGCCGATGGCGCCGATCGACGAGGCGATGTGCTGGACCGCCGACTGCATCGACATGTACTGGGCGCGCTCGTGGGGCGCGGGCAGCTTGGAGGCCAGGGTCGAGATGGGCACGCCGCGCAACGACGCCGTGCTCATGTAGGCCACGAAGACCAGCATCACCGGCACCAGCGGATGAGCGGGCAAGAAGCCGACCAGGAGGCATGCGGTCACCAGCAGGGTGCCGAGGGTCGCCACCGGCGTCGAGCCCAGGCGGTCGACCGCGCGGCCGGTGAACTGCACCACCAGGAAGCTGCCGACGCCGCCGGCCAGGTAGAGGTAGAGGATCTCGTCGTCGGGGTAGCCGTGGTTGTTGACCAGGAAGCTGCGCACGTAGGGCACGATCATGAAGATCGAGAAGGTCATCGCGCCGGCCGAGCCCAGCATCATCTGCATCTCGGGGCGGCGCAGCAGCGCCATCGTCGGCGTCGAGAGGCGCCGTTCGCCTTCCAGGTGGAGCCGCATCGAGGGCAGCTGCGACACGGCGTAGGCGGTGACGCCCAGGCCGAACACGGCCAGGGCGAAGAACGGCGTGCGCCACGAGCCGGCCTGGGCCGCGGCCAGCCCGGCGGGGACGCCGATGACCGAGGCGACCGAGAACGCGGCCATCACCACTCCCATGGCCTTGCCGCGCCGCTCGGCCGGGACCACGTCGGCGACGATGGCCAGCGCCAGCGACGTCGCCGGACCGCCGAACATGCCCGCGGCGACTCGCGCCACCATCATCGAGGGCAGGCCCTGGGCCATCCCGCCAGCAGCGGTGGCGGCGACCAGGCCGAGCATGGCGACGGCGAGCGCGCTGCGGCGATCGAAGCGATCGAGGAAGCGGGCGCTGATCAGGCCCGCCACCGCCGCCGAGAGCGTGTAGCTGCCGCCGATCCAGCCCAGCTGCGACTCGTCGATGGCGAGGGCGCGGGCGAAGTCCTGCCCGAGCGGCATCACCATCACGAAGTCCAGCACGTTGACGAACTGGACCAGCGCCACAAGGATGATCACCCTCCGCTCGGCGTCACGCGGCAGCGGCGGGGACGGCACCGCCGCTACTGTGGCGGAGAATCAGGCAAAGAGAAGCCGTAGCGCTTCATGATCTCCGTGCCTTCGGGCGAGGTCAGGAAATCGACGAACTGCTGGCCCTTGATCCTGGCGCCGCCGTTCTTGCAGACCGCCAGCGCCTGCACCAGCGGGTTGTGGAGCTTCTCGTCGATCGTGAACGAGCGCCCGCCCTCGGCGACCGGGGCCAGCGACAGCGACACGATGGCGGCGTCGGCGCTGCCGTCCTGGGCCCATTGCAGGGTCTGGCGGATGTTCTCGGCCAGCACCAGCTTGCGCTCGACCTGCGGCCACACGCCAGCGGCCTGGAGCGCCTCCTTGCCGGCCTTGCCGTAGGGCGCGTGATCGGGGTGGGCGATGGCGACCTTGACGAAGCGGGGATCGGCGAGGTCGGCCAGCGATCCGATCTTCTGCGCCTTGCTCCACGCCACGATGCGGCCCCGGGCGTAGGGCTTCTTGCTGGCGCCGTCACACGCGCCGGCGGCGACGACCTCGTCGACGTAGTTGATGTTGGCGGCTGCGTAGACATCGAACGGCGCGCCCTCGGCGATCTGCTTGGCCAGGAGCCCCGACGAGCCGAAGGTGAACGACGGCTTGATGCCGGTCTTCCTGGTGAAGGCGCGTCCGACCTCGTCGAAGGCCTTGGCCAGGTCGGCGGCGGCGGCGACCCGGACGTGGCCAGCGCTGCGGCGGCAGCCGGCCGCGAGCACGAGGGCGAGGGCGACGGCGACCGCCATGGCGATGGTCGTGCGCGGACGAACAGCTGACATCGCACCAGCGTCACCGAGCGGCGGGATCATCGGTGTTACTCCTCGGTTACAGCAGGGGACCTACTGGTATCATCCGATGATGGTGCGTCGTCACGACGACGGAGGTCCCGCCGGGCAACCGGACGGTAACCCGCTGTCATGCCGTGAGGATCCAGGTGCAAGTCCCGTCTCGGTAAGCGCCAGAGCGCCGAGTAGCAGGCCCGCAGCAGAGGGGGAGACCCCGACGGCTGAAGCCGGGCGTCGAAGGCGAGCGAGTCAGCGCGAGCTGATCAGCGAGGAGCGAGTACGCGAGCCGCAACATCAAGTGAAGCCTGCAGCCTTGACAGATGAACCATCCGGGGGCCGAGCCGCTCATTTCACGGGCAAGGCAACATCGACGTCGGGAGTTCTGGAGCACGGCGTCGACTCCGGCGGGGTACGGGGAGCAGCGCGCGTACAAGGATCACCACGGAAGCGCGTCGTGCTGTACGACGGCGAACAAGGCTTCGCGACCGTCGCCAAGACCTGGACGCGGGACTACGTCTGGAGCCGCGGGCTACATCGCCTCAAAGGCAGCGTCCAGTATCCGGAGACCGTCCAGTACCGCTGGCACGAGAGCCCTCCCGCAAGCCGTGTGCGGGAAAACCGCACGCACGGTTTCTACGGGGGTCGTACGGAAACTCGTAACGAGGGAAAGTAGATCTACCGATGGCCAAGCGGCTCCTGCTCGTCGAGGACGAGCCCGACGTCGCGCGACTCCTGGTCTACAACCTGGAAGCGGCGGGCTGGACCGTGACTCACTGCGTGCGCGGCCTCGACGCGCTGGCCCGGGCCCGTGTCGAGGAACCGGTGGTGGTGCTGCTCGACGTGATGCTGCCCGACATGTCCGGCTTCGACGTGTGCCGGAAGCTGCGCCAGACCCCGGAGTCGGCCGACGTCGGCGTGCTCATGCTCACCGCCCGCGGCGATCCCGACGATCGCATCACCGGCCGCGAGGTCGGCGCCGACGACTACGTGGTCAAGCCCTTCGTGGTGCGCGAGGTCATCCTGCGCGTGGCGGCCCTGGCCGGCCGCATCGCCGAGCGTAAGGCCCGCGTGGTCTTGCCCGGCGCTGGTGCTGGCGCCGCGCTGCGGCTGGGGCCGCTGACCATCGACACCTCGGCCCACGAGGTCACTCTCGGCGGCGCGGCGCTGGCGCTGCGCCCGCTCGAGTACAAGCTGCTCCTGACCCTGGCCGCCGCGCCGGGCCGCGTATTCTCGCGCGAGGATCTGCTGGCCGAGGTCTGGGACATCAAGGGCAGCGTCTCGACCCGCACCGTCGACGTGCACGTCCGTCGCCTGCGGGTCAGCCTGGGCGCGGCCGCCGACTGGGTCGAGACCGTGCACGGCTTCGGATACCGCGCGCGCCGCGACGACGCGCCGCCGGACGAGGCTCCGGCCGCCGGCGGCGATTGATGTCCATCGGTGCGCGTCTCCTGGCCAGCTTCGTCGCCATCGTCGCGGTGCTCGGCGCGACGACGTTCCTGTTGCTCGATCGCACGCTGGGCGAGGACCTGACCGGCGATCTCGACGCGCGGCTGGTGGCGCAGGCCGACGGTGTCGCCAAGTGGATGGAGGGCGGCGGTGGTCACCCCGAGCGTCTGGCCACGCGCCTGTCCGGCGTGGTCGGCGCCCGCGTCACCTTCATCGACGCCGACGGCATGGTGCTGGGCGACTCCGATCGCTGGGCCGATCTGGGCCGACCCATCGGCGACGCACCCGAGGTGATGGCGGCGCGCCAGGGTGCCATCGGGCGCGCCACCCGGCGGCTGATCGACAACGGGCCGCAGGTGTACCTGGTCGCGACGCCGACCAAGGACGGCCGCGTGATCCGGCTTGCGGTCCCGACCGCGCGCCTGGCCGCGACGCGGCGCGAGCTGCGCCTGCGGCTGCTGGCCGCCACTGCCGTGGGCATGGCGGTGGCGCTGGTGCTCGGCCTGATCGCGATCCGCGCCATCGTGAGACCGTTGCGCGACATGACCCGCGCCGCGGAGCGGGTGACCCGCGGTGACTACGCGATCGGTCCGCCCAGCGCGCGCGCCGACGAGCTGGGCGTGCTGTCGCGGGCGCTGGTCGGCCTCGCCGACGAGGTCGGCCGACAGGTCGCGGCGCTGACCAGCGAGCGAGACCTGTCGCTGGCGGTGATCGGCGCCATGGTCGAGGGCGTGATCGTCGTCGACGGCCTCGGCCATCGCGTCCTGGCCAATCCCGCCGCCGAGTTGCTGTGCGGCAAGGAGGTCCCGCCCGGCCTCGCCGCCCACCTCGATCGGGCTCGCGGAGGCGTCGCCAGCGACGGCGAGCTGGCCGTGCGCGATCGCGCCGTGGTGGTGAGCGCGCGACCGTTGCCCGAGACCCGCGGCGCGGTGGCGGTCATGCACGACGTCACCCGGTTGCGTGCGCTCGAGGCGGTGCGGCGCGAGTTCCTCGCCGACGCGGCCCACGAGCTGCGCACGCCGGTGACGGCGATCGCCGGTTTCGCCGAGACCCTGGCCGACGAGGACCTGGCGCCGGCGGCGCGGGCCGAGTTCGTTGCCACGATCCGCCGCAACGCCGAGCGCATCGCCCGCGTGGTCACCGGGCTGCTCGAGCTCGAGCGGCTGGAGGCGCGGGCCGAGGCGACAGCGGCGCCCGACGCCGTCGCGCTCCGGCCGGTGGTCGAGGCCGCAGTGCAGTCGGCCGCCGCGGCCCGGCCCAACGCGCCGGCGGTGGAGCTCGACGTGCCAGCCGGGCTCGCGGTGCGGGCCGAGCGCGACGGCCTCGATCACGTGGTCCAGAATCTGGTCGACAACGCCCAGCTCCACGGTGCACCGCCGGTGCGGGTGCGCGCGATCGTCGATGGCGGGCGCGTGCGGCTGGTGGTGAGCGACGGCGGCAAGGGCATCGCCGGCGAGCACCAGGCACGGATCTTCGATCGCTTCTATCGCGTCGACGGCGGCGGCCGTCCAGGATCCGGACTCGGCCTCGCGATCGCGCGTTCGCACGCCCGCGCCATGGGTGGCGATCTGAGCGTCACCAGTCCGGGCCCGGACGGGGCGGGCACCGCGTTCACCCTCGAACTCGAAGAGGCCTGAATGGCTTGCGGCTTCAGCGATGCACGCGGCGGCGCTGCAATCCGGCGATCAGAAACCCGATCGCGAACATCGCGCCGGCGGCGGCGGCCCACAGGAGCCATGGCTGCTTCGCGTCGTCCGCGCCGACCGCGGCGCGGGCCGGCGCGTAATCGGGCTTGAGCTCGATGGCGCGGCGGAAGTTGGCGCTGCCGTCCTTGCCGGCGGCCTCGAGCGCCTTGCCGAGCGCGTACTCGCGACCGGCCTGGGCGTCGACGGCCGACGGGCCGTCGGGCGCGATGCCGTAGGCCTTGCCGTACGCGGCGGCCGCCTCGTTCCAGGCCTGGGCCTTCTGGTGGCTCCTGGCCAGCTCGAGGTAGACCGGCGCCGCGTCGGCGCGCTGGGCCAGCTCGGGGTTGGCGGCGAGCAGACGATCGAGCGCGGCGCCCGCCGCCGGCAGATCGCCGCTGCCCGCGGCCTTCATGGCCCAGTCGAACGCGGCGCCGTCGCGCTTGGCGCGCTCGCCGTCGTAGAACGCGAACAGCTCGTTCGAGACCGTGACCAGATCGGCGTCGGGGACCGCGGTCGCGTCGGTCGCGAACACGCTGCCCAGCACCTCCTCGGCCGAACGCTTGAGCTCGATGGCTGCCAGCTCGCGCCACGTCAGCCACAGCGGCGTCGGCTTGTCGGCGAGCCTGCCGCCCGGCAACGCCAGCCGCTTCTTGGGCGCCGGCTTGGGCGGGGGACCGCTGACGTACGACAGCCAGGCCGCGCGGGCGGCTTTGCGAACGCGGGGCGCGTCGTCGTCGATGGCCCGGAGCACGGCCGGCACCGCCTCGCGGTGGTGCGCGGTGCCGAAGGCCTCGAGCAGCGCGACCCGCAGATCCTCGTCGCCGGTGGTGGCCGACATGGCCTTGCCCGGCTCCTGGCGATCCTGGCGCTCGAGCTGGTAGGTGGCGTAGCGGGCCAGGGCCTTGTTGTCGGACTGCGACGCGACGTGGAGCGCCGGCAGCGAGTAAGGCGCCATGCCGCGCAGGCGGCGGCCGCACTCGTCGCGGTAGATCATGGTCGCCTCGGCGAATCCGACGTCGAGGATGACCTGGGCGGCGTCCATGCGGCGGGTGCTGGCCAGGGCGCGCAGCGCGATCACGTCGGCGATGGTCTCGGCGCGGCCGGGCAGGGCGGCGTCGGCCTGCTGCAGCCCGGCCAGCCAGTCGAGGTCGTCGTCGGCCTTGACCTCCTGATCCTTCTGGCGCGGCGGCGTCTCGAACTTGCCGTCCTTGTTCGGCACCGAGGCCTTGATCGCCTTGAGCAACGCACGGCGCTCGTCGACCGTCGAGCCGTGGGGCCGGGCCAGGAACTCGGCGAAGGCCGGCACCGCGCGCGGCGCGAGCGCGGTCAGCTCCTCGAGCGCCTTGCCGGGATCGGTGGTGCCGCTGTTGATGACGGCGAGCCGGGCGCGGACGTCCTCGACCTCGGTCTCGGCGCGCGCGGACGTCGCCGCGAAGGCGACGAAGCTGACGATCAGAAGCCCAGACGGGCGCATCGCGGGGTTCCTACCACGCTGGAACGACGCGCGGCACGGGGCCAGTATTTCCGTCGTCGTCAGTGCATGACCCGGCTGCCCGGGAGCGACAGCGGGAGGTTGTCGTCGAAGTCGATGAAGCGCAGGCCCATGCCGCGGACGCTGCGGGGCTCCTCGCCTTCGCCGGCACCGACGTTCAGGCACATGTGATGTTTCACCTCGGCCCGGGCGACGATCTCGTCATCGGAGTCGCCGATCTGGAAGTGCACCGTGACGACGCTGCCCAGCGGCAGGATGTCGGCGCACTGGACCAGCATCCCGCCGGCGGAGATGTTGCGGGCCACGGCCACGGTCTCGCCGTAGATCTCGCTGCCGAGGAGGACGGAGAAGATCTTGTCGAAGCGCAGGTGAACGCGCTTGTCAGCGGCCGTCGAGGCGGTCGTCGACGGCGAGGACGTCGGCGCCGGAGCAGGCGCGGTGGACTTCATGGTTCGAGAATGGTCGCACCCTGTGCGATATGGAGTCAAAGAAGCGACATGTAGGATATAGATGTGGGTATCGAAGACGGGAGAAGTAGAAGGGCGAGGGCAAGGGCAAGGGCACGGGCAAGGGCAGAATCACGGCGTGAAGACGCTGGTAACCGGCGGTGCAGGCTTCATCGGCTCTGCGGTGGTGCGGCAGCTGCTCGCTCGCGGGCGCGAGGTGCGCGTGATGCTCGCGCCCAGGGAGCCTGACGACAACGTGCGCGGCCTCGAGGTCGAGCTGGTGCGGGCCGATCTGCTCGATCGCGCCGCGGTCACCGCCGCGGTCGCCGGTTGCGACGTGGTCTATCACCTGGCCGCGATCTACAGCCTGTGGCTGCCCGACGAGTCGATCATCTACAAGGTCAACGTCCTCGGCACCCAGCACGTGCTGGCCGCCGCCCGTGCCGCCGGCGTGAAGAAGGTCGTCCACACCAGCTCGATCGCCGCCATCGGCGTTCCGGCGCCCGGCGAGCTCGCCGACGAGCAGTTCCGCTTCAACCACTGGGACGGCGGCAACGCCTACATCCGATCGAAGTACCTCTCGGATCTCGACGCCCAGCGTGCCGCCGCCCAGGGTGTGCCGGTGACCATCGTCTGTCCCGGTTTCCCGTTCGGCGAGCGCGACCGCGGGCCGACGCCGACCGGCCGCTTCATCGTCGAGGCGCTGCACCGGCGCGTGCCCGGCTACACCAGCGGCGGGTTCTGCGCCGTCGACGTCGACGACGTCGCCGCCTGCCATGTGCTGGCGGAGGAGAAGGGCACGATCGGCGCGCGCTACATCGCCGGGGGCCACAACCTCACCTACCGGGAGTTCTTCGAGACCGTCACCCGCGTCGCCGCGCTGCCGCCGCTGCGCCGCCGCATCCCCGACGTCGCGGTGATGGGCCTCGCCCACGTCTCCGAGGCCCGCGCCCGCCACGGCGGTCCGCCGCCGCGCATCACCGTCAAGGCCGCGCGCTACGCGCTGTCCACCGTCTGGTACGACTGTTCCAGGGCGCGCCACGAGCTGGGCATGCCACTCACACCCCTCGACACGACGATCGCCAAGGCCGTCCGGTGGTTCAGAGACAACAAGAGCTGAATTCGGAAACAGCCGTTCACGTCGCCGTCGCCGCCGACGTTTCGCGACCACGTCGACGTCAACGGGTGCGGTCGACGTGATCGTGGACGTGGTCGTTGACGGCGACGGCGACGTGAACGGGTTGCTTTCTCTGGCTCCCCACCCGCCTCCGCGTTAGCCTCCACCCGATGCGCTCTCTCGGCCTGCTCACGCTGGCGCTCGCTGCGGCCCTCGCCGCGACGCCCGCTCGCGCCGAGTCTCCGGTCGCGCCGCCCACGGTCTGGCTGGGCATCGGCTTTCAGGGCGACGCCGGCATCGCGCACGTGACCGAGGTCCATCCTGGCACCGGCGCCGCCGCCGCCGGCATCCTGCCCGACGACGAGATCATCGCCATCAACGGCATCCCGCTGTCGGCCGCGCCCAACGGCTTGCCCGAGCTGGTCTCGGCCCACCACATCGGCCAGCGCATCGTGGTGACGCTTCTGCGCCAGGGTCGCGACGGGCTGCGCCCTCTGCGGGTGACGCCACGCCTGACCGCCAAGCCGTCCACCGACGAGATGGTCTATCAGCGCCTGATCGATCGCGCGTTGCCGGCGCTGGCGCTCCACGATCGCCACGGCGCGCCGGTGCCGGCCAGCGAGTGGGCGCGTCGCCCGCAGGTGTGGATGGTCTTCGACGCGGGCTGCGATCCGTGCGCCGCCGCCGCCACCACCCTGCGCGCGCACATGATGGCGTCGGACGACGAGGCCGCCGCGACGCCGCTGCGCGTGGTCGTGCTCGGCCCGAAGGTCGAGCTCGACGCGTACCTGGCGCGGGTCCCGCTGCTGGGCACGATCTGGCGCGCCGATCGAGGCGAAGAGTCGCGCCTCGGCATCGTGCGCTACTTCCTGTCCGGCCTCGACATCAAGAACGACGGCGTCCTGCTCGTCGTCGATCATCGGGGCGTGGTGCGCTTCGCGACCGCCGTCTCGGCGGGCGAGCCAGCGCACGCCGGCGCCTGCGCCGCCGCGGCGCGCGCGACCCGGGCGTGGCGACCCTGACCCGCCGCGGACTCGCCGCCGCCGGCGCGTTCGTGCTGATGCTCCTGCAGACGTACCTGTCGTCGCAGACGATGCCCGATCTGCCCGACGGGCCGTGGGAGGGCCGCGACAAGCTGATGCACGGTGCCTACTGGGCGCTGATCGGCGGCCTGCTCGCGCTCGCCGCCGCGCGTCCGAGCTGGCGCAGTGCCGCCGTCGCGGTCGCGATCGCGGCAGGCTTCGGCGTCAGCGACGAGTGGCACCAGTCGTACGTGCCCGGCCGCGACGCGTCGTGGCTCGATCTGGTCGCCGACACCGTCGGGGCCGTCGCCGGAGCCGGCGCGGTCACATGGTACATTGCGCGCAAATGGCGGTCGTCCACAGCTTCCGCGGCCTCCGGCCCACCATCGCCGACGACGTCTTCCTGGCCGACCTCTCCGCCGTGATCGGCGACGTCGTGATCGGCGCCGGCAGCTCGATCTGGTACGGCACGGTCATCCGCGGCGACGTCGAGCCGATCCGCATCGGCCAGGCCACCTCGATCCAGGACAACTCGGTCATCCACGTCACCCACGGCGTCTCCGGGACCAGGGTCGGTGATCGCGTCACCGTCGGCCACAACGTCATCCTCCACGCCTGCAGCGTCGAGGACGAGTGCATCATCGGCATGGGCTCGATCATCCTCGATCGCGCGCGCATCGGTCGCGGGAGCATCGTGGGTGCGGGTGCGCTGGTGACACCGGGCACCGACATTCCTCCCGGGAGCATGGTGATGGGCTCGCCGGCCCGGGTGAAACGCACGCTGACCGACGACGAGCGGGCGCGCATCGCCTCGAGCGCCGAGCACTACGTGGAGCTGGCCCGCACCTACCGCGCCGCCGCCGCGCCTTGATTTCAGGCGCTCCTCTCCAGTAGCGTCATGGGGCGGGGTGAAGAGCGCGGCTGGTCGCGCGTCCAACAACGAGCATGACCCAAGTCTGCGGGAGCCTTCGTCAGTGAATCTCCGCGCGTCCAGCGCGTTCGGACGCGTCGTGGTCGTGGCGCTGGCGCTCGCGCTGGTGGCGATCTCGGCCGCGCCCGCGCGGGCCGACAAGGTCGACACCCTGATCAGCGACCTCAAGAGCGGCGGCGACTACAAGATCCGCCTGTCGGCGGCCCTGTCGCTGGCCAAGCTGGGCGACAAGCGCGCCATCCCCGCCTTCGTGGTGGCCCTGTCCGACAGTGACAAGACAGTGCGCGGCGCCGCGGCGGTCGCGCTCGGCAAGCTGGTCGACGCCAGCACCTCGGCGGCCGAGAAGACCAAGGTCACCAAGGCGCTGACCGCCATGATCGCGAAGGAGTCGAGCGACTCGGTCAAGAAGCAGGCCGAGAAGTCCCTGGCCGCCATCAACGCGATGGGGGCCACGGCGATTGCCGCCGGCAGCGTCTACATCGACGTCGGGCCCATGTCGTCCAAGCCGGCCGGGGCCAACAACGAGAAGATGCGCGCGCTCATGAAGAGCACGGTCGAGAAGGTCTTCAAGGCCAAGGGCACCTCCATGACCATGAGCTGGCCCACGGGCAAGGCCCCCACCAGGAAGGACCTGGACGCCAAGAAGGTCCAGGGGTTCCACGTCGACGGGACCCTGGTCACCTTGACCGTGAAAGAAAAGGGGTCGAGCGCCACGGTGTCCTGTAAAGTCAGCATGTTGATCGCCACGTTCCCCGAGAAGAGCGTGTTCGGATTCCTCGACGGTGGCGCGAGCGTCACGGCGTCGGCCGACGCCCGTGACATCGAGCTGGCCAGCCAGGACTGCCTGGCCGCCGTGGTCGAGGACCTCACGGCCAAGAAGATCATCTCCACCATCAAGATCAAGGCGGGGCTGTGAGCGCGCAGCGAGGCTACAAGCGCAGCTGGAGGAACCTCTTGATCAACAAGAGGTACCAGCTTCGCTTCACCTTGTTCATGGCGGGCCTGGCCGCGGTCCTCATGACGCTGCTCGGCTGGTGGGTGACCCGGGTCGCCGGTGAGGCGACCAACGTGGCCAAGAGCCGGCAACGCGGCCGCATCTGCGCCACGGTGCCTGACGAGAAGCCGGCGGAGGCGGCGAAGCCACCGACCCCGGTGCCGCCGGTTCCCGATCCCGTCGACCCGGACGTCAAGGTCGACGTCGGCGAGATGCAGGAAGAGGCACCCGAGCATCACCGCGGTGTGGTGCTCGACGAGAGCTCGATGCGCATCGATCCGGATGTCGCACCGGTGACGCCGCCGACCGTGCCCACGATGAGCGCCGAGGAGCGGGCCAAGCTCATCGCGGAGCGCGATGAGTGCGAGCGCGACATCGCGCGCGAGATCGCCAGGATCGACGCAACCAATCGCAACATCGTGTTCGTGCTGGTCGGGTCGGGGCTCCTGCTCACGCTGGGCCTGGCGGTGTTCGGCATCAAGATGACCCACAGGGTCGCGGGCCCGCTGCACAAGGTCACGCTCTACCTGGGCAAGATGCGCGACGGTCGCTACGACAAGGTCTACGACCTGCGCAAGGGCGACCAGCTGGTCGAGTTCTACGAGCACTTCAAGCACGCCCACGCCGGCGTGGTGGCCCACGAGCACGACGACGTGAATCGCATCAAGGCGGTGCTCGATGCGCTCGAGGCCGACGGCGTGCTGGCCCGTTCGGCCGAAGCCCGGGCCGCCGCCGACGCGTTGCGCGCGATCCTCGAGCGCAAGGAGAAGTCCTTTGTCTGAGAAGGAGATTCCTCCGGCCGTGGTGGTTCAGGGCGGCAAGGTCCCGGGCGACGTCCCGTCGAAGTCGAGCGGTGGTGGCAAGCCTCCGAAGTTCAAGCGGCGGCTGTCGAACTACCTGCTCGACAAGCAGATGCAGCTCCGCTACGTCATCGCCGTCACGGCGGTGTCGATGGTGATCGCCGGGGCGCTCGGCTGGTTGATCTACCGCCAGGAGCATCGCGCGTCGGAGGACCTGGTCGCCGGCCTGGCCGACCTCACCGGCGACGACGCGTCCCTGGCCGAGTACCAGCGCGACACCGAGAAGGACATCGCGTCGCGCGATCGCGAACTGGTCTTCCAGATGGTGGGCGTGGGGCTAGGCCTGACGCTGATCCTGTCCGGGTACCTGATCATCATGACCCACAAGGTGGCCGGCCCGCTGTTCAAGGTCGGCATCTACATGGAGCAGATGGCCGAGGGCCGGATGGGCAACACCACGCCGCTGCGCAAGGGCGACATGCTGCGCGAGTTCTACGACGCGTTCTGCGAGGCCCACGGCGCGATCCGGACCCGCATGAAGAGCGACACCGAGGCCATGTCGGCCCTCGTCAAGGCCGTCAGCGCCACCAGCGGCGAGCTCGGCGCCGCCGCCAGCGACGAGCTCGAAGAGCTGCGTCGCCATGTCGAGCAGCGCGAGAAATCCCTGGCCTGACCTGCCACCGGTCGTCCTTCACGGGGTCGTCCGAGCGAGCCGCCGCGGGGAGTCGAAGGACGCATTGTGTTAGCGCCAGCGAGCGATGAGCGAGCGTTCAAACGTGACTCAGGTGTTCGGGGTCGCTGGTGGCGCCCGGGGCCAGCTCTTCTGCGTTGCAGCGCGCCAACGACCACCTCAACGTCAACGACCTCGTCGGTATGTTAGCGTCGTCTCGTGACGACGCTGGTCGAGCTGGGTGACCGTTACTGGGCCCTTGGCTTGCCCGCCGCGGCCAAGAGCGTGTTCTCTCGCGCGCTGGCGGCCGCCGGTCCTCATGACGCGGTGCCAGCGCGCCGGCTGGCCGAGCTGGCCCTGGCCGTCGGCGACACCGCCGGCGCCCGCCGCCATGCCGCCGAGGTCGCCCGCCGCGAGCCCGGCCC
>SXJR01000399.1 GCA_005779305.1 Myxococcales bacterium
CGTCGACGCCGATGCCGCGGCCCGCTCGAGCAAGATCGCCGGCACCGGTGAACGCGCCCCGCTCGTGACCGAACCGCTCGCTCTCCAGCAGATGGCTGGGGATGGCGCCGCAATCGACGATGATGTACGGACCGGCTTTGCGGCCACTGGCCTCGTGGATCGAGCGGACGGTGGCTTCCTTGCCGGTGCCGGTCTCGCCCTCGATCAGCACCGTCGACGCCGATGCCGCGGCCCGCTCGAGCAAGGCGAACAGCGACCGCATCGCCACCGAGCGACCCACCAGGTGCCCGAAGCGCTCCGACGCCGACACTGGCATCTGGTTGTCGCCCTCCTGCACCTCGAAGCGCAGCACGCTGTCACCGAGGCGCAGCAAGCTGCCCTGGCGTGGCACGGCGTCGTGAACCCGCACGCCGTCGAGCAGGGTGCCGTTGCGGCTGTCGAGGTCCCGAACCCTGGGCCCGGCCGCGGTCCAGGTGAGCTCGCAATGGTAGCGCGACACCGTCGGATCGGAGAGGACGAGGTCGTTGCTCGGCTCGACGCCGATCGCACACGTGGCTCCGGTCGAGCCCCACGAGGTTCCGGAGTCCGGGCCTTCCATCACCTGCAAGGTGAAGCGGCGGACGCGATCGGTCTGGCGCGGCCGGGCGATCGCGGCCGAGATCTCCGTCGATGGGAGCTCACCCCCGCGACCGGCTGTACCCACACGGAAACGCTAGCACGGGGCAGCGTCGCGAGTCGTCAGCCGCAGGTTCGCGCCGTACGCCCGGGGCGTACGGCACGGGGGGGCGCGGGGGGGGCCGTACGCTCCGGGCGTACGCAGCGCCAGCGTGCGCCGGGCGCATGCAGTGAAGATCCAGGACGTCAGCGTGGGCCCGGGCGCGCCACGCGCATGGCTCCGGTCTTGCTCCTGGTCGCGGACATGATGGCCCGCTGGTTCCGGGATCCTCGCGCGCTGCGCCTGGTGGCGGGAGCGGTGATGGCGTACCTCGGCTTCGGAACCCTGGAGTGGGTGGTGGTCCGCAGCTCTGCCGATGGCGCGATCGACGCAGCCGCCCTGCGACTGGGCAACCTGGGCGGCATCGGGCCCACCCTGATCGCGGCGTGTCTCCTCTGGTCACATGGTGCCTCCTGGCGTCCCGGGGATCGGGTCTCGCTCCGCGCGACGGTGCTCGCCGGCCTGACGATGACGGTCCCGGCGCTGGTCGCTCTCATCGCGTCCCCCGCTCCTGTCGCCGCGGCCGCACGCGGCTACCTCGCGTGGGTGATCGGAGGAGGCGCGGTCACGATCGCGCTCGCGCTCGCGCTCGCGCGCCTGCGCCGTGAGGGGCAGGGTCGCACCGCACTCACCTTGCTGGTCGCGGGCTGCGCGCTCAACGTCGTCCTCCTGCCCGTGCTGGTCCTGGGTGACGCCCAGCAATCCCCCTGGGCTTGCTGGGCTCGACCTGTCGCCCAGGTCCTCGGCCTCGAGGCCGCCGGCGTCAGCGGCGCCGGCGCCGCGGCCATGATCCCGCGCACGATCGCGCTCGTCGCGGCGACCGTCTCCCTCTGGTCTCCGATCACTCGAGTCGAGCAACCCGGGTCGAGAACGGCCAGCGCAAGGTTGCAGGAAGCGTGAGCCACCGGCGGCTCGCCTTCGAGTTCCGGCGAGAGCTCAGCCGGCCCAGTAGCCATCGACCACCGCCACCTGGAATGGCGTGGTGCCGCTCGAAGCCGTCAGCGCCGGGACGTTGTCGAACCAGAGGAGGTCGGTACCCGTGGCCGCTTGTTGCACGCTCCCCAGCGATGCGTCGGCCGAGGACTCGCCGGGTCTCTCGACGCACCCAGCCAGGGCGACGCCGCCCATTCCACCGAGCAGGATCGAGAGCATCTTGCGTCGGCCGTCGGAGGCGTCGTCACAGTCGTCCGCGGAATGCTGGGGGCGGGACGGAATCAAGTTCTTCATGGTGCCTCCTGATGGGCCTGGCGTGGACCTGAGGACCGGCGCGCTACATCCCGACGTTGGCCGGAACCAAGGTCACCGAGTCGTTGCCGGGACGGCCGACCCGGCCCCAGCAAGCCACCGTCCCGCCCGCGCGAAGACCGCAGGTGTACGAGTGGCCGGCGGCAAGATCGACGAACCGGTCAGTGCCGGTGATCGGTGTGGGGCTGGGCCGCGTGTCCCAGCTACCGTTGCCGAGCGCACCATTGAAGCCGGCGCCCCAGCAGCGCGTGGCCCCGGCCGCCATCAGCGCGCAGGTGTGGTACGAGCCGACCGCGAGCGCGACCACGCCGGAAAGGTTGCCGACCAGGACCGGGGTGACGCGGCTCTGCAGGGTGCCATCGCCGAGGGTGCCCCAACCGTTGTTGCCCCAGCACTGGACCGCCCCGGTCGCGAGGAGCGCGCACGTGTGGCCATCGCCGGCGCCGACCGCGACGGCGTTGGTGATCCCGACCACCCGCACCGGAGTGGCGCGGGTGGTGGTGGTCCCATCGCCGAGCCGACCGTCGCCGTTCAGGCCCCAGCACCACACGTGGCCGGCGTCGGTCACCGCGCAGGTGTGACTGGTGCCGGCGTCGATCGCGACGACATCGGATAGGTTAGTGACGTTCGACAGCAACGCGGCGCCGGTCTGGCTCACGCTGCCGCGGCCGAGCTGGCCGCTGCCGTTCCAGCCCCAGCAGGCCACCTGGCCGGCCTGGCGCAGCGCGCAGGTGTGCGACTCGCCGGCGGTGACAGCGATCATCGCGCCCGCGTAGCGGACGTTGGTCGGCGTGGTGCGATCGACCGCGGTGCCGTCACCGAGCTGGTTGCGCGCGTTGTCGCCCCAGCACTGCACGAAGCCGCCCGCCGTGAGCGCGCACGCGTGCTGCCCGCCGCCGGCCAGCTCGATCGCGTCGCTGAGCAGGCCCGGGCTGGTCGGCGTCAACGACGTGGTCAGCGTGCCGTCGCCGAGCTGGCCCTCCTGGTTGGCGCCCCAGCAGCGCGCCGTGCCATCGCCGCGCAGCGCGCATGCGAACGAGCTGGTCTCGTTCCCGGCAGTTGCCCCAAGTCGGCCGCCGACCGAGACGCTCCAAGCGCCGGTCGCGGTCAGCCCCGCCACCGGCATCGGCAACTGGCGCGACGTGACCGTTCCGTCGCCGAGCTGGCCGAACGAGTTGTCGCCCCAGCAGCGGACCGAGCCGTCGAAGCGCAACGCGCAGCTGAAGTCGTGGCCGGCGGCGACCGCGATCTCGCGGCTCGAGTACTGAACCGTCGCCAGGCTGTGGAGCCCCGGGGCGCCTCCGAGCTGGCCACGGTTGTTGGCGCCCCAGCAGTAGGCCGTGCCGCTGGCCGCGAGCCCGCACGCGTGGGAGTTACCGCCGGTGACGCTGACGAGCGCTGGCTGCGAGAACGAGGTCGCGTCGATCGACGGGAACAACGACACCGTCGAGTCGTTCAGCATCCAGTTGCCGCCCGCCATCGCCGCCAGGCCGCGCGGCGCCGCGGTCGTGACCAGATGGGCGTGGTGAAACTCCAGCGGAGGCTGCCAGGACAGGATCTGGTACTGGCGGTTCGAGCCCCAGCAATACACACCACTGGTAGCGATGGCACACGCGTGGACGAAGCCGGCTTCCAGTTGCTCGACACCAGCGAGCGGCGCGCCGCCGGCGGTGATGACGCTCACCGGCAGGGACCGCTGGGCCTCGGTGCCGTTGCCGAGCTCGCCGGACTCGCCCCCACCCCAGCACACGACCGTGCCGTCGCCGCGCAACGCGCAGGTGGTCGCGAACGACGCGGCCAGCGAGCGCACGTTGGTCAGGCCGGGCACCGTCGCCGGCGTCTCCCGTCGCGCCGGCCCGCTCTCACCGAGCTGCCAGAACGCGTTGTCGCCCCAGCACTGCACGGTGCCATCGTCGATCACTGCGCAGGTGTGCTGGTAGCCGGCCGCGACCGCGACCGCGCGGCCGGTGAGGGCCGCATCGACCGGGACTCGCGAGTCGACCGTCGTGCCATCACCGAGCTGACCGGTTTCGTTGCGACCCCAGCAGCGCACACCGCCGTCGCGCACCACGACGCAGGCGTGGTAAGCGCCCGCCGAGATCACGGTGCCGGCACCGGTCGCCAGCGTCGCCTCCGACTCATCCGACGCGAGCGGTTCGGGGTCGGCGCACGCGGCCGCCAGGATCGAAAAGCTGGACACGAGGAGGAAGAGGTAACGCGGGGGGGGCGTGGCGATGCGGCGGGAGGTCATCATCCCGCCCACTGCGAGCGCAGTGCCATCGCGCGCCGACCTGGCTACAGTGGGTTACGTGCGAGCGCGGCCGCTTGGCTACGCATGAAGCCTAGCCGGGGGCGTTCGGTGATCTCCTGTGCGGCTGCTCAGCGGTGCTCGGCGATCCAGCGATCGATCGCGGGGAGCTCGACAGCGTCCGGCACGTTCGCGATCAGCCCTCGTGCTTCGCCGACGAGCGCGCGCGCACGATCCCGAGCGGCGGGCGTCGCTCGTGCCCACAGGACCTTCGCGCGCATGAACCGAACCACGCCGTCGGCGTGACTCGGCCGGGTATGACCCGGGACCAGCGTCGCCGCTCGCTCAACCAACGCCGCGGCCGCGTCGACCTCGCCGACCGCGAGCAACACCTCGGCGAGGAGCAGCTGCGGCTCGATGAGGCTGCCGTGGCTGGCGCCGAGCGTGTTCTCGATGTTCTTCAGCGACCGCTCGAGGCCGCGGCGTGCCCTGGCCGGATCTCCCTCGGCCAGGTCGAGCTGAGCCAGCCCGATCAACGGCTCCGCCGTGTCGGCGGCGTCGGGCCCGACCACCTTGGTGCGGATGCGCAGCGCGTTTTCGTACTGCGCGCGCGCCTCCGTTCTGCGATCGAGCAGCCGGTACACGTTGCCGAGCGCCTGGCAGCTATACGCGACGCTGGGATGATTGGGTCCGTTGATCTCGAGCTTGATCGCGAGCGCCCGCAGATGCAGCTGGACGGCCTCGTCGTAGCGCTTCTGCTGGGTTGCGAGGCTCGCCAGCGCTGCGATCGTGGTCGGGACGAGCGGATGGTTCGGTCCGAGGAGGTCGGTCCGGACCGCGAGGGCGTGCTCGTATAGCGTCCGCGCATCCTCCAGCCGACCCTGCTCGGCGCGGATGATCCCGAGGTTGTGCTCGACCGTCGCGACCCTTGCGTGGTCGGGGCCGTGAACGCGGCGGCGGATCTCGAGCGATCGCTCGGTGACCTCGGATGCCTTGGCCAGCTCGCCGAGCTCGCGCAGCGCGACCCCGAGGTTGTTGAGGCTCGCCGCCGTGGTCGGGTGCGTCGGCCCGAGCGAGATCTCGGCGACGGCGACCGCGCGTTCGTAGTGAGGCCTGGCCTCGCGGATCTGGTTGAGCTCTCGCATCGCGTCGGCGAGGTCGATCAGGGCGGCGACCAGCTCGGGGTGCTCCGGTCCGCGCGCGCGCTCGAGCAGCTCGAGCGCCCGGCGATATCGCGCCAGCGCGTCGACGTGCTCTCCCTTCGCCTGGAGCACGGCGCCGGCGGCGCGGGCCAGCTGGGCTTCGAGTAGCGGTGGCGAGCCTGCGCGCGCAAGTGCGCCGGTCGCGAGGCGAATCAGTACTTCGGCTTCCGGAATCCGCGCCCGCTGGTAGCCGACGACATAGACGAGATCGCGCAACACGCGCGCGGCCGTGACATCCGCGTGGCCGGCCTGTGCTGCCTCGAGCGCTTCGTAGAGCCTGGCCTCGGCCGCATCGAGCGCGCCCCCGCCGTTCTCGAGCATCGCCGAACGTGCGAGCGCGTCCGCGAGGAGCGGCGGCCAGCCGGCCTCGCGCGCCGCAGCGATCGCGGCGTCGTCTGCCGCGAGCCCCTCGGCGTAGCGCCCCGCTCGGTCAGCGGCGTCGAGCGCGGCGACCTGTCGCTCGACATCGGCGATCAGTGACGCCTTCGCCGGATCGCTCGGTCGCGGTACCAGGGCCGACAGCGCGGAGGCGTCGGCGCAGGCCTCGTGGTCTCCCGCGTCGAGCGCCATCTTCGTCGCGCGTTCGACCGTCCCGGGGTCGGCTCGGCCGAATGCGTCGACGACCGCCGTCATCCCGGCGCGCGCACGAGCGAGACACTGCATGCGTCGGTCGAGCAGCGCCTCGGACTGCTCTCCGCGCACGCGCGTGTCCTCGCATGCATCGCGGTGTGCGGCGGCCCATCCGGCCTGACGCCCGTACAGCGCCCGATCGACGCGGTCGAACGTGTCCAACCCGTACGCCGGACTGATCTTGACGAACGCCTCGCGCACCCGCGTCCGGGCCTCCTCGTTCCACACGTCGGCGATCTCCGCCGTGCCGCCTTCGCACGGTGGCGCAGCCGCAGGCGTGTTCGAGCGACCGACGACGAACGCCGCCGTGGCGATCGTGCCGAGCGCGGCTGCCGCCGCCGCGACCCGCCGCCGGGTCGCCCGCGGATCTCGTTCGAGCTGCGCGAGCAGGGCATCCATCGACGGCCACCGGTGTTCGGGATCGGCGGCGAGCCCGCGCTGGATCGCGACCGCCGCCGGCTTGGGCACGTCGGGGCTCGACGGCAGCTTGACGTCGCCGACCTCCTCGCCGGTGGCCGTGGCGGGGAACGGCAGCTCGCCGTACAGCGCCTCGTACGCCGTCACGCAGAACGCGAACTGATCCGTGCGCGCGTCGGTCGGAGCGCCACGCTGCTGCTCGGGTGCCATGTAACCGGGGGTGCCCGCGACCGGGCCAGTGCCGGGCGTGTCGGAGCGCGCGTCTCCGGCGATCGCGGCGGCGAGGCCGAAGTCGGTCACCCGAGCCCTGCCGTCGGCGCCGACCAGCACGTTGTCGGGCTTGAAGTCGCGATGGACGAGGCCCGCACGATGAGCGGCGGCGAGACCTTCACCGGCCGCTCGCAACCAGCGAAGCGCGGCGCGCGGACTCGGCCGCTCGTCGGCGAGCGCACGGCGCAGGGTCCGTCCGTCGACAAGCTCCATGACGATGTACGACTGCGCCCCGGCGACGCCGATCTCGTAGACCGTGACGACGTTGGGATGCGCCAGCCGCGCCATCGCCTGGGCCTCGCGCACGAGGCGATCGCGGGGCGACGCGTCGCCGTGCCACAGGCCCGGGCGCAGCAGCTTCAACGCGACTTTTCGATCGAGATCCGGATCGTAGGCGGCGACGACGACGCCCATTCCGCCGGCGCCGAGTGCCTCGAGGACCACGAACCGCCCGATCGTCGCGCCGCGGGCCGGCGACTCCGACGACTCGCCGTGGTCCGGCACCGTGGGCGCGTGCGTCTGAGGAGGGACCACCAGCGCCATCCTACTCGTTGCGCCCACGAACGCGCTCGGATTAGTCTGGGCCGGATGGCGCGGCGCCCCGAGAAGACGGCGGTGAGTCGGGGCGACGGGACGCTGGCATCGGGCTCCGACCTGATCTTGATGGTCCTCGGCGAAGGACACCTTTCGATCCACCCGGTCGCCGACGGCCAGACGATCACCCTGGGGCGTGATCCCACGTCCGACGTTCCTCTCGATCACCCGAAGATCTCGTGGCGCCACGCCACGGTGTGCGGCGGCACCCCCACTACCGTCGAGGATGCCGGCAGCACCAACGGCGTCCGACTCGCGTCGCGGCGCCTCGACGCCGGCGAACGCGCTCCGGTCTCCGTGGGCGCCAGCTTTCAGGTCGGGCCGTTCAACGTGCTCGTCCTCGGCGCACGCCCGGCGCCCGCCGAGTCACAGGACGGCCGCGCCGCGCTCGTCGTGCGTGACCCGCGACCCGATGCGCTCTCGGAGATCGTGTGCCGCATCGCGGCCAGCGACGTCAGCGTCCTGATTCACGGCGAGACCGGCGCCGGCAAGGAGGTGCTCGCACGTGCCGTCCACACGCGCTCCGGTCGGCCTGGCGCCTTCCTCGGCATCAACTGCGCCGCGATCTCCGAGCCGCTGTTCGAGAGCGAGCTGTTCGGTCACGAGCGTGGCGCGTTCAGCGGAGCCGTCCAGGCCAAGTCCGGACTGCTCGAATCGGCCGCGACCGGCACCGTCTTCCTCGACGAGATCGGCGACCTGTCGCTCGCCGCGCAGGCCAAGCTCCTCCGCGCGATCGAGACGCGCGAGGTCCTGCGCGTCGGCGGAGTTCGGTCGGTCGCACTCGACGTCCGATTCGTCGCCGCCACCCATCGCGACCTTCGAGCCGCGGTCGCAAGCGGTGGCTTCCGTCAGGATCTCTACTTCCGGATCAACGGCATCACGCTCGTCGTCCCGCCACTCCGCGAGCGGCGCGATGCGATCCCTGTCCTGGCCCAGGAGTTCCTCGACGCTGCCGTGGCACGTGCAAACCGGCCGCCCGTGAACTTTTCACCTGCCGCGGTCGCCGCCCTCTCGCGCCACGAATGGCCCGGTAACGTGCGCGAGCTCAAGACCGTGGTCGAACGAGCCGTCCTCCTCGCCGCCGGCACGGAGATCACCGACCGTCACATCGCGATCGATGCACCCGCCGCTCCGCCGCCTCGCGCCGACGACGTCGATGCGCCGGACCTCGACGCCGTCGCCGCCGCCGAGCGCGGCCGCATCATCGATGCACTCGAACAGTGCGCCGGCAACCAGACCAAGGCCGCCAAGGTCCTCGGCATCTCGCGCGCGTCGATGGTCCACAAGGTCGCGCTCTACCGGATCCCTCGACCGCGCTCGCGCTGATCATCGGCGACGCCGAGCGCGGCTGCGGCCTGGTCCTCGTCAATCGTCGCGGTTCGCCGGCATGAACCAGATCCGCCGGGTGTAGCGACCGCACGCCGCCGTCCAGCCCTCGGTGTGGAAATACAGGATGCCGTCGGACTCGCCGTAGCTGCGCGACGAGCTCGCGGGCAAGCCCGCCGTCGCCGCCGCCTGTTCGATCGCCGCCACGCATGCGTCGTCATCGAGAGGGGGCGGCGTACGTCGGGCGCCAGGCGTCACGCGGAACTCGCCATAACCGACGTGCTCGAACACCAGCAACACGCCGTGGGCATCGATCTCGGCCTCGAAGCCCTCGAGCTCGCTGCGCAGCTCGAGCTCCAGGGTCTTGCCGCCGCGGCGGAGCTCGAACGTGAACATCCCCATGGCGCCGCCACCGACCCGGTGCTTGTGGTTGTTGGCGGCGAAGCGGACCTTGACCCCGCCGACGAGCTTTTCGTCGTTCAACGTGACCGTCACCGGCTTGCCCTTCACCGCGGGCCGGGTCGTCGGGATCGCGACCGGCGTCGCGTCGATGGCCGGCGGCGCGGCGTCGATGACCGGCGGCGGCGCGTCGGCGGGCGCCGCGTCGGACGTGGTCACGACGACCGCGGTGACCGCGGCGTCGGGCGACAGCGTCCCGACCATGGCCGCCGGCGGCTGCGCACCACCGCACGCCGCGAGCAGCCCGACGATCACGATGGCGGGCATCCCGAGGTGCGTCATGTCGCGACGGTAAGCCGCGGCGTTCGCGCCGGCAACCGGCGGCGGCTAGGCGCTGGCCGGCGCCCGGACGCTCCACTGATCGGCACCCGCCGGGACCACCGCTCCGTGGCGACCGAGCTGCTCGCGCAGCTGGGCGGTGAACTCGTCGAAGCGGTCGATGCTGAGGCGGTGCTTGGCGCCGTCGGTCATGGTGACGTCGAGGATCTTCTTGTTGAAGCCGTGCTTGCCCCGCGCGATCGATGCGACCTTGCCGAGCTCGAGCTCGAGCGTGCGCTTGCCCGCCGTGTAGCGCGAGATGAGGATGCCCAGCGCCCCGAAGGCGAGCCAGATCGAGCTCTTCTGGTAGCAGGCGATGCGGGTCGCCGTGAGATCGAAGCGCGCGAAGTGCATTCGCAGCTTGCTCTTGAAGATGCCTCCGTTCGAGGTGGCGAGGACGAGTTCGGTGCTTGTGGTCAGTGCGGTGGTCATGGCTTCTCCTTTGGCGCATGGCGCGGCCGGGCCGCGTGCGCGGTGAACAGGGACGTCGCGCCGCGAAGCGGCGCGGACGGGATCGATCAATCGACGGTGATGGTGCCGACGTCGAACGTGCCGCCGGCGCGGAGGCGCGAGCAGCAGTTGCTGCCGGTCATCATGACGCGCCAGCGCGCGTCGGGCTTGATGGCGAAGCTGTAGCTGCCGATCGGGATCTCGGGGAGCTGGAAGCGGCCGGCGTCGTCGGTCGTGGCGGTGCGCGAGAAGGTCGAGCTCTCGCACGGCGTCGACTCGAAAGTGACGAGCGGCACGTCGCAGAGCTCGACGGTGGCGCGCGCAATAGCCTTGCCGCCGCGCGTGACCCTGCCGGTCACCGTGCCGGTCGCGGGGGGGCGCAGCGTGGGGAGCGCCGGACCGTCGTCGACCACCGCGATCGCGGTGACGGTGCCGTCGACACCGGCGACCGTGCCCGGGAGCCAGTGCTGGAGCAGCTCGCCGCGCGCGTCGATGATGACCAGGCCGTTGTCGGTCGTGATCCAGATGCGGCCGCTCGCGTCGACGGCACGGACGTCGGCGCGGGTCGCCTTGGCCGCGTCGGAGATGTCGCTCTTCCACGTGGGCTCGCCGGGCGCGGTGATCGCCAGACTGCCGACGCCGCCGGTGCCGACGACGTGTCCCGCGGGACCGGCGGCGAGTTCGTCGATCTGACGCGAGATCGAGGCGAGCTGGGTGTCGGTCCAGCGACCGTCGCGGTGGACGAACGTGCCGTACAGGCACGAGACGTAGACCGCGCCGTCGGCGCCGACCTCGACCGCGTTGAAGAAGGGCTGGGTGCTGCCGGTGAAGGCCGGGTCGAGCAGCGACCAGTGATCGCCGTCGAGGCGCCACAGCGCGCTCGACGCCGTCACCCAGACCCGGCCGTCGAGATCGACGGCGACGTCGTCGAGCAACGCGCGGTCGAAGGTCTCGGGCGGCTCGTGCGTCCAGGTTCCTTCCCAGCGGTGGATGGCGCGCCGGTCGTTCGCCCACACGACGCCGTCGGGCCCGAGCGCGAGGGAGTGGTACCCGCCGGCGACGCCGTCGTCGAGCCGGTTCTTGCGGTTGCCTTCGATGCGCCACATGCCCCCGATCGCCGACGCGTAGACGACGCCCTTGTCGTCGACGACGATCGCCTGGAACGGGTAGGGATGGTCGATGAGGAGCTCGAGCTTCCCGTCCGCGAGCCGGTAGAGGCCGACGTCGTCGACGCCGATGTACGCCGGCCCTGCGACGTTTCGAACGGGCAAGACCGGCGCGGCCGGCGTCGGCGCCGGGGGCGGCAGCGCGGCCTCGGCGGACACCGGCTCGACGGCGCGTGGCTCGACCGCAGGGGTATGGGCCAGCGGCGCGTGGGGCTTGCCGCGGTCGTCGCACCCGGCGCCGCCGACGAGCAGGGGCGCGAACGCGAGCAAGCGGGGGAGGGAGCGTGGCATCGCCGGGGTCTATTCCAAGATACGTGCCCGCGGGTGAAATGGGTGGTTTCCGTGACTTGGCCGCCGCGGTTGCGCCGCCGCCAGGCGTGTCCGCCAGATCTGTCCGCCTGCGTACGTTCGCGATAGCTTCGAGCGGTGTCATCCCGGACCGACGCTGTCCAGATCGGTCCGTACCGGATCGTGCGGCAGCTCGGCGCGGGTGGCTGGTCGACCGTGTTCGAGGTGGAGTCGGCCGAGGGCTACCGGCTGGCGCTCAAGCGGCTGAGCGCCGAGTTGACGCCGGTGACGCAGGCGCGTTTCCGACGCGAGGTCGAGTGCCTGCGGCGGATCCAGCACCCGGGCGTGCTGCACCTGGTCGACGCGGGGCTCGACGACGGGGCGCCGTACCTCGTGACACCACTGGTGAATGGGACCAGCTTGCGCCAGCTGCTGACGCGCGGACCCGTTGGCGTCGAGGCGGCGCTGGCGATCGGAGTCGCGGCGGCGGACGCGGTCGCCGCGATCCACGCCGGTGGGCTCGTGCATCGCGACCTCAAGCCCGAGCACTTGATCGTGACGCCTGAGGGAAACGTGGTCGTCATCGATCTCGGGCTGGCGATCGGCCCCGAGCATAGCCGGCACACCGCGGAGGACACGCTCACGGGCTCGGTCCCGTACATGTCACCGGAACAGATCGACGACCGCGCGCCGTCGCCGGCGAGTGACGTGTGGGCGCTCGGCGTGATCCTGTACGAAGCGATCGCGGGGCGGCGCCCGTTCGAACGCGCGCGCCAGAGCGAGGAGGTCGCCGCGATCCTCTCCGGGCGCCACACCCCTCTCGACGACCTCACGGCGATGTCCCCGCCGGCGCTGGCGCGCCTGGTCGCCAGCTGTCTCGCGCCCGCACCCTCGCAGCGCCCGGCCGACGGCGCGGCCCTGGCCGCGGCACTGACCGCGCAGGTCGACTGGACGTCGCCCGATCGGCTCGTCGAGGACCGCACCGCGCTCGTCCGGGAGCCGGACGCGTTCCTGGCCCGCACACGCGAGCGCCGCGTCGGGCTCGCGGTACAGGCCGCCGAGCGCGCGCTGGCCTCGGGTGACCGCTTCGCTGCGACGCGCGAGGTCGAGCGCGGGTTGGCCTACGCACCCGAGTCGCCACCCTTGCGCGGACTCATCGAGAAGCTGATGAGCGGCCCGCTGCGCGTCGCGCAGACGGTCCGTGGCCACGCCGCGCCCCGCCCGTCTCTCTCCCCCGTGCCCGTGCCCGTGCCCGTGCCCGACTCCGCCTCTGCCGCTCCCTCGCTGGTTCCCTCTCCCTTGGCCTCTGGCTCCCCCTCTCTCACGCCGTCGCCACTCTCCCGCCCGCGCTGGCCTTGGCTCGTCGGCGCGGGCGCCCTCGTCGCCACGCTCGCAATCATCGCCGCGGCGACGCGCTCCGGCGACGATCGCGCTGCCGCCACCGCCAGCTCCGGCTCCACGCCCTCCGCTCGCGCCGCCGAGGTCATCCCCGGTCGACCCGATCCCTTGACCGGCATCGACCCGACGCCGGGCATCGACGAGGCCGCGCTCCTCGGCGGCATCCCCGATCGCGTCCTGTCGTCGCGACCCGCGAACGTGACGGCCACGAAGCCGGCACACGTGAAGCCGTCGCGTCCGGCACCTGGACGTCTGCCGGCGGCGCCGCCGTGAGCACCGCTGCCGCCGCGGCGATCACGCTCACCGTTGGCACGGCCGCGCCCGTACGCGTCGAGCTGACCCGCACCCTCACGTCGGTCGGCTCGGCGCCGTCGGCGAACGTGTGCATCGCCGGCGTGCCGCCGCAGTGGCTGCTCGTCCAGCGCGACGGCGACGCGATCGTCGTCGCCATGCTCGCGACCGGGCAGCGCATCACCCTCGGCACGCAGCCGGTGATCGTCGATGGCGCCACCATCGCGCGCACGTCGACCGCTCCCGACGACGGCGGGCTGGCCGTGGGCGCGCTCACCCTCGCGCTGGCCCAGGCCGACGATCCGACCGCGGCGCTCGCCAGCCTCCTCGCCCAGGCCGTCGCCGCGACCGGCGCCGATCTCGGCGCGGTCGTCCTGCGCCAGGGCGGCGGCCACTCGGTCGTGGTCGCCCGAGACGCCAACGGCGCGGCGATCGACGACGGCGCGGCGATCCTCTCCGACACCGTGCTCGCCGACGTGCTGCGCGGGGGGCGCGTGATCGCCGTCGAAGACGTCGCCGCCGACCCCCGCCTGGCGACGATCCCGTCGGTGGTGAACCTGTCGCTGCGCTCGGTGATCGCGATCCCGATGGTGCTCGGCGACGAGGTCGCGGGCGCGCTCTACCTCGGCGCCCGTCGCCCGACCCGCGCACTGAGCGCGCGCCTCGCCGCCGATCTCGCCGTCGCCGCGTCGCTCGCGCTACCGCTCGTCAGCCAGCTGCGGCGCGCCGGCGAGCGCGCGGCCATCGCGCTCGGGGCCTCGCCCGTGATGCGCGCGGTGCAGGGACTCGTCGCGCGTATCGCGCCGACCGATCTTGCCGTGCTGGTGACCGGTGAGACCGGCACAGGCAA
>SXJR01000400.1 GCA_005779305.1 Myxococcales bacterium
ACGCCCGCGCCGCCGAGACCGCGGCGGCGGCCGCGGCCCTGAGCAAGGAGGCCAAGATCGCGGCGGCGCCGGTGCGGGCCGAGGCGCTGGCGGCCACCGGGAGGACGGCCGAGGCCATCGCCGTCGTCCGCGAGGTCGCCGACGAGCCGACGGCGCACCGCGCCCGGGTCGTGCTCGGCGAGCTCTTGATCCGCACCGGCAAGCGAGCCGAAGCCGTCGCCGTCCTGAACCGGCTGTTCGAGGCCTACCAGGACGACGTCATCAAGGAGACCGACGCCGAGGGCCTGGCCCTGGTGGCGCGGGCCGCGCACCTGATGCGCAAGCCCAAGAACGCCAACAAGCTCTTCGACGAGGCCGAGGCGGCCGGCGCGCGCGCCGAGACGCTCTTGTGGCGGGCCGACCTGCACCTCGAGAAGCACGATCCAGGTACGGCCGGCGAGCTGGTGAAGGCCGCCGAGAAGCTGGCGCCGGGTGATGCCCGGGTGGTGCTGGCGCGGGCCCGGGTCGGGCTGGCGCAGACCATGAACTTCGACGCCGCCGACCAGGACGCGGCGGCGGCGCTGCGCGTCGATCCCGGCCTGGCCGGCGCCCACGCCGTCGCCGCCGGGCTGGCCCTGCGCGACCTGGATCTGGTCGCCGCCGACAGCGCGGTGGCGCGCGGGCTCGCGGTCAACCCCGACGACCTCGAGCTGCTGTCGTTGAAGGCGGCGGTGCGATTCCTCGCCGACGATCGCGCCGGTTACGACGCGCTGAAGCAGCGCGTCCTGGCCCTCGATCCCGAGTACTCGACGTTCTTCGTCATCGTCGGCGAGTACGCCGAGTGGGAGCACCGCTATGACGACCTGATCGTGATGATGCGCGAGGCGATCAAGATCGACGCCAAGGACCCGGTCGCGCGGGCGGCGCTGGGCATCAACCTGCTGCGCGCCGGCGACGAGCGCGCCGGCGTGGCCGCGCTGCGCGAGTCCTTCGCGCTCGACCCGTACCACGTCCTTGCCTACAACACCCTCGACCTGTACGAACACGTCATCCCGGCCGAGTACGTCTCGGTGCCGGGCAAGCGCTTCACGATGCGCTACCACAAGGACGAGCGGGCCGTGCTCGAGCGCTACGTGCCGCGGTTGCTCGACGAGGCCTGGACCTCGATGGCGCGGCGCTACCGCTTCGCGCCGAAGACGCCGGTGGGGATCGAGCTGTACGCCGACAGCGTGCACTTCAGCGTCCGCACCAGCGGCCTGCCCAACGTCGGCATCCAGGGCGTGTGTTTCGGCCGCACCCTGGCGGCGCTGTCGCCGAACGGGGGCGCGTTCAACTGGGGCAACGTGGTGTGGCACGAGCTGGCCCACGTCTTCGCCATCCAGATGTCGAGGAACCACGTGCCGCGCTGGTTCACGGAGGGCCTGGCCGAGTACGAGGGATCGATCGCTCGCCCCGAGTGGCAACGCGAGGAGGATCTCGGCGCGTATCGGGCGCTGCGCGCCGGACGCATCCCGTCCATCGAGAACCTCAACCGGGCCTTCACCCACGCCGACGACGTCGAGGACGTCGTGGTCGCGTACTACACGGCCGGTCAGCTGGTGCAGTTCATGGTCGGCGAGTTCGGGTTCGACAAGGTGGTGTCGATGCTGCCGCGGTGGGGCAAGGGTGAGCGCACCCCCGAGGTCATCCGCGGCGCGCTGGGCGTGAGCCCGGCCGAGGTCGACAAGCGATTCCGGGCCTGGCTCGAGCTGCGCCTGGCTCGCTACGCCGCCGGCGCGGCCGACGAGTACGCCGCGCGCATGAAACAAGGCGACGCGGCCGAGGCCAAGCGCGACCTCGCCGGGATGAAGGCGGCGTACGCGGCGGCCAGCCGCGCCGATCCGTCGCAGGCCGAGCCGTTGCAGGCCCTCTACGACCTCGCCCACCGCCAGCGCGACGATCCCGGCGCGCTCGACGCCCTGCGCGCGCTGTCGCTGCTCGATCAACACGATCGCCGGGTGTGGGGGGCGTTGCTCGACGGCCTGGTCGCCAGCGCCCAGTGGGCCGAGGCCCGACGCGTGGGCGCCTCGGCGATGTTCGTCGATCCTGGCAATCCGGCGGTCCACCGCGCGTACGCCGAGGCGTTGATGAACAGCGGCGACGTCGCCGGCGCGGCCTTCGAGCTGGAGAGCGCGACCTTGACCCTGCCGCGCAGTGACGGCGACCCGCTGTACGCGGCGGCGATGTACGACCAGCTCGCCGCCGTCTACGACAAGCTGAAGAAGAAGGCGCAGGCCAAGAAGGCCCGCCGCATGGCGATCACGCTGCGCGGGGGCAGCGCGCCCTGATCACGGCGTCGTCTGCTCGAGCTGACCGATCGAGCGGGTCATGAGATGAGCTCCATGGCGACGACGGTCTCGTTCGTCGACGTCGCCGGCATCGAAGCCGGTGACCACGCTCGGGTGGGTGAGCCGGGCCAGGCCTGGGCCTCGCGGTGGAGCCGCGCGGGGTGGGGTGCGGTCATGCGATCGCTGCGCACGTCCTTGAGGGCGACCCTGCGATCGAGCCCGGGATCGGAGGCGGCGTAGACCACGCTCATGCCGCCGCGGCCGAGCTCGTCCTGCACCACGTAGCGGCCGAACAACGTGCCGGTGCCGCGCGGTGCGATCACCGGACGATCACCGGCCCCCGCCTGGGTGGCGGTGGTGGCGGTGGCTTCGTCTTCCTCGGAGAGCTCGGTCGATGGCGGGCGCTGCATGTACGATCGCAGCCGGCGGATCTCCAAGATCGCCGTGGCCTCGCGCGAACCGTCCAGCGCCGAATGCGAGGCCCCGTCCGGGATCAGACCGACGTCAGCCGCATCACTGCGCCTGCAAGCACAGCTCGATCCGATTGACAGCCAGCGATCCGGACGAAGGTCCGGCCTTGATCCGGATGAGCACGCCGTCGTCGCCAGGCGAGATCTCGGTGGTCATGTTGGCCGTGTACCAGGCGTAGGGCGCCACGTTCGAGACCAGGTTGGTCGGCGAGGCGCCGATGCCCTCGAAGGTCTGCCAGTTGAAGCTGCCGCTGGCGGTGGTGTTGTAGCTGCGGCCGTAGATCGAGAGCCGGGCCGCGCTGATCTGCGCGATGCCGACCGTGGTCAGCTCGAGGTCGACGAAGCTGCTGGCGTTGAGCAGGAGGCCGCCCTGGGCCAGCGCGGTGTCGACGTACTGGGGCGTGAAGCCGATCTGGTAGCCGTAGGCGCCAGCGCGATCGCGCGATCGATCGGGGAGCCCGTTGACCTCGTAGACCGGGTACGCGGTGCCGCCGCCGTTGGCCCAGCGGATGCGGTAGCCCGTGGCGCCGGGCGCGCCGGAGAGGCAGGGGCCGCCGGTGATGACGCCGGTCGGGGCGTCGGTGAGCGGGGCGTCGGTGAGCGGGGCGTCGGTGAGCGGGGCGTCGGTGAGCGGGGCGTCGGTGACCACCGCGTCGGTGACTGCCGCGTCGGTGAGCGGGGCATCGGTCAGCGCCGCGTCGTCGGAGGTGGCATCGTCGGTGACCGCCGCGTCGTCAGAGGTGGCATCGTCGGTGACCGCCGCGTCGTCGGAGGTGGCATCGTCGGTGACCGCCGCGTCGGTCGTCGCGGCATCGGTCGCCGCTGCATCGCCTTGCCCGTCGTCGTCGTCATCGCCGGCGGCGCCACCGCCGCACGCGGCGAGCGCGATCAGGGCCAGCAGGCGGATGGTCCGCATGGCTGAGGTTCTAACCCGAGAGTTGGCCTGGATCGATCCCGGATCGCGTCCGGGGTCAGCAGCCCAGCCACTCGAGGACCAGATCGTCGACGACGAAGCGGGTGAGGAACGCGAGGTTGGTCCGCCCCCGCATGCGCAGCACCATGGCCTGGCCGGCGTGGGGGGCGGGCGAGTTCCACGTGAACGACTGCCAGAAGCAGATCGGCGCGACGCCCGAGTTGGTGACCGTGAACAGGGTTTCGAGCACGGCGCCACCCGGCGTCTCCAGCGTGGCGGTGAACGAGTCGGCGTCGGTGATCGGGTCCTCGGTGACGAAGCACTGGTAGCCGCGCACGCGCACGGCGGTGGCGCTGGCCGGCACGGTGATGTTCTGGACCAGGACGTCGTTGGCGTTGTTGCTGGCCCCGAACAGCGCGGCGTAGGTGCCGGCGTGAGGCGAGAACGGCATGGCCGCCGCGTCGCGGATGATCGTGCTGGTCTGGGTCCACGGCGCCACACCCGACTCGAAAGCACCGTTGCCGAGGATGTCGTGCCAGGTCGGCGTGCACATGGCGTCGATCGCGGCGTCGGCCGCGGCGTCGGCCGCGGCGTCGGTCGGCCTGGCGTCGGTCGGCCTGGCGTCGATGGCGGCGGCGTCGATGGCGGCGGCGTCGATGGCGGCGGCGTCGACACCGGGCCCGTCGTCGCCGCCGGCGTCTTCGCCGTCGGCGGCATCGGTTTCATCGCCGCCGTCGGGGCTGGCCTGATCGCGAGCGCTCGCACACGCTGCCAGGGAGGTCAACATCAGCCGGAACAGCGCGCGTTGCATCGCCCGGATGTTCGGCGCATCGCCCCCGCGTGCGGCCGGACATCGTCTGTCACCCGGCCGTCACCCGGCCGGGGCGCGAGGGCCCGGGTCGCGCATACTCGGGGCGTGCCGATCTCGACGTCGATCGATCGCGCGCGGATCACCACCTCGCTGGGACGCTGGCTCGGCCCGTGGACGCCGGAGCACCAGGTCCCGGTGGTGGAGACCGAGACCGTGACCGTCGACGGGCGCTTCCCGGCCCGCTTCTACCACCCGGCCGGCGCCGTGCGCGGCGCCCTGGCCGTCGCGCCCGGCCTGCACCACGACGGCCCCGACGACGCGCGGATGGATCGCTTCTGCCGCATCCTGGCCGCGGCGGGGATCCTGACCCTGGCCCCGTTCCTGCCCGACTTCGTCGCCCTGCGGGTCACGCCGGCGGCGATCGCCGACTTCGCAAGCACCTACGAGGTGCTCGCCGCGCGGAGGCCGCGGCCGCCGGGAGTGTTCTCGATCTCGTTCGGCTCGATGCTGGCGTTGCGTCTGGCCGCCGCGCGCGACGTCGGCGGCGTGGTGGTGTTCGGCGGCTATGCCGACTGGGACGCCACCATCCGCTTCACCGTCAGTGGTGAGCTCGACGGCCGGACCTGGGTCCAGCGCGACTGGCGCAACCTGCCGGTCGTGTTCATGAACCTGCTCGACGATATCGACGAGCTCGGCGACGCACCCGACGAGCGCGAGGCCGTGGTCGCGGCCTGGCGCCGCTACGTGGTCGCCACCTGGGGCAAGAACGCGATGCGCGAGGACGCGGCGTGGCAGGCCGCGGCCCAGGCTCACGCGCCGGCGCTGCCGGCGGCCCGGGCCTTCTACCTGCGCGGTTGCGGACTCACGCCGGGTGCGCGCGAGACCATCGACGCCGCGCTCGCGCGCCGCGGCAAGATCGACTTCCTCGACGTGCGACCCCACCTCGCGTCGATCCGGGCACCGGTGTGGCTGGTCCACGGCCTCGCCGACGACGTCATTCCCTGGACCCAGGCCGAGTCGCTGGCCCGCGCCTTCCCGGTTCGATCGCGGCCGCCGGTCTACTTGACCGGCCTGTACGGCCACAGTCAGCTCGAAGGCGCGCGCGGCGCCGCCGCTGCGGCCCGCGAGCTGTCGTCGATGCTCCGCATCGTGGCGGCGATCGCCCGCGCCGCGCGGTAATCTGCGCCGCCGTGCTGCTGTTCAAGAAAGCGTTCCACGCCGGGCTCGAGAGCGGCGCCATCACGCTCACCTTCCGCCGCTGGCAGAAGCCGCACGTGAAGCCGGGCGGTCGCTATCGCTGCCATCCCATCGGCGTGCTCGAGGTCGATGCCATCGAGCTCGTCACCGTGGCTCGCATCAGCGAGGACGACGCCGGTCGCGCCGGGTTCGCGAACCGCGCCGAGCTGATCGCCTATCTCGCCGAGCTCGGGCCGATCGCGCCGTCCACCGAGGTCTACCGGGTCGACCTCCACCACGGCGGCGACGGCGATCGGGTCGAGGCCGCGCTCGATGACGCGCTCGGGCCCGCCGACCTCGCGACCATCAAGAAGAAGCTGGCCGCGATGGACAGGACGACGCCGTGGACCCGCAAGACCCTGGCCATCATCGACAAGCACCCGCGCCTGGCCGCGTCGAAGCTCGCCGCCAAGCTCGGCCGCGAGACCCAGCCCTTCAAGATCGACGTGCGCAAGCTCAAGAGGCTCGGCCTCACCCAGAGCTTCGAGGTCGGCTACGAGATCTCGCCGCGCGGCCGGGCCTATCTCGCGGCCGGCAAGAAGCGCTGACTGCGACCGCCTGCGACGCCTGGGACAGCGGCGTGGCCGCTTCCCGCGCGACGCGTGCGGCGCTACGGTCAGGGCCGATGTCGAACTCGCGCAAGAACGATCTCACTCGACGTGACGTCATCCGAGGTGGCCTCGCCGCCTCGGCGCTCGCGCTCGCCCCCGCCGCGTGCGGCCCGTCCAATCAGCCGGGTCCGGTCACGCCGCCGCCCGCACCGGAGCCCATGAAGAAGAAGATCCTCATCCTCGGCGGCACCGGATTCCTCGGGCCCAAGACCATCGAAGCCGCCATCGCCCGCGGTCACACGGTCACCATCTTCAACCGCGGCAAGCGCGAGAAGTTCCTGCCGCTCGAGTTCGAGGTCGAGCACCTCTACGGCAACCGCGATCCCGAGTTGCCCGCGGACGACGAGAAGGGCCCCGATGGCAAGCTCCTGCGTCCCGACGGCACCCCCAGGGGGCTCGAGCAGCTCGTCGGCCGAAGCTGGGACGTGGTCATCGACAACTCGGGCTACTTCCCGCGTCTGGTCGCGGCCTCGGCCCAGCTCCTGGCCAGGACCTGCAAGCAGTACATCTTCATCTCGAGCGTCTCGGCCTACGACGAGCACTCCAACCCGGCCACGGGCGGCGACGAGGACACCAAGCTGGCGACGATCGCCGATCCCACGGTCGAGACCATGGGCGATCAGTTCCAGAACTACGGCGCGCTCAAGGTGCTGTGCGAACAGGCGGCGCAGGCCGCGTTTTCGACCGGCGCCACCATCGTCCGCCCGGGCTACATCGTCGGACCCGGCGATCCCACCGATCGCTTCACCTACTGGCCGGTGCGCGTCGCCCGCGGTGGCGAGGTGCTGGCCCCCGGTGCGCCCGACGATCCGCTGCAGTGGATCGACGTGCGAGATCTGGGCGCGTGGCTGGTGACCCTCGCCGAGCATGGCACCACCGGCGTGTTCAACGCGGTCGGCCCGTCATCGCCGGGCCGCTGGGGCGACGTGCTCGAGACCTGTGTCGAGGCCAGCGCCTCCGGGGCCCGGCTGGAGTGGGTCCCGTCGACGTGGCTCGAGGCCAACGGGATGGGCGGCGAGGATTCGTTCCCGATCTGGATCCCGCCAGTCGACAAGTTCGCCGGCTTCCACCGCTGGAAGAACGAGCGCGCCGAGGCCGCGGGCCTGACGTTCCGGCCCATCGACGACACGGTCAAGGCGATCCTCGCCTGGTACCCGGGCGAGATCGAGCGCCGGGTGCGCGTGACCAAGGAGCTGGTCGCGGCGGCCGAGGCCAAGGGCGCGCCGCCACCCCAAGGCCCGGATCCCGCGGCGCTGCGGGCAGGGCCCAAGGCCCTTCGCGAGCAGGAACTGCTCGCGAAGTGGCATGCGAGCAAGAAGTAGCGTCGCCGCCGTCTGATCCCCGAGCGAGCACCGCTACCAGGACGCGATCACGGCGAAGCCGCCCTCACCGGCGGCTTCCCCCGTTGCGTCACCGGGCGTCCCGGCCAGGTCCATCATCGTGCGCTGGGCGAAGAGCTGGAGCAGGCGCCAGCTCGGGTGCTCGAACAGCGGGTGGCCGCGGAACTCGAGGCGGGCCCGCCGTCCGGTCACCGTGACCTCGCAGGTGCCGCGTTCGAACACCTTGCCGAAGCTGCGCGGTGCCAGCTTGAACACCCGACCGGCGCCCATGGTCCGCACCAGCGCCAGCTCGACCCGGCCCAGGCTGGCGCGGGTGTCCTCGACCAGGAGCGGGTAGAGGGCGCGCAGGTCACCACCGAGCAGCTCGTCGACGATGGCCTCGGTGATCACCACCTGGGCGTGGGCCGGCACCCAGTCCGTTGCGGTCAGCACGGTTGGGAGCGCGTCCAGCGGCGGCGCGAGCCGGCCGCGCACCCGTTCGACGGCCCCGGCGCCGAAGCGGCGCGCAACGTTGGTTCCCCAGGGACCGAGCAAGTCCCCTCGACAACGGCCGGGGATGGTCGCGATCCGCGCCGCGTCCCAGCGCGGCACAGACGCCAGATCCTCGACGGTCAGCCGCACGCCGCGCAGCCTACCGCTGGCCCGACCAGCCTGCAGCCCGCCGCGACATCAGCGCGACATCAAGACAGGTGTCGCGAGGAATCGCCTGAACGGATCCAAGAGGGGTTCGTGTAGGGTGGGCAGCGAGTCGGGGCTGCGTCGTCACAATTCGAGAGGTTGATTCATGACCCAGACACTCCCATTCTGGCCCCGGCCCGGCACCATCGACCTCCAGCTCCATGATCGGCCGCACGCAGCCGCCGACACCGAGTGGTGGTACGTCAACACGCACGTCCGGACCGCGGACGGTCGGGCCTTGTCGCTGTTCGCGGCCTTCTTCCGCATCATCGACACTCGAGACGAGGCCACCGGCGCGATCGCCTACGCTCACTCGCTGACCTGGGCGCTGAGCGACGCCGACGGCCGCCGCTACATCGGTGAGTCTCGGGTCGACGGCCGCGCGCCCGAGCTCGGCCTCGAACGGCTGAAGAACGGCCGCGGCACCAAGGACGAGCGCCTCAACCGGGCCATGCGCGAGATCCTCGAGCGCGGCGAGGTGCCCACCCCCGATCGCGTCTTCGACGGCCCGGTCCAGGTCGCCACGGATCGCCTGAGCCTCGACTACGGCGGCGCCCACTTCGAGCGCCGTCCCGACGGCAGCTACCACCTGCGCTTGTTCACCGAGCGGGAGGGCGCCGGCTGCGATCTGATCTTCCACCCCGAGAAGCAGCCGATCCGCCACGGCGACGAGGGCGTCGTGCGCGGCGCCGGCGGCGAGCAGATGTTCTACTACTTCGTGCCGCGGTGCCGGGTCGAGGGCAGCGTCACCGTCGATGGCGAGGCCGCGCCGGTCACCGGTCAGGGCTGGTACGACCACGAGTTCGGCGGCTACGTCGCGCCCAGCGAGGCGCCGCTGGGCGAGGGCGCCGGCATCCGCGACCTGGCCTGGAACTGGGCCGCGGTCCAGCTCGAGGACGGCACCGACCTCAGCGCCTACGAGATCATCGATACCACGACGAAGACCACGGTCGGCAAGTGGCTCATCGCCATCGACGCCGACGGCACCCGCCGCTCGATCACCGACTTCTCGCTCGAGCCGGGCGCGACGTGGACCAGCGGCCGCACCTTCCACGCCTACCCGGTGGCCTGGCGCCTGCGCGCGCCCTCGATCGGGCTCGACGTCGCCATCGACGCGGTCTTCCCCGATCAGGAGCTGATCACCGTCATCTCCAAGCCGGCCTTCTGGGAAGGCCGTTGCCGCACCCGCGGCACGTTGCGCGGCCGCCCGGTCGAGGGCCCGGCCTACGTCGAGCGCAGCGGCTTCGAGCACATCGAGACCCTCGACGACTTCTTCTCGGCGGTCGGCAAGCAGGTGCGCAAGTCGGTGCAGGAGGTGCTGCCGCTCCAGCCCGAGCACGACGAGCTGCGCGACCTGATCGCCAGCGAGGAGCTCGAGCACTACATGGAGGGCGTCGACGCGCCGTCCATGGCGGCCGGCCTGATCGCCCCCATTCGCGAGATCGTCGATCGCGGCGGCAAGTCGTGGCGCTCGTACGCGGCGCTGGCCTGCTGCGACGTGGTCGGCGGTGACTCACGCAAGTACATGCAGTGGCTGGCCATGCCCGAACTGCTCCACGTCGGTTCGCTGATCATCGACGACGTCCAGGATCAGTCGACGGTGCGGCGAGGCGGCCCCACCGTCCACGTCACCCACGGCGAGCCGGTGGCCATCAACGCCGGCACCGCGGCCTACTTCCTGACCCAGCACCTGATGTTCTCCGACGACATGGCTCCGGAGACCAAGCTGCGCCTCTACGATCTCTACTTCGCGGCGATGCGCGCCGGCCACGCCGGCCAGGCCATCGACCTCGGCGGCATGGCCGCACTCATGCCGGCGGCGGTGGCGACCGGTGACGCCCGCACCCTCGAGGGCCGCATCCTCGCTTGCCACCGCCTCAAGACCGCGGCGCCGGCCGGATGCTTGGCCCGCATGGGCGCGGTGGTCGGGGGCGGCAGCACCGAGCAGGTAGCCGCGGTCGGCCGCTTCTTCGAGGACGTCGGGCTGGCCTTCCAGATCATCGACGACGTGCTCAACCTGCGCGGCTTCAAGGGTGACCTCAAGCAGCGCGGCGAGGACATCCGCAACGGCACGGTCACCCTGCCGGTGGCGATCGCGATGAGCCGCCTGCCGCTCGAACAGCGGCAGTGGCTGTGGACCACGCTGCAGTCGAAGCCGCAGGACGAGGTCACCGTCGCCGCCGCGGTCGAGCTGCTCGAGACCTGTGGCGCCATCACCGCCTGCGCCGATCGCGCCCGTGCGCTTGTCGAGGAGGGTTGGCAGCGAGCCGAGCCGCTGCTCGAGCCGTCGCTGACCCGGATCATGCTGCGCGCCTTCGGCTGGTACGTGCTCGAGAGACACTACTGATGCGATGCGCGTGAGCCTGGAGGTTCAGCGAGGTCGGTCGTCGCGCGAAGTGCCCTAGATCGGCGAAGATCGGCGAAGCTGTCGTGGTGGAACGTCTGGTTCGTTGGCTCGGGGCCCGCCGCGCCCCGCTGGTGGTCGCGCTGCTCGGCCTGGCGCTGGCGTCGCCGGCGCTGACCGCCGACTTCGCCGCCGACGATCATCTCCATCGCGTGATCTCGCGCGACGACACGAGCATCGACGGCATGCCATCGCGGCCGCTCGATCTGTTCGTCTTTGCCGACGGCAACCCCGACCACGCTCGCCGGTTGCGCGACGAAGGCGTGTATCCGTGGTGGACCGATCTCGAGATCAAGCTGGCGTTCTTGCGCCCGGTGACGTCGGCGACCCACGCCGCCGATCACGCGTTGTGGCCCGACAACGCCACCGCCATGCTGGTCCACAACCTGGTCTGGCTCGTGCTCGCGCTGGGCGTGGTCTGGCTGTTCTATCGCCGCTTCGCCGAAGGGCGCTGGATCGCCGTGCTCGCGCTGGGGCTGTACGCCATCGACGACGCCCGAGGTCCGGTGGTTGGCTGGATCGCCAACCGCAACGCGCTGGTCTGTCTCGTGCTGGCGGTGCCGGTCCTGCTCGCCCACGATCGTTGGCGCCGAGACGGCTGGGCCCGTGGCCGCTGGGTCGGTCCGCCGTTGCTCGCCGTCGCGCTCCTCGCCGGTGAGGCCGCGCTGGCCATCGTCGCTTACCTGGCGGCGCACGCGTTGTGGCTCGATCGTGGACCGGTGCGCGATCGGGTGCTGGCGCTGGCGCCGTACGCCGCGGTGGTGATCGTCTGGCGCGTCGTCTACGAGCTGCTCGGCTACGGCGTCACCGGCTCCGGCATCTACCTCGATCCCGGCGCCGACCCGGCGGCGTTTGCGGCGGCGGCGGCGGTGCGCGTACCGCTCTTGCTCCTCGGCCAGCTCGGGCTGCCGTGGTCGGATCTGGCCTCGCTCTATCCGCTCATGGGCGCGGGCGTGATGACGACCATGGTCGCCATCGCCGTGGCCGTCCTGGTCGCGATCGCGCTGGCCTGCGCCCGGCTCCTGCGCGTCGATCCGGTCAGCCGCTTCTTCGCCACTGGCATGGTGCTGGCGGCCATCCCGGTGGCGAGCACGTTCCCGGCCGATCGCCTGCTCGGCTTCGTCGGCCTCGGCGCCATGGGCCTGGTCGCCCAGCTCCTCGCCGCCGCCATGCGCCGGCGGGACCTGCTCGGCGTCGCCTGGCCGCGCCGGGCAGCCGCCATGGTGATCGTCACCGCCATGGTGCTCACCCATGTGGCCATGGCCCCGGTGTTCCTGGTGATGCGCTCGCGCTCGATGGTGACGATCAACTTCTTCCTCGATCGCGCCGACGCCGGAGTTCCGTCCGGTCCGAACATCTCCGACAAGACCGTGATCATCGCCGCCGCACCCAACGACGCCTTCGCCAGCTACATCCTGGTCATGCGCGCCGCCCGCCGTCAGGTGCGGCCAGCGCACCTCTACTGGCTGGCCAACGGCTCCTCGCCGGTGACCATCGAGCGCGCCGGCGACCGGGTGCTGCGGGTGACGCCCGAGGGCGGGTTCTTGCGCTACGAGATCGATCGCATGCTGCGCACGCCGGCGCGGCGCTTCACGCCTGGCGAGACCATCGCGCTCACCGGGCTGATCATCGAGATCGAGTCGGTCACCGCCGACGGCCGTCCGCGCTCGGTCCTCGCCCGCTTCGATCGCCCGCTCGACGATCCCAGCCTGGTGTGGCGGCGCTGGCACAAGGCGACCTACGTGCCGTACGTGCCGCCGGCGATGGGCGCGTCAGAGACGCTGCCGGCCGCCGATCTGCTGAAGATGCTCGAAGAGAAGGAGTGAACAGGAAACCGGAAGCCGGAAGCCGGAAGCAGCGACGGTCAGATCGCCTGGGTGAGGACGTAGACGGCCATGCCCAGGATGGCGAGCGAACCCGGGGTCCACATGGTGGCGCGCACGTCGTGGAGCTGGGCCGTCAGGTATGCGGCGGCGTGGAGCAGGCGGGTGACGACGTAGCCGTAGAGGACGACCTGGGCCACCCACAGGGGTGGGCCGGCGAGCACGAACAGGAAGGCGACCGCCAGGAACGGCGGGATGTTCTCGCAGTCGTTGAGGTGCATGCGGCGGCTGCGCTCGACGTACTCGTTGGGCGCGAGTTGTCCCTCGCTCGGCTCGGGGTTGAGCGGCGAGCGTTTGGCGTCCTCGGGGCTGCGGAATCCGCCCTTGGCCTTGGTCATCCGCCAGACCGTCAGCCAGGCCTGGCCCGCCATCTTGATGATCATGATGGTGGCGGCGATGGCGAAGGTGCGGAACAGCGGGTCTTCGAAGGTCAAGGCGGTCATGAGGTCCTCCGGTGGTCGGCAGCGGCGCGATAGGTGCGGCACAGCTCGTCGACGAGATCGTCGTCGCTGTGGAGCAGCGGATCGTTCATGCGATCGACGACCGCGCGCATGGTCAGGAAACCCATCGCGGCCAGGTGGGCGGTGAAGGCCAGCCGGCGCGGTTCCTGCTTGTCGCGGCGGGGCGCCCGGTGGTCGGCGGCGAGCTTCTTCTCGGTCTCGCCGTAGAGCAGGTCGTTGATCGGCCGCAGGCGTTCCAGCATCGCCGGCGAGTGCTTCCAGTCCAGCGCCGCGCCGACCTGCATGGTCATGAGGCGGAACGCATCGAGCCGAGGCAGGAAGTACGCCGTGTAGGCCCGGATCAGTGCCTCGAGGGCGCTGGCTCCGTCGGGCGCGGCGGCGCACGCCCGGTTCACCGCCTCGGCCGAGGCGATCAGATCGTCCAGGACCACGTCGAAGAGCAGCGCGTCCTTGGATGGGAAGTAGTGATAGAGCGCCTGCTTGCTCATCCCCAGCTCGGCGGCGACCAGCTCGAGCGTGAGCTTGAGGGCGCCGCTCCGGGCCAGGACGGAGCGGGTGACGTCGATGATCTCCTGCCGCGAACCGGCGAGCCTTCGCTCGCGCAGTCTCGCTCCGGGCCGGGTCTTGGTCACGTTCGTACTCTGGTCGCTCTTGCTTGACGACGTCAAGCAAAAACGTGCCGCGGCAAATGACGACGGGATCCGCGGCCTTCCCGGCTAGGATGACGCGTCGTGACCGGCTTCCACCGTTACCAGCTGCGCACCACCGATCCTGCCGCGGCGCGCGCGTTCTACGCGGCGGTGGTCGGCGCCGCCGTTGCGGAGCAGCTCTCGATCGTCACCTTGCCGGCCGAGGCCGCGGCCCGCGGCGCGCCGGCGCACTGGCTTGGTATGGTCGGTGTCGACGACATCGAGCGCGTGGCCGCCGCGTTCGTCGGGCGCGGCGCCACCCGCCTGGGACCGACGCGACCGCTGCCGGGCGGCGGTGAGCTCGCCATCGTCCGCGATCCAGAGGGCGCCGTGCTCGGACTCGCGACGTCGACCGCCCCCGCGCCGGCCCGCGACCAGCGCGTGCACTGGCACCAGCTCCACACCACCGACCTCGCCGCCGCGACCACGAGCTACACCGCGCTGTTCGGCTGGCACCTGACCGGGCGCATCGACCTGGGAGCCGCCGGCAGCCACCAGCACTTCGCCTGGGAGGCCGGCGGCGCCGACGTCGGCTCGATGGCGGAGACCGCGCGCCGTCCCGGTGTGCACCCCCACTGGTTGTTCCACCTCGGCGTCGCTGACCTCGACCTCGCGCTGACCGCGGCGCGAGTCGCCGGCGCCACGGTGCTCGGTCCCTTCGACCTGCCAGGCGGCGCGCGGGTTGCCGTTCTCGACGATCCCCAGGGCGCGGCGATCGGGCTGTGCGTGCCCCGCAGGTCATCATGAGCCAGGAGCCCGCTCGAGTCTTGCTCTTCGGCGCCGGCTCGATGCTGGGCTGGTCGATCTGGCAGGCCCGGCCGCTCGACGTCACCGGGTTCTGCAACGCCGCGACCCGGCGCCTGCCCGACGGCATCACCCGGGCCCTCGATCTCGACGACGAGGACGCGGTGCGGTCGCTGTTCGCCCACCTCCGGCCCGACCTGATCATCAACTGCGCCGGCGTCTGCGATGTCGAGACCTGCGAGACCTCGCCCGACTTCGCATGGTCGGTGAACGTCGAGGGCACCCGGGTGCTGCTCGAGCACACGCCGCCCGGCACCCGCATCGTCCACTGCTCGAGTGACCACGTCTTCGGCGGCGATCACGGCCCTTACCGCGAGGACTCGCCGACCGCGCCGATCAGCGTGTACGGCCGCACCCGCGTCGCCGCCGAGACGCTGGTGCTGGCGCGTCCAGGCACGGTCGTGGTGCGCGCCGGCCTGTGGATCGGCCCGTCCGCCACCGGCCGCATCGGTCACCTCGACTGGTTGCGCCATCGCCACCGCCGCGGGCTGCCCATGACCGTGGTCGCCGACGAGCACCGCTCGGCGGTGTGGGCCGAGGACGCGGCGCGACGGGTCTGGCAGATCGCGCGCTCCGACGTCACCGGCATCCGCCACGTGACCGCCACGCGGGCCGTCTCGCGGCCCGAGCTCGCCGCCTACCTGGTCGACCGCTTCGACATCGGCGCCCGCTTCGCGCTGGAGTCCCGGGCCCAGCGCCGGACGCCTCACCTCGGCAACGTCGAGCTGGCCACCTGTCACCGCGACGAGCTCGCCACACCGCTGCCGTCGGTGATCCCGCGCTGACGCGGCCCGGCGTCCGGCTCAGTCGTTTGAGCGTCGTGTCGGCGAGCGCGTGCCTGAGGTGCGGCCGCACGATGCCCGGGTACTCCGCGTTGCCGTTGTACGGCTTCACCCCGATGGTGGCGTCGCTGAGCTCGACCATCTTGATGGGGCACATCTCGCTGGCGTTGGTTGCCTTCGCCGACCGCGAGCGACCTTCTTCGGCGGCGCCGGCGCCTTGGGGGCCGCCGCCGGCCTGGACCGCGCGGGCGCGGGCGCGGAGCTCGGGTCCGCCTGCGCCGGCTGGCCTGCACCGCCGCTATCGTTGGCCGCCGCCCCGCCGCCTGCGCCGGAGAACACGTCGCTCACCGCGCTGGCGGCGCCGCTCACCGCGTCGGACGCGGCGTCGACGAGGTCGTCGAAGCCCCAGCGCTGCACCGTGCCCGGTGTCGTCGAGCTCACCTTGGCCGGTGCCCCGTGCACCATGGCGTCGGCGGCGTGATCGGCTTCGTGCTCGGCGGCATCACTGGCCCCGCCGATCGCCAGCTTGGCCTGCACGCCGCTGCCACCGCCGCCGCCCTGCTGCACGGTGTGGGCGACCTCGTGAGCGAGCAGGTGCATCCCGAACGCAGCCGCCGTGCCACCTGAATGGCAGCCGTGTCGCCGACTTGCCGGCTCGGCGACGGCGCGACACTCCCGGTGGTCCGCGACACATGTCTCGCGATGGCGGTCGATCCGCATCGGCTCGGGGAGTAGGATGCGCGGCCAGGGGGATTCATGACGCTCGGCCTCAGGCTCACACGACGGCACGGAATGTGGAGCTCGTGGGTAGGTGAGAGGTCAGGGCCTCCGTCACGGCGTGGCCTTGCGCCCGCCATCGTCTTCTCGTTCACCATCGCGATCCTCGCCGGCCTCGTCGGTTGCAGCCCGCAGGCTCCGGGGTTCGCCGACGCCGACGAGGGCGATGACGAACTGATCGACGCTCCGCTTGCGGTCGATGCTGACCTCGATCGCGACGACGACGGCATCGAGGACACCGCCGACAACTGCGCCGACGACGCCAACCCCAACCAGGAGAACGCCGACGCCGACTCTCAGGGCGACATCTGCGACCCCGACGACGACAACGACACCATCCTGGACACCGACGACAACTGTCCTCTGGTCGCCAACACCGACCAGCTCGACACCAACGGCGACGGCACCGGCAACGCCTGCACCGACGACGCCGACGGCGACGGCGACCTCGACGCCGTCGACAACTGTCCGCTGGTCGCGAACGCCGACCAGCTCGACACCGACAACGACCTCATGGGCAATGCCTGTGACACGGACGACGACGGAGACACCGTCCTCGACACCGTCGACAACTGCCCGATCGACGCCAACACCCCCCAGGACAACCACGACACCGACCCCCTCGGCGACGCCTGCGACGACGACGACGACGGCGACGGCGACCTCGACGTTGCCGACAACTGTCCGATCGTCGCCAATCCGGACCAGGCCAACAGCGACACCGATACGCTCGGCGACGTCTGTGACCCCGACGACGACGGCGACACGGTCCTCGACGGTGCCGACAACTGCCCGCTGGACAGCAACCCGAGCCAGGCCGACTCCGACGGCGACGGTGACGGCACCGCCGTGGCCGGCACCTACGTCCTGCGCCCGGTGCCTGCCACCGTCGCGATCGCCGGCGACGACGCGGTCTCGCCTCCGATCGCGATCGGCTTCCCGTTCGAGTTCTACGGCCAGACCTACACCTCGATCAACGTCTCGACCAACGGCTTCATCACCGTGGGCGACACCAGCAACGGTTGCTGCGCCGGCGGACCGATCCCCTCGGCCACCGCTCCCAACGGCGTGATCGCGCTCTACTGGATCGACCTCAACCAGAGCAGCGGAGGCAGCATCACCTGGGGCCTGCAAGGCACCGCGCCCAACCGTGAGCTGGTGGTGAGCTGGAACGCCGTGCCGCACTTCAGCGGTGGCCTGCCGGTCACCGGCCAGATCGTCCTGCACGAGACCACGAGCCTCATCGAGCTGGTGTGCGCGACGTGCACCACCAACGGCGGGATCCACACCCAGGGCGCGGAGAGCGCCGACGGCCTGTCGGGCGTCGGTCTCGCCGGTCGCATCGCGACGTCGTTCAGCGCCACTAACGACGCGGTCATCATCGACACCCACATCGATCCCGACGGTTTCGGCGATGCCTGTGATGTCTGCCCTGGCGTCTACGATCCGCTCCAGGCCGACGGCGACGGCGACGGCGCCGGCAACCTGTGCGACGTCTGCCTGACGGTGTCCGATCCGCTCCAGACCGACGGAGATACCGATGGCCGCGGCGACGCCTGCGACAACTGTCCGGCGATCGCGAACCCGGGCCAGGCCGACTTCAACAACGACAACCAGGGCGACGTCTGCGACGACACCGACAGCGACACCGTGTTCGACGCCACCGACAACTGTCGGCTCGTGTCCAACACCGCCCAGACCAACGGCGACGGCGACACCATCGGCGACGTCTGCGACAACTGCCCGGCCGTGACCAACCAGAACCAGGCCGACGGCGACGGCGACATGATCGGCGACGCCTGCGAAGACAGCGACGGCGACGGCGTGCTCGACGTCGTCGACAACTGCCCGGCCATCGCCAACACCAACCAGGCCGACGGCGACGGCGACAGCATCGGCGACGTCTGCGATCCCGATCTCGATAACGACACCATCCTCAACGCGGTCGACAACTGCCCGCTCGTCGCCAACACCAACCAGGCCAACTTCAACCTCGACGGCGAGGGCGACGTCTGCGACGACACTGACAGCGACACCGTGTTCGACGACGCCGACAACTGCCGCCTGGTGTCCAACCTCGACCAGGCCGACAGTGACGGCATCACCGGCGCCGGCGACGGTCACGGCAACGCCTGCGACAACTGTCCCTTCATCTCCAACCCGACCCAGGCCGACGGCAACAACAACGGCATCGGCGACGCCTGCGACGGCAACGCCTGCGCCACCCCGGTGGCCGATGGCTGCGGCCCGGTCGAGCTTTGCGGCAACGGCGTCGACGACAACTGCGACAGCGCGACCGACGAGAACTGTGCCTGTACGCCCGGCTCGGTGCAGGCCTGCTTCCGCGGTCAGCCCGGGCGCCGCAACGTGGGCGCCTGCACCGACGGCAGCCAGGTCTGCAACGTCGCCGGCACCTCGTGGGGGGCGTGCGTCGACGGCGTCTCTCCCAGCGCCGAGGTCGAGGACAACCTCGACAACGACTGCGATAGCTGCGTCGACGACGGCGCCACCGGCACGGTCGGGCTCGCGTGCCCGGCCCCCGGCTCGATGCCGGGCGGTAATCCTTTCGACAACTACGTCATCGACGGCACTCAGTTCTTCAGCGGCACGGTCACGACCTGGCGCTGGGAAGTGGTCGGTGGTCCCTGCGATCGCCTGTTCGCGACCACGACCAACCCGCTGCGGCAGACCTTCACGCTCACCGGCCAGGGCACCTCGAGCCTGACCCTGCGGCCGCAGCTCTCCGGCGACTATACCGTCCGGGTCTTCATCACCTTGCCCAGCGGCGAGGTCCTGACCTGCACGTTCATCATCAAGATCTCGTCACCGGGCCTGCGCGTCGAGACGTGCTCGGATCGTTCGGGCGCCACCGACATCGACCTGCACATGCATCGGCCCGGCACCACCACCGACTGGTTCAACGCGACCGACGATTGCTACTACTCGAACTGCAAGTCCGGGTCGGCCACGCCGCCCAACTGGAGCTTCCCCAACAGCCCGCTGTCGGAGTGCGTGGGCGGCCCCGAGGGCGCCGGCTGGCAGACGCTGGGTTACTGCCGCAACCCGCGCCTGGACATCGACAGCATCAGCAACAACGGCGTGCCCGAGAACATCAACGTCGACAACCCGGCCAATGCCCAGACCTTCCGGGTGATGACGCACTACTACAGCGGCACCGGCGTGGTGCGCCCGATGGTCAACGTCTACTGCGCCGGCGTCCTCCGCGGCAGCTACGGTGGCCCGACCAACGAGTTGACCAACTTCGACACCTCGGGCTCCACGACGGGCGACATCTGGCGGGTTGTCGACGCCACGGTTTCGGTCAACGGCAGCGGTGTCACCACCGGCTGCACCCTCACCCCGCTCCATCCGCCGGCGCAGTCCACCGGCTACTGGGTGACCAACGACCGGACCTATTGAGTCGCGGTCGCTCTCCGGACGGTCACCTCGCCGGCGGGTTGAACTCGAAGCGGTGGAAGGCGCGGGACAACTTGCCCCGCGCGCTCGGCTTGAACGTGAGCGCGCGGATCACGGCCTCGACGCAGCCGACCACGCCGGGGTCGGTGATCTGCTCGTCCTGAGCGCTTTGTGACGCATCGACGACCTTGCCGTCGGGGTCGATCTCGAAGTTGATGATGAGCCGGCCCTGGATGCTCGGATCGCGCTCCCAGCCCGCCTCGTAGCAGGCGCGCGCCGCGGGCCGGTGATCCTCGATGACGCCGGAGATGTCCTCCATGCAGCGGCCGGGCTCGCAGTCGCCGGAGCCGCCTCCGCTCCCGCCCGGCTCGGCGGGGGCCGCCTGCTTCGAGGA
>SXJR01000401.1 GCA_005779305.1 Myxococcales bacterium
AGAACAAGATGGCGCCGCCCTTCCGGGAGGTCGAGTTCGACATCCTTTATGGACAGGGTATCTCCAGGGAGGGCGACCTCGTCGACCTGGCCTCGGAGGCCAACGTGATCGAGAAGAGCGGCGCCTGGTTCTCGTTCGGCGGCGAGCGCATCGGCCAGGGCCGCGAGAACGCCAAGCAGTTCCTCATCGATCATCCCGAGGTGATGTCGGCGATCGAAGCGCGCATGCTCGCCCACCACAACCTGCGGCGGATCGGCGTCGACGTCGCGCCGGCAGCCGCACCGGCGGCGCCGCCGCCGTCGTCCGCGAGCGCGGCCGGCAACGGCAAGCGACCCAACGCGTAACGACGCAGCGCATCCTCACGGTCGCACGCTGTCGCGTCCCGGCTGCGGCGCGAGGTTCTCACCGAGGCGACCTTGTCGTGGTCGCCTTGGTTATTTTCGGGACGTTGCCGTCGAGCGCACCCTTGTCGCACGGTGTCGCGGTGACGAGGTCGCCTATTCAACGCCGCGGAACTACAGTCTCACCAGACGGTGATCCCTGCGACAAGAGTGCGACGGGGATCTTGCCTTTGGTGCGGGCATGGGCGATGACTCCCAACGACCGAGCCTGGGAAAGCCCCATCCACGGTCTCTAGCCAATTATGAGGGAGGCTTCGTAATGCTGCGCTACCGGACGCAAGGAATCCTTGCGGTAGGACTCGGTATCTTCGCTGGTGGTTGCTTCGGCGACCCGGACATCCTCACCGATCTCCGGCCCGAGGGGCCTCCTGATGTGCTCGTCGGCATGGCCCAGTCGGTCGTCTCGGCCGAAGAGCATCCTTTCTTCTGCCGCTATGTGAATGGCGCCAAGGACGAGAAGGCTCCTGGCTTCGTGATCGACGCCATCCTCGGGTCGCAGACGGTCTGCCCCGACGTCGAGTCCGAATTCGCGGCAAATGATGCCGACCCGCGCGGATACGCCATCCGCATCATGTTCGACGAGCTGCTCAACGCCGACCGCGTCGAGACGCTCATCTGCGACGAGGACGGCGCTTGCGTCGGCTCTCTCGAGACGACCCAGCCGGTCACGTTCATGTGCGGCACCACCGCCGTGGACTACGACGGCTACTACGTGCCCAACGGCAACAACACGACGTTCCCGCTGGGACCGTCACTCCTGGTGCAGCCGCTGTCGCTCGACATCGCCACCGGCACCACCTGCACGGTGACGCTGGGCGACAACGTCGTCGACAAGAGCGGCACCACGGTGCCCGCCGCCGAGGCCGCGCTCGACTTCAAGATCGCCGACCTGGCGCTCCTGGAGACCGTGCCGGCCGACGCCGAGGACGTGGCCGACCGCGAAGTCATCGATCCCGACGGCGAGATCGAGTTCTCCTTCAACGCGGCGATCGACGACGCGTCGATCGCGGCTTCCGAGATCGAGATCGTCAACGGCGCAGGCGCGGTCATCCCGTCGACGTTCTACGTCGATGACAGCCACGCCTCGCTCGACGCGATCTTCGTCCACGGTACCGCCGACCTGCCCGCCGGCAACTACACGGTGCGCATCAAGAGCGGCGCCGTCATCGAAGAGCTCAACGGCGGCACCATCACCTTCGCCGCGAACGAAGACGTTCGCGTCGTCGTCGAGTGAAAGGAACCCAAACCATGAAACGCATCGGACTATCGTTTGCGATGACGGTCGGGGTCCTGGCCGGGGCTCAGATCGTCGACACCCAGGTCTCGGTCGCCCAGAGCAGCACGACGGGCGCCGTCCGCGGCCGCATCGTCGACAAGGCGACCAAGGAAGCCGTCATCGGCGCCACCGTCGTGGTCTCCGGTCCTGCCCTCCAGGGGCAGCAGGCCGAGATCACCGACGAGAGCGGCGGATTCACGATCACGAACCTGCCTCCCGGCGTGTACGTGATGACGGTCTTCTTCAACGACTCGCAGTTCTCGCGCCCCAACGTCCTCGTCGAGGTCGGCAAGCAGGCCTTCGTCAGCGTGCCCATCGACACCTCGGTGCAGACCACCGAGGTCATCGAGCTCGAGGGCCGCGCCCCGATCGTCGATCAGGGCTCGACCAAGACCGGCGTCACCATCACCGACGAGTACACCACCCGCATCCCGGTCGGCCGCACCTTCGGCGCGGTCCTGGGCAGCGCGGCCGGCACCGCCGGTGACACGTACGGCACCTCGTTCGGCGGTTCGACGTCGCTCGAGAACACGTACATCATCGAGGGCATCAACACGACGGACACCTCCAAGGGCTTCCAGTCGTCGAACCTGCCCAACGAGTTCATCGAGGAGACCGAGGTCATCGCCGGCGGCTACAACGCCGAGTTCGGCCGCTCGACCGGCGGCGTGGTCAACGTCGTCACCAAGCAGGGTGGCAACGAGTTCCACGGCTCGGTGTTCGGCTACTTCACGCCGGGCAGCATGGTCGCCGACGTCGAGCCGATCGTCCGCCAGGGCGCCGCCATCTCGAGCGAGACCAACCTCGACTACTCGACCGACCTCGGCTTCGAGGTCGGCGGTCCGATCAAGAAGGACAAGGTCTGGTTCCACATCGGGTACAACCCGTCGGTCCGCAAGTCGACCCTCGACCGCGTGACCTACGCCCGCGTCGACGCCGACGGCGACGGCGAGGTCGATATCACCGACGAGGGCTTCGAAGATTTCGACGAGGTCGGGCGCAGCCCGATGTCGACCACCTCGAAGACCCACTTCTTCACCGCCAAGATCAACGGCGCGATCTCGCAGAACCACCAGTTCCAGATCTCGGGGTTCGGCAACCCGCGCGCCAGCGACCGCGCCTTCTACCGGGTCACCGGTGACCGCGCGTCGCAGCTCTACGCGTTCGCCGACGGCGCCTACGACGGCTCGCTCAAGTGGTCGTCGAAGTTCGCCGACAACAAGACCCAGGTCGACATCGTCGCCGGCCAGCACACCAACTACACCCACGAGACCCCGTACTTTGCGGACGGGCTCGAGGCCAAGAACATTCGCTTCGGCTGGAACCGCAGCCTGAGCGACCTCGCCGGTTTCGAGGGGACCCAGGGCGGCGGCGCCTTCGCCGGTTGCGAGGACGGCACGGCCAACGACATGAACCCGGGCTTCGTGAACTGCCCGGTCCCGTTCTCGACCCCGTACAGCACCAACGGTGTGGGCGCCCTCGACTACCTCGACATGGCGCGCTCGTCGCTCAACGCGGCGCTCACCCAGCGCGTGAAGCTGGCCGGTCACCACACCTTCAAGCTCGGCCTCGACGTCGAGCAGACCAAGTACAACGCCCGCCGCTACTACACGGGCGGTGGCAGCTGGACCCAGGCCCGGCGCTCGCGCAGCCTGCCGGATCAGCCGGGCGCGTGGGATCTCCGCACCTTCGTGATTCCCATCCCGGGCTCGGATCCGGAGGACATGGCGCAGGCCGCCGCCGCCGACGCTCCTTGCGTCAACGGCCTCGCCCTCTGCAACCACGCCACGTCGGACGGCCTTCGCGCCAAGACCACCAACCGCAACCTGGGCGCCTACCTCCAGGACTCCTGGCAGATCCGCCCCAACCTCACCCTGAACGCCGGCCTCCGCTGGGAGCAGCAGACGGGCTACGCGGCGGACGAGGTCAAGGGCACCACGTCGGTCGAGGGCGAGATCATCCCCGACGTCGCGTTCGAGCTCAAGAACCAGCTCGCTCCCCGCGTCGGCCTCATCTTCGACCCGACCCAGGAGGGCCGCGCCAAGATCTTCACCCACTGGGGCCGCTTCTACGAGACGGTGCCGATGGACATCAACGTCCGCGCCTTCGGCGGCGAGATCATCAACTTCAACCGCGTCACCACCCGCTCGGCGGCCGATCCCAGCATGCCGGGCGGCACCTGCCCCGAGGCGCTCAACTCGTTCGACCAGAACGTGCTCGACAACTGCACCGTGGCCACCAAGGCCCGCATCCAGTTCGGCGGCCCCACCACGGCGATCGCCCCCGGCCTCGATGGTCAGTACCTCGACGAGTTCATCCTCGGCGCCGAGTACGAGCTGATGGCCGACTTCAAGATGGGCGTCAATTATGTCTATCGCGACCTGGGCCGGGTCATCGAGGACATCTCGACCGACGGTGGCACCAACTACCTGATCGCCAACCCGGGCGAGAGCTTCGACGATGCCGCCGCCGATCTCGAGCGTCAGGCCGCCGCGCTTCGCATGGACGGCGACCCGTCGAACGACGACACCGCCGACCTCTACGAGTTCCGCGCTGACTTGCTCTCGCGCGTCGACGAGTTCGACAAGCCGATCCGCCGCTACAACGCGGTGGTGGTGACCGCCAACCAGCGCTTCTCGAAGAACGCGATGCTCCTGGCCTCGTACACCTACTCGCGCAGCAAGGGTAACTTCCCCGGCCTGTTCTCGACCGAGACCGGCCAGGACGACCCCAACCTGACGTCGATGTACGACCTCCCCGACCTCATGGCGAACCGTTACGGCTCGTCGGGTCTGGATCGCCCGCACCTCCTCAAGGTCGACGGCTTCTACCAGTTCGACCTCAAGAAGGCCGGCAACGTGGTGCTCGGCGCCAGCGTCCGTGGCGAGTCGGGCATCCCGCACAACGCCCTCGCTGCTCACTGGGCCTACGGCCCTGACGAGACCTTCCTCCAGGCGCGTGGCGCGGCCGGCCGGTCGCCGTTCACGTACACCGCGGACATCAAGGCGACCTACGGCCGCAAGATGGGCAAGAACACGCTCGAGGCCTTCATCGACGTGTTCAACCTGCTCAACTCGCAGGACCAGGTCGACGCCGACGAGCGCTACACCGCTGACGCCGCCAACCCCATCGTGGGTGGCGACGCCAGCGACCTGGCCCACTCGAAGACCATCGACCCGATCTTCGCGGTCGAGCTCAACGAGACCCCGACCTACAACAAGAACTTCGGCAACCTGAACGCCCGCCAGGCGCCTCGGTCGATCCGGTTCGGCCTGCGCTACACGTTCTAGTCGTCAGAAGTGATCAGCCCAGGACGGCGGAGCATCTGCTCCGCCGTTCGTGTTTTCGGGCACTTGCGAGAGACCCAGCGCGGCCGTGATCCCGCATAGATCGGCGTCACGCCTGGCGCGTCGGTAGCTCCCATGACCACGGCGCTCCGTTTCGTCGACCACCCTGGCTTCCATCGCTCCGTCCTCGCCACCGTCACCGGAGCCGCCATGGGTGGATCGGCGATGGCCGCCATCGGCGGCATCGAGTCGCCGCACCTGGTCGGGGCGCTGGTCGGCGCCCTGGCCGGCCTGTCGTGGGCCGAGCAGCCGCGCAGCGCCTGGCGTATCGGGCTACGGCTGTGCGCCGCTGCCGCCGGCGCGGCGCTCCTCGTCGCCGGGATGGGCCTGGCCGGAATCGCCAGCGCGCTGGCGCTTGGCCTGGCCCTGGGCAGCACCCGGGCCCGCGCCGGCTTCGTCGCCGCCGCGGGTGCGCTCGCAGGCGTCGCCGCGGCGCTCGCCGCCACTCGCGTGATGGGCGCGCAGGAGACGGCCAGCTTCGCGGTGCCACTCACCGGCCTGTTCGCTGGCGTATCGGTCGGCCTGGCCGCGACGCTCGCCATCGCCACCCGCCACGTCTCCCTGGTCGCCGATCCCGTGGCCGCCGCTTACCGCGCGCTGCCGCCGCTCCAGGGCGAGGCCCGCGAGCTGGTCGAGCGCGGCCGCGCCATCTGGCAGGGCTCCGCCGAGCTGACGCTGGTCGATGACAACCGCGATCTGGTCAAGGACGGCGTGCTCCGCCTGTTCGCCGTGGCCGAGCGGCTGCAGGCGGCGCCGGCGCTCGACGGCGCCGAGGTCGATCGTCGGATCGCCGAGCTCGACCTCCGCATCTCCGCCTGCACCGACGCCGTGGCGAAGGAGCAGTACACCGAGGCCCGTGCGGCGCTGGGCGACCAGCGCCGCTACGTCGACCGCGTGGGCGCGGCGCGCGAGCGCATCGTCGCTCGCATGCACCACTGCGTCGCGACCCTGGAGAAGTTCCGCATGGCATGCGCGCAGCTCGACGCCACCGCCGCCGCCCGCGAGGCGGCCGATGCCCGAAACGCGATGAGCGTTCTGGGCGAGCTCGGCGAAGGCCTGGCCATCGCCGCCGGCGCCACGCCGGCGCTCGGTCTGCCCGAGGCCGCCGAGGCCGCGGCCGCGCCTGCCTCCGCGTAACCCTGGCCGGCGCCGCGGCCACTTCCTGATGATAGGCTCATCGCCTCAGGAGGATCCGTGCGCCGATTCCTACGCTCGAGTCTCGTCGCTCTCTCGCTCGGTACGGTCGCCGTCGCCGCCGGCGCGGCTGCCACCCCAACCGCATGGGCCGATGGCGAGTCCGCCGCCCACTACAAGCAGGGCCTGGCGTTCAAGAGTCAGGGCAAGGAGGACGAGGCCATCGCTGCGTTCGAGAAGGCGGTGGCCGCCGACACCCGTCACGCCATGGCCTGGGCCTCGCTCGGCCACCTCTACAAGAAGCGCAAGGACTACCAGAAGGCGGTCGCTGCCTACGAGCACGCGACCCCGCTCATGCCCAAGAACGCGGTGGTGTGGGCGCAGCTGGGCATGTCGTACTACCGCGTCGATCGCGTCGACGAGGCGCTGGTCGCGCTCGAGAAGGCGTGCCGGCTCGATCCCAAGGACGCCGAGACCCGCAGCAACATCGGGGTCCTCAAGCGCAAGAAGGGCGACAACGCCGGCGCGATCGTCCAGCTGCAGTGGGCGGTGAAGCTGGCGCCGGGCGACGCCTCCTACCACAACAACCTCGGCGTGGCCCTGCGCGCCGACAAGCGCCTCGACGAGGCGATCGCCTCGTTCCAGAAGGCGATCGAGATCCAGCCCAAGCTCGCCGACTACCACTTCAACCTCGCGGTCGTGTACCGGCGCCAGGAGGAGGTCGAGAAGGCGATCGCGTCGTACGAGTTGGCGGTGTCGCTCGCCGCCGACCTCGCCGACGCCTGGTACGACCTCGGCCACATGTACAAGCTCAACCACGACAACGACAAGGCGATCGAGGCGTTCAACGCCTACCTCGAGCTCAACAAGGGCAAGGACGCCGCGGCGCAGAAGAGCATCGAGGGCGAGGTCGAGGCGCTCGGCGGGACGCCGGCGACGGCGCCCAAGAAGGATCCGCCGAAGAAGAAGGGCGCGAAGAGGTAGTCAGGGCGCGTCGGTGGTGACCGTGGCGTAGGCCTCGAGCGTGCGCTTGGCGTCGAGCGCGATCTTGCCCAGGCGGGTGCGGGTGCCGCGGCGGGCGACGGCGGCGAACTGGACGTCCACGGAGCCGGCGGCGCCGCCGCGCTCGAGGCGGAGCTCGAGATAGGGTCGCTCGTCGCTGCCGGCGATGCACAGCTCGAGCTTGCGACGGGTGGTGCGGTCGTCGAGCACCATGGTGGTGCACGCGCGCTCGCCGACCAGCGAGGTGTCGAGTGCGAGGCCGCCCGCGGGATCACCGGGATCGGTGATCTCGAGGTGGACGGTGCGCGCGATCGGCGCGGGGCGCGGATCGGCGCCGGCGAGGCCGGGCAGGAAGGCGGCGCCGAGGAGGATGGCCAGGGACAGGCGTGTGGGGTTCATGGGGCGGCGGTTCGCACACCGCGTGCCGCGCCGCGCGCGACCGTGTTCTCGCGGGTTGGCGCACCCACATGGCCCGATCGGGCCAGCCCGGCAGCGCTGGCGCGAGTGCGCGTGCCAAGGTGTCAGATCGACCGAGTACGACGAGCCAGGTGAGTGCGATCAAGAGCAAGGCCAAGGGCCCGCGCACGGTGCATCGTTGCCAGAGCTGCGGCCACGTCGAGCCGCGCTGGCTCGGGCGCTGCCCGGCATGCACCGAGTTCGGCACCCTCGTCGAGGAGATCCAGGGCGGCGTTCCGCCGCGAGCCGGCGCCGCGCTGGTCTCCAACGGCGCCGCGCCGATCGCGGCGACCGCCGTGCCGCCCGATGATCTGACGGCGCGTTTGCCCACCGGCCTGGCCGAGCTCGATCGCGTCCTCGGCGGAGGCTTGGTTCCGGGCGCGCTGATCCTGCTCGGCGGCGATCCCGGCATCGGCAAGTCGACGCTGCTCCTCCAGCTCCTGGCCGGCGTGGCCGGCACGGGCGGCTCGGTGCTCTACGCGAGCGGCGAGGAGTCGGTGGCGCAGACCGCGATGCGGGCGAGGCGCATCGGCGCCGCGCTGCCCACGCTGCGCCTGCTCGCCGAGACCGACGTCGACGTGATCGTCGGACATGGGGGATCGTCGCAGGGCGGGCGGTCAGCGGGGGCCACCCCGCCGACGGTGCTGGCGGTCGACTCGATCCAGACCGTCTACACCAGCGAGCTCGATTCGATACCCGGCTCGGTCGGTCAGGTCCGCGAGTGCGCGGCCCGGCTCATGCGTTACGCCAAGACCCAGGGCGTGCCCACGATCCTGGTCGGTCACGTCACCCAGGACGGCGCCATCGCCGGACCCAAGACGCTCGAGCACCTGGTCGACGTGGTGCTGCAGGTCGAGGGCGACGGTGGCTCGCCGTACCGGGTGGTACGCGCCCACAAGAACCGCTTCGGATCGACGCAGGAGATCGGTGTGTTCGAGATGCGCGGCGGCGGCATGATCGAGGTGCCCGAGCCGTCGGCGCACCTGCTCGCCGAACGTCCCAAGGGCGCGCCGGGCTCCGTCGTCGTTGCCTCGGCCGACGGCAACCGGCCGCTGCTGGTCGAGGTCCAGGGTCTGGTCGCGCCGGCCGCCGCGGGCTTCGGTCGCCGAACCGTCGCCGGCGTCGACGCCAACCGGGTGGCGCTCCTGCTCGCCGTGCTGGCGCAGAGGGCAGGGCACGACGTGCTCACCCAGGACGTCTTCGTGAACGTCGCCGGCGGCCTGCGCCTGGTCGAGCCCGCGATCGATCTGGGCATCGCCTGCGCGCTGGCCTCGTCCAACTTCGGCCGCGCCGTCGATCCCCACACGGTGGTCTTCGGCGAGGTCGGGCTGGCCGGCGAGATCCGCGCGGTGCCCATGGCGGAGCACCGGCTGGCGGAAGCCCGCAAGCTCGGCTTCACCCGCTGCATCCTGCCGGCGCAGAACCGAGCCCGCCTCGAGGGCGATCCGGGCATGGAGCTGGTCGGCGTCGACCGGCTCTCGGCAGCGCTCGCCGCGCTCTGAGCGGGCGAGCCGCCCGGGTCAGAACTCGACCGAGAAGCGAGCCTGGATCGTGTGCGCGTTGCCGGCGTCCCCGACGTTGGTGCCGTAGTTGAAGCCGTTGCCGCCGTCCTGGATGTCGTCCTCGGGGTGGTTCATGGCGCCGAGCGGCATGAAGAGGCCGTAGGCCAGGCCGGCGTGGAAGCCGTTGCTCGAGTAGGAGAGATCGCCGTCGAGCTCGATGCCCCACATCGCGCTGTTGCCCGGGGTCGACACCGGCTGCATCGCCGCCGAGGTCACGTTCTGAGCGCGGAACTTGATCGATCTGGTGAGCTCGTAGCTCATCCACGGCTTGAAGTAGATCGCGTTCGACACCGACCCGATGAGCTCGCGGAACAGGATCAGGTCGACGTCGTAGTCGGGATCGAAGACGAAGCGGTTGATCGAGCGATCGCGGCCGCTGAGCAGCTGCGCGTTGGCGACGTTGGTGTCGCCCTGGACCGCGTTGTCGGACTCGTCGCCGCTGGCCCCGCCGATCTCCATGCCGAAGCCGAGCTTGTCCTCGAGCGCGCTCGAGCTGACGCGGCCGACGCCGCCCCAGGAGCGGATCGTGATCTCGCCGTCGAAGCCCTGATCGGTCAGGTTCTCGATGTTGCCGAGGTTGGCGGCCAGCTCGGCTTCGAGCACGACCTTGCCCTTGCCCAGCTTGAACCAGACGTCGGGGCGGTAGGCCTTGTAGCCACGTACGATGTACGCGTCGGCCGGCGAGGAGGTGATGCTCGCGTCGTAGTCGCGATCCTGGGTGATGCGATCGACGCGGGCGCCGTAGTTCATCGCCAGCTTGCCGCGCGCGACCTTGTCGGCGAAGTCGGCGGGCGCATCGAAGCGCGATACGCCCAGGGTCCAGCCCTTCTCGTCGTCGTTGTCGTCGGCGTCCCAGGGCTGGGCGGCGCCGGCGTGGGTCACGTCGCTGGTGACCCCCGCGCCCCACCAGTTGATCGCGGCCAGGGCCCGGAACGGCGTGCCCGGGATCATCGCGGTGAACGAAAGGCGATCGACGGTGTCACCGAAATCGCTGTCGAGATCGTAGTCGACGGGGTTGGTGCCGCCGACGTTGGCCAGCGTCGACGGCTGCCACAGGGTCTCCCACGTGGCGTAGTCGGTGTTCAGCCGGCGGCCCGAGTTGGACACGATGCCGAGGCCGAAGTGATCGGGCATGCGGCCGAACTTGAGGTGACCGAGGCCGGTCGCGACCTCGGCCCAGGCCCGGCGCAGCAGGATCGAGTTCTCGTCGGCGACCGCGCCCGAGGGGTCGCCGAGCACGAGATTGTCGTAGAGATCGATCTGGGTGTGGACCGCGATGGTCTCCGACAGCTGGATCGACGGCTCGAGGCGCAGCCGCAGGTTGCTCGACTTGAGCGTGTCATCGCACGGCGAGCCGGCCGGGGCGAGGCAGCCCAGCGGGCGCGGAAACGGCGAACCGCCTACCGTCGGATCGTCGGAGAAGCCGAGGTGCAGGTTCTTGAGGTAGTCACCACGGGCGCGCAGATAGCCGTCGACGGTGATGACCTCGAACTTCTTGCGACGATCGCGCGGGGGCGGCAGGGTTGGCGTGGTGGCCAGGAGCCCGGCGGCCTTGGGAGCGGCCTCGGCGATCCCCTCCGGCTTGGGCTCGTCCTGCCCGGTGGGCGGACCACCCGTGGGCAGAGGGCCCGGCTGGGCCAGCGCATCCCAGGCCGCGAGCGAGACGAGGCCGACGGCCAGCAGGGAGGAACGGACGGCGCCGCGACGATAATACTTTGCGGAAATCATGAAGAAATCAGAGGGGTAAGGTCGGCGGACTATAGGCGAGCGCTTCCGGCGCAAACAAGGGCGCCAGGTCGAAAAACTCGCCGCGGGCGGCGGCTGCGGTAGGTTCCATGCGATGCCATTGGACCCCGAGGCGCGTCGCACCGTTGCCTGTGCAATCGCGCTGATGGCGCTATCGACGGCCGCTGCCGGGTGCGGGCCGGCGGTCCGTCCGGAGGCGCCCGGCGACGAGCCGACGCCGCCGCGGGTGATCAAACGACCGGCGCCGGCGATGGGTCGCAGCGCGTTGATCGGCGAGATGTGTCCGCAGGGTGCGGGCGGTCGTCCCGGGCTTGCGGCGCTCGCGCTCCGCGACGTTTCGTGGAGCAGCGACCACGACGAGATGGAGATGGCGCTGGCCCGCGGCACCGCGGCGCAGTTCGCGGTTCTCGCGTCCGACGGCCGGCGCGCCGGCGTGTTCTCGGCGGTCGGCACCGCTGACGTCGGCGGCGCGGCGGTGGCGATCGGTTCGTTCGCCGGATCGCCGCCGTGCTCGAAGCCAGCGTCGACCCCCGGTGGCGAGGCCACCGCTGACAGCTCGTGCCTCACGCTCCAGCGCGGCTGCGGGGTCGCGGTGGCCGCGCTCGGCGCTCCCGGCGGTGCCTTCGCCGTGGCCGAGGCTCCCGACGTCACCGTCGGCGGTGTGTGCAAGAGCGGCGACGTGCTCGCCATCGACGTCGATGGCGACGGCGCCGCCGAGATGTTCCCGCTGGCCGGCTTCGTCGACGCGGTGCGCGCGCCCGCCGAGGAGGTCAGCGCCGCAGCCATGGTGTCGCCGACCTGTCCTCCGACCTTCTCCCTGTTCGGCCTGGTCCCGATGGCCGCGCCGGGCGTGGTCATGGATGGCAAACACAAGGTCGAGCTCGACATGCTCGCCGTGCTCGACATCGACGAGGACGGCCGGCGCGAGGTGGTGGTCGCCTTCCGCTACAACGAGGGCCGCACGATCGCGGTCTACAGCGCGATGAGCACCGCGTCGCGGCTCGAGCTGGTCGGCGAGTCGCGGCCCTGGCCCTGAGCGTTGCCTGTCCTGGCTAGCGACTGGAACCGCTGGCGTCGCAGGGCGGACAGGAGGTCGAATCGTCGGCGCGGCCGAAGGCGAGGGCGCCGATCACCATGCCGACGGTGAGCGCGGTGAGGGCGAGCAACAAGGGGAACAGCCAGCTGGGAGCGCCGGTGTGGGCCTGGGCGTGGGTGATGTCGGCGAGCTGAACGCGGCCGGTGGCGTTGCGGCGATCGGCGGCATCCTTGGGCGCGCCCGGATTGGTCGGCACTTGCTCGAACCAGCGATCGGCGTCGGCGGCGGCGGGTGACGGCGGCAGCGGCGCCGGCGTGGGCTCGGCGGTGAAGCGCTCGATGCGCGAGGTCACGATGACGTCGCTTGCCGCCTCGGCGCGGCGGCCCGGCTTGGCTGTCGCGTTGTCGGGCAAGCGTGGCGGCTTGACCTCGCCGGGCACGCGGGGCAGCCTCGGAGGCGTCGGGAGTCGCGCCGGCGTGTCGTGCGGCGACTTGGAGTCGATGCTCCGATCGGTGCTCCGCTCCGTTTCCGACCTACGTTTCATGCCGTCGCCCGGGGCATTGTCACCGCCGCCGGCATTATCGACGACGGCGTCGCGGGCGTCACCTCCCGCGTCGCGCCTTCGCGGCGTGCGCGCCGACACAGGTGGGCAGGTGTAGGCGCGGGATCGTCACGCGCGCGGCCCCGCGGCTGGTTACAATGCTGGCTGGCGAGCCCCTCCTCGCTCTATCACCTAGCTTCGTTCAGGGGGAATCATGACTGCCGTACTCCGTCCACCTGGCGCCGGGCCCTGGCCCGCACTCGCGCTCGTTTGTGTCTCGGCCGCCACCGTGGCCGCCTGCGGATCCGACACCGCGATCGTCCTCGAGATCCACAAGGCCCCCGGCGTGTCGTCGGAGGTCTTCCGGCTCCAGGTCTTCGCCGGCGTCGGTCACGACGAGGATCTGTTCGACCCCGCGTGGTGGGTGTCGGCCGAGCTCGACGACAGCGAGGCCGAGGTCACCCTCGACGACGAGATGGCGGCCGCGACCTATCGCTACCTGGTGCGCCCGGGCGGCGGCCTCGGCCTCGATACCGATCTGGTGTTCGCCGTCGCCGGTTACAAGAACAGCGCCGACCCCAAGCCGGTGGTGTTCGGACACTCGTCCACGCCGCTGCACTTCGGCGAGGGCGAGGTTCGGATCTACGACTTCCCGCTGGTGACCTTCGCCGACGCGCGGCACGGCGTCACGCCGACCGGCTGCGCCTGGTGGGACGATCTCGGCAACCGGGTGAAGCGCGACGCCATCGTGCCCCGTGAGGACGGGGACTGCGACTCGTACCGGCAGGACCCTGACGCCGAGGTCGACTGCGTGCTCGACTGCAACGATCGCGATCCGGCGATCCACCCCGCCCAGGCCGAGGTGTGCGCCGACGGGATCGATCAGAACTGCTGCGACGACAACGACGGCCGCGACGATCTCGACGGTGACGGCTTCGCCCGCTGCGGCAGCGCGACGTCCGACTGCGTCGATCTGGCGCCGGGCACCCAGGGCCCGAGCAACGTGTTCGGCGAGGAGGTGCCTTCGGCCCAGATCCACCCCGGCGCGATCGACGTCTGCGACGGCCTCGATAACGACTGCTCCGGAGGTTGCGACAGCGGCGACGGCTACGATCCCGACGACGACAACTACCTCAACTGCCGCTCGTCGGACGGCGAGCTGGCCGGCGTCCACCGCCTGCCCGATCGCTGCGACGCTTCGGAGCTGGACTGCCTGGAGACGGTGCGGCCGGGCGGACCGGCGCCTGGTACCGTCCACCCCGGCGCCTTCGACGACACCTGCGATGGCTGGGACAACAACTGCGACGGCACCTGTGACGAGGTCATGGTGGCGGCCGGCGATCAGGACGGCGACTCGTTCCCGGGCTGCGACACCGAGTCCGACTACATCGTGAACAACACGCCGCAGTGCCGGCTCGGCGCCGGCGCCGACTGCGGGGACGACATGTCCCGCTTCGCCTATCCCGGCCGCGCCGAGCGCTGCGACGGCGTCGACTTCGACTGCAACGGCGTCCTCTTCCCGGTGAACTCGCCGTGCTTCGTGACCGAGGTCGAGGGCATGGTCTCGCGCTGCGTGATCGGTACGCGGATGTGCAACGACCAGCCCGGCTCGATGAGCGCCGGCTTCTCCGCCTGTGTGCACGACGTGAACGCGCCGGGCACGACGCTGCCCATGGAGTATTGCCTCTCGACCTGCTCGCTGGCGACCGATCCGTCGCAGTGCCTGGCCAACCAGGGCCCGCAGTGCGTGGTGAGCTTCCCCATGCCGGGCAGCAATACGCCGTGCACGCCGCTGCCGGCCGAGATCCCGCTGCCACAGGATGCCGGTAGCGGCGGCTGCACCTACACGCTGATCGGCGGCATGCAGCAGGGCGAGTGGAACGTCACCCTGGTCGGCACCGGTGGCGCCATCGGGCCGACCGCGACCGGCTGTGGCTCCAAGCTACGCGTCAACGGCGCCGCGCCCGACGCCGAGGATCGCGTGGTGCTGGTGCTGAGCGGGATCGCGCCGCACTTCTTCCAGCTCAAGCGGGCGAACCAGTGCAGCGGCGCCAACGGGCCGATCACGTGCCAGTGATCCGCCACCGCGATAGACTCCGCGGGTGAGACACGCGCTCGTCGACGACGTCGGTCAGGTCCTCTGGGTCGGGTTCTACGGCACGTCGGTGCCCGACCGGCTGCGCGCGCAGATCGCCGGCGCCGAGGTCGGCGTGGTGGTCGTGTTCAAGCGCAACCTGGTGGTGCAGATGGTGCCGGGGCCGGTGCCGCAGGAGGTGGTCGACGTGGCCGCCCTGGTCGAGCTGCATCGCGAACTCCATGCCGCGGCGCCGTCCGGCGCGCCGGTCCTCATCGCCGTCGATCAGGAAGGTGGCGTGGTGCAGCGGGTGCGGGCGCCCGCCACGCAGTGGCCGCCCATGCTGTGCCTCGACGGCCACGCAACACCCGACGACGAGGCCCTGGCCGGTGCGGTCGGGCTGGCCCTGGGCCGCGAGCTGGCGGCGCTCGGCTTCGACATCGACTTCGCGCCGGTGCTCGACATCCACACCAACGAGCGGAACCCGATCATCGGCGACCGCGCGCTGGGGCGCGATCCCGAGACCGTGACCCGGCGAGCGCTGGCGCTGGCCGATGGCCTGGCCCGCGGTGGCGTGCTGGCCTGCGGCAAGCACTTCCCGGGACACGGCGACACCGCCACCGATAGCCACCTCGAGCTGCCCCGGCTCGAGCACGGCTGGGAGCGGCTCGACGCGGTCGAGCTGGTGCCGTTCCGCCGCGCCGCCGCCGCCGGCCTGCCCATGATCATGACCGCGCACGTGGTGTTCGCCGCCCTCGACGCGACCGTGCCGGCGACGCTGTCGCCGGCGGTGATCGACGGCCTCCTGCGCCGGAAGCTGGGTTACCGCGGCGTCATCGTCTCCGACGATCTCGACATGAAGGCGGTCGCCGATCACATCGGCATTGGCGAGGCGGCGGTGCGCGCGATCGGCGCTGGCTGCGACGCGCTGCTCTTGTGCCGCGACGAGGCCCATCAGGCCGAGGCTCGGCGGGCGCTGATCGCCGCTGGCGAGCGCGACGCCGCGCTGAGGGCGCGGCTGAGCGAATCGGCGGCACGCATCCGCGCCATGAAGGAAGGCCACGTCGCCCGCCGCCGCGCCACGCCGCCGCACGGGCTCGAGATCATCGGCGCGCTCGAGCACCGCCGGCTCGCCGATCGCGTCGCCGGCCGCGGCTGATCGGCGGACGTCGCCGGCTCGAGCACGACCGGACGGCGTTCTCCAAGACGTTCAACCGGCGGGGTGCACGGCGATCGCGTCCCAGGTCGCGGCCTCGGCCTTGACCAGCGCGTCGTCATCGACGAAGGCGCGCCGCTCCCAGCGTGCGCGCAGGACGCCGATGAAGGCGCCGAACACCAGCTCCATGAGCAGGCGCGGATCCATCGGCTTCACCACGCCAGCCAGCTGGGCGTTCTTGACGAACGCGGCCCCGAAGTCGCGCAGGCTGGCGTCGAGCCGGAGGCTCTCGTCGTCGAGGTACGAGCCGTGGTGGTGGAGCTCGAGGAACGCGAAGGCTTCGGGGTTGGCGGTCGCGAACGTAGACATCTCGCGCCAGATCGCGGCGAACTGCTGGCGCGGCGCCGCGGTGGCCGGGAACGAGGCGTGGATGGCGCGGGTGACCGTCTGTTTCCAGTGCCGGTAGAGGGCGTTGACCAGCGCCGCCTTGCTCTCGAAGTAGTGATAGATGGTGCCGGCGGCGACGCCGGCGGCGTCCGCGACCTCGGGGACCGCGGTGCCGTGGTAGCCGCGCTCCACGAACAGGCGCAGCGCCGCGGTCAGGATGGCTTCCTGCTTGTTCCAGGTCTGGGGTGAGGGTCGGCGCGCCACGTGATTATTGAATGAATATTCATATGATTCCAAGATCCTGTCAACGAGTTCAATAAACATCGTTGACATCATGGGTCTATCCGGTGATCTATGGGCGCAGGAGGAAATCGAATGAACGTTCAATCAAGGATTGTTTCCGGTCTGGCGCTGGCCCTGGCCGCCTGTGCCGTCGAGGCCGACGGCGAGGCCGGCCCGCTGGCGACCCGGCGGGTCCTGGCGGTCCTCCAGGCCGGCGACCTGCACCTGAGCGCTCATCGCGAAGGCGACGCGATGCCAGCGGTCGAGCCCAGGGTCGAAGGGGGCACCATCGTGGTCCGCACGCTCGGCGCCCACCTCCTGCTCGAGGAGCTCGACATGCGCCTGGGCGACGTCGACGTGGTCAAGACCTACGCCGGCACCACCCAGGTGCTGCGTTTGACCGGCCTGCGCCTCCGCCTCGGCACCCGCGCCGACGCGCTCGCGGCGTGGAGCGACGATCGCACCGCCGTCAGCGGCGCGGCCACCGCCGACCTGCTGCTCGACTGGAGCCTGCGCACGCGCGACGGCGACGCCATCCCGCTCGCCACCCAGCGCATCGCCGGCGCCGTCCTGGATGTGCACGTCCTGAACGTCGCGGTGAGCGACGACCTGTCCGACGGCGCGGTCGCCAGCGTCGGCAGCACCGTCGCTGGACCCGTGTGGGAGCTCGGCGACATCACCGTCAGCGACCTGTCTCTGTCCCTGGTCACCACCGAAGGAGAGATCCGATGAAGCGTAGCTTGTCCGTGTTCCTCGCTGCGACCCTGCTCGCCGGTTGCCCCGAGTTGCCGCCGGGTGACATCACCTCGCCCTACTACTGGAGCCAGGTCTTCCTCGACAAGTACGAACGCGAGCTCGAGGTCGGGACCCTCGAGCCGGGGCCGGCCCGGCTCGAAGCGCCGCGCGCGGTGCTGCTCATCACGGGCGTGACCATCGAGGCGAAGTGGTTCGATCCGATCGTCGCCAGGCTCGAGCGCGATGGCTTCGTGCCGGTGATGTATGAGCCGCCGGAGCTGCTGAGCTACGATCTGTTCCAGGCCTCCGAGGATCTCGGCGATGTCGTCGACCGCGTGCTCGCCGAGACCGGCCAGGACAAGATCGACATCCTCGCCGAGTGCACGGGCGGACTCATCGCCCGCCACTACATCCAGTCGCTCGGCGGCGACGCCAAGGTCTCGCGCCTGGTGACGTTCGTGTCGCCGCAGCACGGTATCCCCAAGGCCGCGCTCGCCCACGATCTGGTGGGCTGGCCGGCGCTCGAGGATCTCACGCCCGGCAGCGACTTCCTCGAGGCGGTCAACGGCGTGCCGCTGCCCGACAACCTGCCGGTCACCTCGATCTACACGTGCACCGACGAGTACATCCAGCCCTACACGACGTCGATCATCCCGGGCGCGACCAACATCGGCTTGTGCGACGGCTTCGTCGGTCACTTCCAGACCTTCTACGACCCGTCGATCTACCTGGTCATGCACACCGCGCTGACCGCGCCGCTCCCCGACGACGGCCGCGATCCGGGGACGGATCCGGGCACAGATCCGGGGACGGAGCCCGGCAGTGACGATCCGGTGTCCGGAGGCTGCAACAGCGGGGCTGGCGGCGGGCAGGGCGCGGGGCTGCTCCTGGTCGGGCTCGCGCTGGCGATCGGCGTGGGGCGCCGGCGAGCGCGCGTGGTGCGGTCGTGACGCGTGCGGTCACGACGCTCGGGCTGGTGAGCAGTGCGCTCATCATCGGCGCCTGCGACGGCGGACTCGGCGGCGGCGGTGGCATCGAGCCCGACGAGGTCAGCGCGCTGCCCAACGGTGACGCCGTCGGCACCGCGGCCTCGGGCAACTACGAGCTCGAGCTGTACACGACCACGTGCCGCGGCGCGTGTCCGGTGCTGCGCTCCGGCATCGGCGTGATCTCGCTCTGCGACATCGGCGAGGTCGACTACCCCGAGCTCGACGCCACCCAGCTCGACGGTCACCTGACCATGAAGACCTACGGCCTCTCCCCCGATCGCCTCGCCGGCGGCCTCCACGCCGACGGTCAGTTCGTCGTGGGCGGCTGGGGCACCCGGTACGGCGCCACCGTCGTGGTCCGCGCCGACGGTGCGCTGGCTGGCGAGACGATCACCGGCGTCGCCGAGGTACGACAGTACGGCGAGTACGACGGCACGTCGTTCGACTGCACGTCGATGCACGAGATCACCGGCGCGCGAAGCGGCCCGGTGTTGGACGCGGCGTACCGGTGATGGAGGCGGGCGGGTCGCGGACCCGCGCCCCGCCTCCCCGCCGCTACCGGGCTCGCTGGATCAACACGGACTCGATCAGCAGCAGCATCAGCAGCGCGGCGGCGATCGCGTGCCAGAGCTCGACGCGGCGTTCGCTGGGGCGGCTGGCGCCTTCGGTCCCGGAGCCGGCGCCGGGGAGCTGGCTGGCGGGCGCGGGCGCCAGATCGCTGCCGCGGGGATCGAGGTTGACCGCGAAGGCAAGCTCGTCGCGGTCGCGGGTCGCGCCGGTGCGATCGGTGCCGATCACGCGGTAGACGCCGGGGGCGTCGGCACCGGTGAAGCGCACCGAGCGCCGGCCCTCGATGCGGCCGCCCTCGAAGACGGCGCCTTTGCGCTCGGGACCGCGCACCTCGAGCTTGCGCAGGTCGAGGGTAGGCAGGCTGGCGCTCTGACCGACGATGATGGCGGCGGTGGCGCCCTCGACGCGGCGGCGGGCGAGGTGACGGATCGACTCCTGCACCAGTGGCAAGTAACCCGGATGGATGGGCAGATCGTTCCAGTCGCGATCGAGCGTCGACGCGAACAGGAGCAAGCGGCCGTCGCCCTTGCGGGCTTCGACCAGCGCGGCCGCGCCGTTGGTGAAGCGGGCCAGCACCTTGCGATCGTCGGTGTCGGTGGTCGGCCCCAGCAGCACGATCTTGGTGAAGCGGGCCTCGGCCAGCCCGGGGGCGTCGACCGCGAACGGCGCGAAGATGGGATGGTCGGCTTCCCACTTGGTGAGGTGCAGCGCGCGCGCCGCCCGCTCGTCGGGGGCCGCGCCCCACGCCGTGTCGATCGGATCGCGCAGGCTCTGGGGTAGGAGCGGCAGCATGGTCCGCTCGTAGGCGGCGGGATCGACGCGGTCGCCGGGCGCGACCAGGAGCCCGCCGCCGGCCTTCACCCACGTCACCAGCCTGGCCACGTCCTCGGCGGGCAGGGCGGCGACGTTGGCCAGGACCGCCACGTCGTACTGATCGATCTCGACGTCGTCGAGTTCGTCGGGAGTGATCTTGGAGACCACGGTGCCGGCTTCGGCGCGGTCACCGGGGCGCAGGGCGGCCTCGACGTAGAACAACTCGTCGTCGTGGCGGGCGGCGTGAGGATCGCCGTCGACCAGGAGCACGCGGATCTCGTCGCGCAGCTGGGCCATCGCCTGGCGGCGATCATCGGCGGTCAAGGCGTCGGCGGGCAGCTCGATCGCGATCTCGGCCGTGCGGCGGCCAGGCGGCAGCGTGGCCAGGAAGCGCTTGCGCTTGGTCTCGCCCGGCGCCAGATCGAGCTGGCCGCGGGCGATGATCTGGCCGGCCACACGCAGGCTGACGGTGAGGCCAACCGCGGGCAGCAGCGAGTGGTTGGTGATCTCGGCCAGGGCCGCGATGCCGCGGCTGCCGGCGCCGGGATCGGGCTCGACCTTGAGGCCGACGACGGCGAGGTTGGGGAGCGCGGCGCCGTCGCGCACGTCGAGGACCTCGAGCGCGGGGCCGTCGGCGCCCCACGGTGGATCGCCTCCGCGCAGCGAGCCCTTGGTCAGGGGCGACAGCAGGTAGATCGTACGGCGCTCGTGGCTCGAGCCCGACAGGAGCTGGGCGGCGCGGGCCAGGGCGCGATCGAGGTCGGCGGGGCGCGCGGTCGGTGACAGGCTGGCGAGCTGATCGCGCAGGCGCAGGTGCTCGCGCGACAGCTCGGTGGGATGGATCGCGCCCTCGGAGGCCCGCACCACCGCGACCTCGGCCTCGGGGCCGAGCTGGGTCAGCAAACGCGCCGCCTCGTCGGTGGCGCGGCCGAGCAGTGTCCGCCCCTCGAGCCGGTAGCCGGCGGTGAACGAGTCGTCGACGACCAGCACCGCTGCCTGGGGGCCGCGCGCGATCTGCGGGCCCTTGCTCGCGCACGACGTGATCGGCTTGGCCAGCGCCAGCGGTAGCGCCGCGCACAGCAGCACACGTACGACCAGCAGCATGCGCTCGCGGAGCTGGAAACGGCGGGCGGTGCGGCGCTTGGTGGCGATCAGGAACTCGAGCGCAGCGAAGCGCACCACCCGCGCCCGCCGCCGGCCGATCAGGTGGATCGTGATCGGCACGGTGAGGCCGAGCAGGCCGAGCAGGAGCAGCGGGGCGAGGAAGCTCATCGTCTGCCGCCCGCGCCGATGCGCTGGCGCGTGGCCAGGAGCTCGAGCAGCGTGTCCTCGACCGCGCGGTCGGTCGGGCACAGGTGGTACTCGACGCCGGCGCCGGTCAGCTCTTCGGCGACCCGGGCCAGGAAGGCGTCCATGCGCTCGAGGTAGTCCTTGCGGATCGCCGCCGGGTTGGCGAGCAGGCGGTGATCGCTCTCCAGCGCCTCGAACAAGGTGAGGCCCTCGTACGGGAAGGTCCGCTCCTCGGGCGCGAGCACCTGCAGCACGGCAACGTCGTGGCGCTGGGCGCGCAGGCGGCGCAAGGCGGCCAGCGTGCGGTCGTCGGGATCGAACAGATCGGAGGCGAGGATGATCAGCGCCCGCTTGCGGCGGGCCAGCTCGCCGATGCGTTCGAGCGCGGCCGCCGGCGAGTCGTCGTCGCCGTGTTCGCCGGCGATGGCGCGATCGATCACGCCGAGGACGTCGGTCAGGTGCGAGGTGCGGGCCCGGGGCGGGACCACGATGTCGCCGCCCGGCGCGCCGAACACGAACAGTCCGACCTTGTCCTGCTGCTGGACGATCAGGTACGCGAGCGCGGCCAGGCACAGGCCGGCGTACTCGACCTTGGACAACCCCGAGCCGGCGAAGCGCATCGAGCCCGAGCCGTCGAGCACCAGGAAGACGGTGAGCTGCGACTCCTGCTCGTACTGCTTCACGAAGTAGCGGTCGAGCTTGGCGAAGGCGCGCCAGTCGACGTGGCGCAGCTCGTCGCCGGGTGAGTACTCCTTGTGTTCGGCGAACTCGACCGACGAGCCGTGCAGGCGTGCGCGGTGCAGGCCCGACAGCGCGCCCTCGACGATGACGCGGGCCTTGAGAGGCAGGCTACCCAGCCGGGCCAGCGCGACGGGATCGAGACGGGGCACGGTCGGCTCAGCTACGGCGCGACCACGCCGAGCAGGCGATCGACGAGGTCGCCGGCTCGCACGCCCTCGGCCTCGGCGCGGTAGTTGAGGATGAGTCGGTGCTGCAGCGTCGGCCGCGCCAGCGCGGCGACGTCGTCGGTCGACACCGCGAACCGGCCGTCCAGGATCGCGCGCGCCTTGCCGGCCAGGATCAGGAACTGCGAGGCGCGTGGACCGGCGCCCCACTGCAGGTACTCGCGCACGAACGGCGGTGAGGTCGTCTCCTGGGGGCGGGTGGCGCGGGCCAGGGACACGGCGTAGCGGACCACGTGATCGGCGGCCGGCACGCGCCGCACCAGCTCCTGCAGCTCGAGCACGCGCTCGGGCGAGAGCACGCGCTCGAGGCGGGCGGCGTAGCTCGACGTCGACATGCGCACGATCTCCTCTTCCTCGCTGGCGCTGGGATAGTCGACGTCGACCTGGAACATGAAGCGATCGAGCTGGGCCTCGGGCAGCGGATAGGTTCTGCCGCTGACCACCAAATTGGCCCCTGGGGACGCGTACCCTCTGCGTGTGAAGGTGTCCAAGGGGACATGCGGTCTGGAGCGAGATAGCGAAATCCTGGTGGACCAGATGC
>SXJR01000058.1 GCA_005779305.1 Myxococcales bacterium
AGATGTTCCTGACCCGCATCGGCTTCGGGGCCAAGGCGGTGGTCACGGGTGACCCGTCGCAGAGCGACCTCCAGCGCGGCCAGCGCTCGGGGCTGCGCGACGCCCTCGATCTCCTCGACGGCATCCGCGGCATCGGGGTGGCGCGATTCACCGACGTCGACGTGGTCCGTCACCCGCTGGTGGCCGAGATCATCCGCGCCTACGACGCCCGCGACCGCGCCCGTTTCCAGGCGAGGGAGCTGCCGGCGCCAGCCGCGCCGGTCGACGCCGTCGAGCCGACCGTCGCCGTCGATTCCACGCTAGAATGACCGGGTGGGACGGACCTTGTTGGCGTCGCAGGACGACGTCGTGCGCGCGATCGAGACCGATCCGCGGCTCGGCATCTGGTCCGTGCGTCGTCAGGGCGATGGCTGGCTCGAGCTCGAGACCACGGCGCAGCTCGAGCGCGCCATGGCCCCGGTGCTCCTGGTCCTGGCCTGGCCGTCGTTGTGGCGCGACCGGGCGCGGTTCGAGCCGCACCTGACCCGCGGCCGCAGCGGCAACTACGCGCTCCTGGTCCTGGGCAGCGACGAGGAGTTCGCCGCCGGCGCCGCCCACACCCTCGCCGACGACTCCGACGTCGCGGCGCTGGGGGTCCCGGCCTCCCCCGAGCGGGTGGCCCTGGCCCTGCGTGCCCGGGCCGAGTCGTCGGCGCTGCGGCAGGTGGCGGCCAACCTGGAGATGGAGCTGGCCCAGGCCCACTACGAGAACGATCTGCTCATCGACACCGGCCGCGCGCTGTCGCAGCAGCGCGACATCGACTCGTTGCTCGAGATCATCCTGCGCCGCGCCCGCGACGTCACCGGCGCCGACGCCGGCTCGGTCTACATCGTCCAGGGCGACGACAACGCCATGCAGCTGCGCTTCATGGTCAGCCAGAACGACTCGCGCAACATCGACTCCAAGGGCTTCACCATGGCGGTGTCGGGGAGCTCGATCGTCGGCACCTGCGTGATCACGTCGGATGTGATCAACATCCCCGATCTCTACAACCTCGACGCGCCGGGCCTCGGCAACAACCCGTGGGGCTTCGTCCACAACCGCAGCTTCGACGAGAAGTACAGCTACGAGACCCGCTCGATGCTGACCGTGCCGATGATCTCGGCCCGGCGCCAGGTCATCGGCGTCATCCAGCTCATCAACAAGCGGGCCCGGGGCGTCACCCAGCTCGACAAGCCCGAGGACTTCGCCCATGGCGTGGTCCCGTTCGATCCGCCGTCGGTGGCCTACGCCGGCTCGCTGGCGTCGCAGGCCGGCATCGCGCTCGAGAACACCATGCTCTACGAGGAGGTGCGGACCCTGTTCGACGGGTTCGTGCGGGCCTCGGTCACCGCCATCGAGTCGCGCGATCCGACCACGTCGGGCCACTCCGAGCGGGTCGCCCAGCTCACCACCGGGCTGGCCCAGGCCGTCGACAAGGTCGATGTCGGGCCCTACCGCGACGTGACCTTCCGCCCCGACGATCTCAAGCAGATCGAGTACGCGGCCCTGCTCCACGACTTCGGCAAGGTCGGCGTGCGTGAGCACGTGCTGGTCAAGGCCAAGAAGCTCTACGAGCACCAGCGCGATCAGATCCTGCAGCGCTTCCAGCTCATCCGCCGGGGCGTGCAGGTCGAGGACCTCCACCTCAAGATCGAGTGCTTGCAGGCCGGCCACGTCCATCAACTCGCCGGGATCGACGAGCGCGCCATCGCGCGGCTGGCCGAACTCGAGGAGATGATGAAATGGATCCTGTCGGCCAACGAGCCGACCGTGCTGGAGCAGGGCGGCTTCGAGCGCATCGCCGACATCGCCGGCCGGGTCTTCGTCGATCCCGACGGCAACAGCCGCCCCTACATCACGCCCGAGGAGGCGACCGCGCTCCAGATCATGCGCGGCTCGCTGACCAAGGAAGAGCGCTTCGAGATCGAGAGCCACGTGGTGCACACCTACAACTTCCTGCGCCAGATCCCGTGGGGCCGGACGTTCCGCGACGTGCCCGAGATCGCCGGCGCTCACCACGAGAAGCTCGACGGCACCGGCTACCCCAACCAGCTCAAGGCCGAGTCCATCCCGGTGCCGGCCAAGATGATGACGATCAGCGACATCTACGACGCCCTCACCGCCAAGGACCGGCCCTACAAGAAGGCCATGCCGGCGGAGAAGGCGCTCGACATCCTGTCGTTCGACGTGAAGAAGGGGCTGCTCGACGTGGAGCTGTTCAAGGTCTTCGTCGACGCCAAGGTCTTCGAGCTGGTCCACAAGTGACGCTCCTGGTCGACGCCGAGGCGCGGGTGCTGCCACCCGCGCTCCTGGCGCGCCTGCGCCGGGAGCTGGCGCGCATGGTGCGCGCCGCGGGCCTGAGCGAGGGCCGGGCCCTGGAGGCGTCCTTCCGGCTCACCACTGACGCTGTCATCCACGAGCTCAACCGCGGCTACCGGGCCAAGGACAAGCCCACCGACGTCCTGGCCTTCGCCCAGCGCGAAGGGCCGCCGGGCGCGACCGGCGACGAGGTCCTGGGCGACGTGGTCATCTCGGTCGAGACCGCGCGCCGCCAGGCCAAGAAACGCAGCCCGCTCGGCCTGGCCGCCGAGCTCCGCTTCCTGGCGAGCCACGGCCTCTGCCACCTCCTCGGCTACGACCATCAGACCGACGCCCAGGAAGCCTCGATGAACGCACGCATGGCGACGCTGCTCGCCGAAGCCGGGCGATCAGGACGCGTCAAGCCGGCCTAGCTGCTGCAATGCCGGGCAGATAGGAGCCGGAGCGTCCAGGTCCATGGGCTTCACTGCGATCTGACCGGCATTGCGCGTGGCTGGTCTGGCCGAGGCCCTACTGGCAGACCGCGCCGTTGCAGGTCTGGCCGGTCGGGCAGGCCAGCACGCCCGAGGCGAACAGGGGGCTGGTGCAGGCGGTGCCGGCGGCGACCGTGCCGCGCACGTTGAGCATGTAGTTGCCGCTGTTCGTGGAGTAGCCATCGACGGTCACGGCGTAGGTGCCGACCGCCACGTTGGTGCGCGAGATACGCGAGTTGGGGAACCCGCCGCTGTCGTCGTCGCACGCGATCGACATGGTGCAGGTCGAGTCGCGGAAGGTCAGGATGGTGTCGAACGAGCTTCCGACGGTGTCCATGGTCAGGGTCGCGACCGGGACCGGCAGGGTCAGGAGGTGCACCTTCTCGGGCGCGCTCGACGATCCGCAGGTCGGGGTCGAGTTGTTGGCGGCGCCGGCGGTGGTGCCAGTCGAGACCGGCCCCGAGATCTGCGACAGCGGATCGGTCTCGCCCATGCACTCGAGCTCGGACGAGCTCGAGGCCGCGGTGCAGCCCAGGTCGAGCGGGTAGTCGATGCGGGTGTCGCCGTCGTCGTCTATCCCGTTCGAGCACACCGGGCAGCCGGCCTGGGGCGTCGGGAAGCAGGTGTCGCTCTCGTCGGTGTCCGAGATGTCGATGCAGCCGGGGTCGCTCGGGTAACCGTTGCGGCCGTCGCCGTCGGCGTCGACGTTGTCGTTGCAGACCGTGGGTACACAGGTCTCGGCGCCGGCGGCGCCGCCGCAGGTGTAGCCGGCGGTGCAGATGAACGAGGTCGAGGCCGGGTTGCAGGTGTTGCCGGCGGCGAGGGTGCCACTCACGTTCAGGTTGTACGTGGTCGGGGTGGCGGTGCTCTGGTCGTCGACGATGAGGAAGTACTCGCCGACGGTCACGGTGTTGAGCTGGACCCGCGCGTCCATGTTGCCGAAGTTGTTCAACGCGCACGCCAGGTCAGTGGTGCCGTTGCAGGTCTGGCGACGCACGGCCAGGGCGGCGACGATGTCCGAGCCCAGGGTGTCGACGGTGAGCGTGACCAGCGGCTGGGTCACGAACAGGCGGTAGATCTGGTCGCGGCCGTCGGCGCCGCAGGTCAGGTCGACGTCGTTGGCGCGTCCGGCGGTGGTGTGACCGGTGACGTTGCCCGCAAACACCAGGACTGGATCGGTCGAGGTGCAGGGGGCGAGCTCGCTGTCGATCGACGCGGCCAGACAGGCCGGGTCGGTCGGGTAGTCGGTGAAGCCGTCGAGGTCGTCGTCGACGTCGTTGGCGCAGGCCGGGCAGCCGGCCTGGGGCGTCGGGAAGCAGGTGTCGGTCTCGTCGCCGTCGCTGGTGCTGACGCAGCCCGGGTCGCTGGGATAGCCGGGCAGGCCGTCACCGTCGGCGTCGGTGGTGTCGTTGCACGCCGCCGGGTTGCAGGTCTCGGCGCCGGCGGTGCCGGTGCAGGCGTAGCCGGTGTTGCAGGTGAACACGTTGGTCGGGTTGCAGCGGCCGCCGTTGGCGTACTTGCCGGTGACGTTCAGGTTGTAGGTGCCGGGGTTGGCGACGTTGCGGTCATCGACGACGATGAAGTACTCGCCCGGGGCCGGATCGACCAGGAACACCAGCGAGTCGCCGTTGAGCGCGCCGTTGTCGTCGCACTGGAGATCGAACGAGGAGCAACTCGGGCTCTTGATGCCCACCACGGTGTCGAGCGCGGAGCCGATGGTGTCGACGCGGATCTCGTTGATGGGGTGATCGACGCGAACGCGGAAGACCTCGTCGCGACCGTCGGTCCCGCACGACAGGTCGATGTCGTTGGCCAGTGCGGTCGTCGACTGGCCGGTGAGGCTGGCGCTGGTCAGCGTCCGCACCGGATCGGTGGTGATGCACTGCTCGTTGGCGCCGGAAGCCGACATGCACCCGGTGTCGGCCGGGTAGTCGGTCTGTCCGTCCATGTCGTCGTCGAGGTCGTTGCCGCACTGCGGGCAGCTGGGGCCCACGGTCGGGAAGCAGTCATCGGTCTCGTCGCCGTCCGAGATGCTGGTGCAGCCCGGGTCGCTGGGGTAGCCAGGCAGGCCGTCGCCGTCGGCGTCGACGGCGTCGTTGCAGGCGGCCGGCTGGCAGGTCGCGGTGCCGGCCGCGCCGGTGCAGGCGTAGCCGGTGCCGCACACGAACATCGGCATGGTCGGGTCGCAGGCCTGGCCGTTGGCGTAGGTGCCGGCGACGTGGAGGTTGTAGGCGCCGTTGCCGGCGCTGTAGCCGTCGATCACGACCGCGTAGCTGCCAGCGGCCACGCCGGTCAGGGCGATGCGCGAGCGACCGAACGGCGTGCCGCCGTCGTCGTTGCAGGCCACGTCGGTGGAGCACAGCGAGTTCTTGAGCATGAGCACGGTGTCGAAGCCGCTGTCGTTGGTGTCGATGGTCAGGGTGGCCAGCGGCGCGCGCACGTACAGCATGTGGACGCGGTCGGGGGCGTTGGAGCCGCTCGAGCACGCCGGCATGAACTGGTTGCCGGCGCCGGTGGTGGTGCCGGTGTGCGTGCCAGCGGTGACGACACCCAGCGGATCGACCTCGACCGGGCAGTCAGCCTCCGAGGTGCCCGAGGCCGAGGTGCAGCTCGGGTCCATCGGATAATCGGTGCGGTTGTCGTTGTCGTCGTCGACGCCGTTGGCGCACGCCGGGCAGCCGGTGCCGGGGCAGGGGTCTTCCTCGGCCATGTCGTCGGGCGTGGTGCAGCCCGGATCGAGCGGGTAGTCGGTGTGGCCGTCGGCGTCGTCGTCACGGCCGTCGCTGCACACCGGCATCTCGCAGGTCATGCCGGAGCCGCCGAGCGCGACGCGGCACACCTGGCCGGGCGCGCACTCCGACGGGTTGGTGCAGTCCTCGCCGAGGGCGGCGTAGAGGTACGCGGTCACCGTGTACTGGCCGACGGCGGCCGCGGTCTTGCCGTCGACGATCAGGAAGTACGAGCCGGGCTGGAGGCTGGCGGTGAGCGAGCTGCGGGTGTTGGTGCCGCCGACGTCGTCCGAGCACGCGACCTGGGTCGAGGACTCGGTGCAGGCGCGGCGCACGTAGAGGACGGTATCGATGGTCGTGCCCGGGTAGTCGGTGGAGGCGACCAGCGTCATCGGCCGGTCGATGCGGATCACGTAGGCGACCTCGGTGCCGGACCCGACCGGAGCGCCGCCGCCGCAGGTCGTGGTGACGTTGCTGGTACCGGCCGAGAGCGAACCCGAGACCGCGCCGCTCGACGGCAGCGGACTGACGCTGGTGCCGACGCCGCAAGCGTTGCCGTCGAAGGAGAACTCGTCGCGGTCCGCGGCCGAGGCGCAGCCAGTGTCGCCGCCGGCGTAGTCGGTCTTGGTGTCGAAGTCGTCGTCGACGCCGTTGCCGCACTGCGGGCAGTTGGGGCCGCTCGGGCAGTCGTCGCCCTCGCCGCCGCCCTGGTTGGGCGCGAGGCAGCCGGGGTCGTTGGGATAGTCGGTCTTGCCGTCGCCGTCGTTGTCGACGCCGTCCATGCAGGCGGCGCCGGTGCCGTCGTACTCGTCGTTGTCGCCCGGGCCTTCGCAGCCGGGGTCATCGCCGTCGACCAGGGTGTCGGCGTCGTTGTCGAGGCCGTCGGCGCACTGGGCCGGGGGATCCTCGTCCTCGCGATCGTTGCCGGCGGCGCAGGCCGGGTCGGCCCGATCGACGAGCCCGTCACCGTCGTTGTCGAGCTCGTCCTCGCACTGCGGGATGCCACTACCGCCGCCGGCGCAGGCCGAGAGCGACAGCGCCAGACCGCCGGTCACGAGGAGAGCATGGAGACAGGCGCGCAGCGCCGAGACGGAGGGGCGGGACATGGACGCTCCTTGGAAGGGCGTAGGAGAAGCGAGCCTGCAGAGTTCCGCCGTGAGTAGCGGAGGTAGACTCATGTGGTCAAGCGGCTGATCTTGTGGCCACCTGTCGCCTCCAGACCACATGTGCGCGCGACGTATCCGAGCGCACATCGCGATATGACAAACGCGCGCTTGGTCACGCTCGGCAGCTCACGTGGCGCAGATCAGCAGCTTCAGATACCGACCTTCCGGGAAGCCCGGGATCGTCGGATGGTCGGCATCCGCGCCATGGGCGGCGACGACCGCCACCGGGCGGTGGCGAGGGCCTTCGGCCGCGGCAGCGGCGAGCACGCTGCGCAGGTCGGCCTCGCTCACGTGCGAGCTGCACGAGGCCAGCACCAGCACCCCGCCGCGGGCGGTGACGGCGAGCGAGAGCCGCGCCAGCCGCTGGTAGGCGGCGAGGGCGCGCGGCTTCGCCGCCTCGCTGGGCGCGAAGCTCGGCGGATCGGCGATGACCACGTCCCAGCGCGCGCCGGTGCGCGTCGCGCGTTCGAGGAAGTCGAAGGCGTCGGCGGTGACGCCCTGGTGGCGCTCGGACGCGAGGCCGTTGTCGCGCCAGTGGCGCTCGGCGTCGGCGACCGCGGGCGCGGCCAGATCCACGCTGGTGACGTGAGCGGCGCCGCCCAGGCCGGCGTGTACCGAGAAGCCACCGCTGTAGGCGCACAGGTTGAGCACGCGCGCGCCGCGAGCCATCGCGGCGACGCGGGCGCGGTTGGCGCGCATGTCGAGGAAGAAGCCGGTCTTCTGTCCCGACCGCACGTCGACGCCGAAGCGGGCGCCATGTTCGACGATGGCGACCCGATCGGGGACGGCGTCGCCGCCGCCGCGATCGTCGCCACGGGCGCCAGCGCCGCGATCGCCGCGATCACCGCGGACCGCGCGCACCCAGCGAGCGTTGACGGCGATGCCGCCGGCGCGGACACCGTCGAGCGCGGCGTCGAGCCGCGTGCGCCAGAAGACCGCCGCCGCCGGCCCGTCGAAGACGACGACCGCGACGCCGGCGTAGACGTCGACGGTGAGCCCCGGCATCCCGTCGTTCTCGCCGTGGATGGCTCGCAACGCGTCGGTGCCGACCAGCGATGGCGCGATCGCGCGCCGGGCCGCGGCCAGCCGCGCCCGCTCGTGCGCCCAGGCCGCGCCCACGTCGAGGTCTGGCTCGCGCGCCAGCACCCGGGCGCGGATCGGTGCGCCGGGCTCGATGAACGCGGTCGCGAAGCGGCCCTTGTCGTCGGCGATGTCCACGACATCCCCCACCGCACCGCCGACCTCACCGACGGCTTGATCGTAGATCCACGGATGGCCGCGGTCGATGGCGCGCCGCAGGGGCCGACGCAAACGGATCGCTCTTCTCACGTCCGAGGTCTTCCCGCGACGTGCGAGGAAGCCCGCTGGCGAGGCGCCGGTGGGGCCCCGAGCCGGAGCGACCGACTGGTCGAGAGGACGTCGGGGGGGACCGGCAACGAAGCCAGCGGGCTCCGCAGCCGTCGCCTCCGCTCGAGCACCACCCCTAGTTGCTGACGAAGTGGGTCAGCAGGAACTGCTGACCGTAGCTGTTCATGATCTGGATCGGACCGGTGCCGTCGAGCATCCAGAAGAAGTTGACCAGGAGCGGCGGTGCCTTGAGCGGATCGGCCGGCGGCGGATCGATCGTGACCTTGACCGTGGTCTCGAGGCCGAGCTTGAGCGTCTTGAGCTGCTGGCCGGCCATCTCGCCCATGCGGATCTCGAGCTTTTCTTCGGGCAGCACCACCCAGTGGCGAATGACCTCGAGCGTGCCCTTGCGGAACTTGGGGGCGGCCTTGCCGGTGGCCACGCGCTTCCACTTGGCCTTGAGATCATCGTGCCACTCGAGCGCGACGATCTTGCCGCCGCTCAACGCGAGGGTCTGACCCTTGCGCTCGATGTCCTCGAGCTCGATGCCGTACGACTTGCCGGGCTCGCCCGCGAACCAGAACGCCTCCTGGTTCATCGAGAAGGTCCCGCCGCCAGCGGTGCACCGGATCGTCGAGGTCTGGACCCGGCCATCGTGATCCTCGTTGAGGGTGACGGTGGTGACGTCTTCCTTGGTCTCGATGCCGGTGACCTTGATGACCAGCTTCTTGGGCTGGGGCGGGGTCAGGCGGATCTGGGCGTCGCTGAGCGTGCGTTCGGGCGGCAGCGGGATGGGCTCGTAGGTCCACTCGTTGCCCACGACCAGCGGGATCGCGGTGACGCCGCAGGCCTTGGGCGCCTTGGCCGGGGCGGCGCCCTTGGGCTGGGCCACGGTGGTGGACGCCAGGCCGGCGAGGAGCGCGGGGACGAGCAGCGCGGAGAGCTTCACGGGGGTCCGGTTGTACGGCATGGGGACCCGCGGAACAAGGCACACGCCGCTGTCCGCGCCTGATCAGGGACGGCCGCGGTGCGGCGTCGCGCTCGCTACCAGCAGGGCACCGGCTGCTCGGCGCCCATGTTGTTGATGAGACAACCGAAACGCTTGTCCTGCCGGAGGTCGTTGAAGTCGGGATCGAGCGGGGTGTTGTTGCGGCCTAGCAGGCGATCCAGCTTCTTGCCGACCTCGACCTTGCGGCTGTGGTGATCGCGCATGAGGATTATGCGCCCGAGCAGGTTCAGCGAGCACTGCTTGCGGTTGATGCGGGCGTACGCCGCCGCCAGGTTGTACGTGGCGTGGACGTTGTACGGGTCGGCGTTGAGGGCGTTGAGCAGGCCGTCGACCGCATCGGTGAGGAACTTCTCGCGGCTGCCAGGATCGAGCTCGGCGCCCTCGGCGGCCTGCAGGCTCGCGACGGCGGCGTTGGCGAGCTTCTGGGCCTCGTCGATGCGGGGCTGACGCTGGGCGTAGGTGACCGCGTCGGTGGTCGTGTCGGGCGACGCCGGATCGCAATCCAAACGCGCGGCCGGCGGCGGGGGCGGCGGCGGCAGCGCTTCGGGGCGGAGCGGCGGCGGCGGCGGGGTGAGGGGCGCTGACTTCTTGCAGCCGGCGCCGGTCGAGAAGGTGACGAGCGCGAGCGCCGCCAGGACGAGAACGGATGAGCGATGCATGGCTTTACCTGTGGACCTGCGGGCTACTTGCCGAGCGCCTCGAGCATTTCCTTCTCGAACAGCTTGAGCGTGCTGTCTTCCTGGGCGCTGTCGATCATCCGCTTCGCCTCAGCCTGAAAGTCGGGGTACTTCTCGAGGGCGGCGAGGCGCTTGAGCAACGCCTTCGAGCACTCCTTGCGGCGAGCGCGGGCATACGCAACGGCGAGCTGGTAGGTCGCCTTGGGGCTGTAGGGTGCGGAGTCGAGGACGCGGCGGAGGATGTTGATGGCCTGCTTGACGTTGCCGGCCTTCTCGTCGTCGGACTCGGCAGTGGTGGCGTTCTCGAGCAAGGCCACGCCTTGCTCGATCTGCGGCCGCACGCTGGCCTCGTTCTTCTTGTGCTTGGCGATCATCCCCGCCGGCTCCTCCTGGAAGGTAGCCTTGCACTCGGTCACCCACTTGATCTCGGCCGGACCGGTCGGGGCTTCCTCGGGCATCTTCTCGGTCTTGGGCCGCTTCACCTTCTCCGGCTTGCCGGAGTACAGGCCGGAGCAACCGCTGGCCATTGCCAAGCACACCGCAGCAGCGATGATGATCCTCATGCGCCGACGAGCGTAACCCTCGGGAGAGGGCCGGTCAAACGCACCGGTGCGAATCAGGCGCGGGTGGCGGTGCGATCGATGCCGTTATCGCCAGCGAACAGACGCACACACCCCGGGACGTCGCCAGTGACTCCGAACACCAACCATCACTGTGAAACGCTCGCCTATCGCTCGCCTATCGCTCGCGAAGGCGATCGACGAGCGGGCGGGCGAACGGCGCCACCGCGGCGGCGAGCAGCAGCGCGGCGAGCACGCCGGCGAGCGGCGTGGGGCCGGGCGCAACCGCGAGCTGCACGGTGGTCGCCGCGGACGCGCCGCCCAGCGCCAGGAGGCCCCAGGTGCGCATGCGCAGGAGGCCGTAGACGCCGGCGCCGGCCAGCATCAGCGGGATCAGCACGGCGGTCTCGGCCGGGCGGGGCAGGAGCACGTAGAGCAGGAGCCAGGGCAGGCTCATGCCGGCGCGGGTCACTGACTTGCCCAGACGCTCGACGCCGTTGTCGTCGAGGTGGAAGCGCGCGCGCCAGTCGAGGCGGCCGTCGAACTTCAGGGCCATGGTGTCGCCGGCGAGCAAGATGGCGACGGCGGCGTTGGAGCCGGCCCACACCAGGAGGAAGTTCTCGAGGCCGAGCTGCCACATCATGAGCAGGCCGACGACGATGCCCCAGTAGCCGAGGCCGCGCGCGTACCAGCGGCCCCAGAACCAGCCCAGGCCCACGCTCACCACGCCGACCGCGTAGAGCGCGGCGATGGCCCACAGCGCCTTGGAGAGGACCGGCGGGGCGTAGCGCGCGTACTGGGCGAAGAACCAGACGTAGAACGCCAGCACGGCGATGGCGACGGCCCGGCGCAGGAGCGGCATGCCCGAATTATAGGCTACTTACCGGCACCGACCACCTGGTTCTTGCGAACGATCAGGCGGAAGCGCTTGTAGCCGGATTCCTTCTGCTTGGCCGAGAACATCACCGACAGGAGGAGGCCGTAGGGCGTCGACCGGTCGGCGATGATCATGAGCTCGGGGATCGGGGGCACCGGCTTGCCCTCTTGCTTGAGCGCGTCCTCGTGCTCGCGGCGCAGGTTGCCGAGGAAGCTCGACAGGCGCGGGATCTTGCGGCCGTCGGCGCCGCCTTCCTTCTGCGAGGCGTCGACGTCGCCGTTGCGCACCGCGACGATCTCTTCACCCTCGACCACGATCGCGGTCTTGGTGATGACCAGCATCGACGCGGTCTCCGGCATCGGCTGTTCCGAGACCGACGATGGCAAGACCACGGTGCCGGCGATGACCGCGGTCGCGCTGGCCGCGGCCTGCGAGATGAAGGCGACCAGGAGGATCGTCATCATGTCCATCATGGGCATGATGTTGAGGTGGCGGACCTCCTCGCCCTCGGGGACGCGGCCGACCGCCTTGCGGATGATGGCGCGGGCTTCCCGGATGGTGAAGCTCATCGGAAGCCTCCCGAGAAGACGACATCGGAGAACAGAGCGTGTTTCTCCGGATCGTACGGCGTGCGGGTGGTGTCGTAGAGCCGCGCGGCGTCATCCACGGGGTTGGGATTCTGTCGCAGCTTCTCGTCGGCCGTGGGCAGATAGCAGCTCGCGATCTCCTTGCCGAACTCGGGCATCTTGCAGCGCATGGCGCTGATCACCGAGATGAGCGTGCCGTAGGGCACGGCCGGATCGGCCATGAGCAGCGCCTGGTAGGTCTCGGCCTTGCGCATCTTCCCGCCGAACCGACTGGCGGCGATCTGGGCCAGCGCCGCGTTGAGCTTGCGATAGTCGAAGACCGGGGCGACGTCCATCGAGGGCTCGTCGACGCAGACCTGCTGGACGCAGTGATTGGTCTCGCACAGGTAGTCGCCGTCGCAGGGCTCGCCGGGCTTGCCGGTGAGTCCGAGGATGAGCTTGGGTGCCTTGAGCGATCCCTCGAGGCCCGAGATCGAGAACAGGAGCAGCTTGTCCTTGGTCACCGCCACCGCCAGCCCGAGCGGCTGCTCGTCGGGGTTGGTGGCGGGGTTGTTGACCTGATCGGGCGGCGGCGCGCCCTGATCGGGGAGTTGCGTATTGATCTGGCCGAAGATGACGTTGGCCGAGACCGACGCGAGCAGGAACAGCATCAGGTTGGTGACGATGTCGAGATAGGGGATGAGGTTGATCTCACCACCCTCGATCTCTTCTTGCTCGACATCGTCCTCGCGGCGCTTGATGGCGCGGCGAGTCTTGTTGCGTACCTGATGCGCGCTGAGCATCGAGTTGTCTCGGCGCGCCTATTCCGCCTGGTCCAGACCCGGCGCCGCGCCAGCGCTGCGGCCGCCCTGGCCCTGACCGGCGGCGCCCTCGGCCAGCAGGTTCTCGAAGCGCAACGCGAAGGCCTCGAGATCGGCGATGACCTTCTTCATGGCCGCCGACAGGAGCAGGTGCGCGATCATGCAGAGGAGCGCGATCGCCAGCCCGTACGCCGTGTTGTACATGGCCTCGGCGATACCCTCGGACAGCTTCTCTTCCTTCTCGGCCGGGTTGGATTCGCCCAGCGAGGCGAAGGTGCGGATGAGGCCGGTGATGGTGCCGAGGAGGCCGGTCAGCGTGGAGATGTTGGCCATCGACCACAGCGCGCCGATGCGCGTCTTCACCTCTGGCATCGCGTCGGTCATGGTCTCTTCCATGGCCTGCGCCACGGCGGCCTCGCCGCGGTGGAGGCGGTTCAGACCCGCCTTGGCCACGCGCGCGACCGGGGCGGTGGTCGCGTCACACAGCTTCTTGGCCCGATCGACGTTGTTGGCCGCGAGCAGGCGCTTGATCTGTTCCAGGAAGGCCTTGGCGTTGAGATGGCCACGGCCCAGGAAGTACATCGAACGTTCCACGATCAGGGCGATGACCACCGCCAAGAAGAACGTGTTGATGATGAAGAACGGCCCGCCCTTCGAGAAGACTTCACTTAGCCAGTCCATGGGATCGCTCGGCCTCCGCGGGGATTATCTCGGTTTTACCGATGAGCGCTCGTACGCGTCAAGGTAGCGCGGCGCGAATACCAGTGCCAATCAGCGAACTTATGCAAGCAGGTGCGGGAGGCGCTCGTGAGATCTCGGTTCACAGCGCATCGATGGGAGCGTCGACACCCGCGTCGACCGTCGTCGTCGCGGTCGCCCCCGCCATGATCCACCGCTCGACGGCGTCGAGCTTCTCCTGACACAGCTTGGGATTGTTGTACGGCATCGTGCCCACTTCGGGGTCGAGCGGGCCAGGAAACTCGCCCAGAATGATCATCAGGTAGCTGTTGGCGGGATCGAAGGGGACGATGCGCTTGAACGCCGGGAACAGGGTCGAGTCGATGTTGACGTTCTGCGGGATGGTCTGCCCGTCCTCCAGGGAGAGCCCGCCCGCCTCCAGCGCGGCGCCCTTGTGGCAGGACACGAACGCCGAGCAGCTGGGCGTGAAGATCTTCTCCTGCAGCCAGGCCAGGTCGCTGTGCGTGGTCGCTTCCATGCACGAGGCCGAGATCGCGTCGACGCCACCATCTCCATCCCCATCATCGCCGCTGCACGCCGGCACCATCGAGCACGCGAGGAGGGTGGCGAAGTACTGCTTCGACATCATCGGCGCCGACCGTATCACGGCGGCGGCGGCGGCGGCGCCGGGACCAGATCGCCGAACCGCGGCAAGGGACCGGTGGCGCCGAAACGAGCCGGGACCGTGCCGCGAACGAACGGGACCCACACCGCGCTCTGTGACGGACCCGACGGTCCGCCGCTCCATTCTTCGGCGCGGACGAAGGTCACACCAGGTGGTACCGGGAAGTCACGCACCGGGTTGGGCGGGTGCGCGGCCTTCATGAAGTCGAGCCAGATCGGGACGGCGGCGCCGCCGCCGGTGATCTTGTCGCCGATCGGCGTGGAGTCGTCGCGGCCGATCCACACCCCGCACAGGAGATCGGGCGTGAAGCCGATGAACCACACGTCCTTGAAGTTGGCCGAGGTGCCGGTCTTGCCGCCGGCGGGCCGGCCCAGCTCGGCGGCGCGGCGGGCGGTGCCCCGCGTGACCACGCCCTTCATCATGTCGATGAGCACGTACGCGACGTCGGGTGGGAGCACCTGGGGGCCGGGCGGCCGGGTGCGGTTGTCGACCAGGACCGTGCCGGCGCCGTCGGCGACCAGGTCGTAGAAGTGGGCCTCGACCTTGCGGCCGCCGGCGGCGATGCCAGCGTAAGCGGTGGCCAGCTCGAGCAACGTGAGATCGGGCGTGCCCAGCGCCACCGAGATGTGGCGCGGGATCTTGGAGCCGATGCCGAAGCCGCGCAGAACCTCGATCACGCGATCGAGCCCGACGTCGACGGTGAGCTGAACCGAGATGGTGTTGAGGCTCTTGGCGAGGGCGGTGCGCAGCGTGACCCAGCCGGTGTACTTGCCGTCGTAGTTGGACGGCGACCAGATGCCGACCGCGGTCGGTACGTAGACCGGGCCGTCGTAGAGCCGATCGACGGGAGTGTGGCCCGCCGCCAGCGCCGCACCATAGATGAAGGGCTTGATCGCCGAGCCGACCTGCCGCTCGGCCTGCGAGGCGCGATCGAACTGGCTCGACTGCCAGTCGTAGCCACCGACCAGGGCCCGCACGCGGCCGGTCGACGGCTCGATGGCGATGAGGGCGCCCTGGACGGCGGGATGCTGGGCCAGGGCCGCGCCCATCTTCGCCGGCAGGTCGGGCCGGGCCGGGTCCCTGGGGTCGTCGGGCTTGCCGAGGTCGACGATGCGCACCGGCAGCAGGTCGCCGATGGCCAGGGCGACGTCTTGCTCGCTCTTCCAGCGGCGAAGCTCGTCGGCGTCCTTGTCGGCGAGCGCCAGCTCGAGCGGGCCGATGTCGACGGTGATGCCGCCGCGCCGGGGCAGCTCGGTGATCATGCCGGCGTAGATGGTCTCGGGCTCGACGCGTTCGGTGGTGATGCCGCCCTCGAGCGGCGTGCCGGCGCGATAGGGGTGGGCCGGCCCGGCGGCGTAGGCCTCGCGCGCATCCTTGGCGATGGCGCCGATGGGGCCGTGGAAGCCGAGGCGGCGGTCGAGGGTCTCGAGGCCCTTGCGCAGCGCCGCCTCGGCGGCGGCCTGCATGCGGGTGTCCAGCGTCGCGTAGAAACGCAGGCCGCCGTGGAACAGCTTGTCGACGCCGAGGTTCTGCTGCGCGGTCTGGCGGATGCGCTCGACGAAGTAGGGCGCGGCCAGGTGGTTGAGCGGCTGATCGCCGAGGATGGCGATGGGCTCGGCCAGGGCGGCCGCCTGCTCGGTGTCGTTGATGTAGCCCTCCTCGCGCATGCGGCGCAGCACGCGAATCTGCTGCTGGCGGGCGAGGTGGAAGTTGCGGTGGGGCGCGTAGTCGCTCGGCGCCGGCACCAGGCCGGCGAGCAGCGCGGCCTCGGCCAGGGTCACGTTCTCGATGTTCTTGCCGAAGTAGCTCTGGGCCCCGGCCTGCACGCCGTAGGCGTTGTTGCCGAGGAAGATCTGGTTCAGATAGATCGACAGGATCTCGGGTTTGGACAGCTCGCGCTCGAAGCGGACCGCCAGCACGATCTCCTTGAGCTTGCGCTCGTAGCTGCGCTCGTTGCCGACGATCATCAGCTTGATCACCTGCTGGGTGATCGTCGACGCGCCTTCCTTGGTCTTGCCGGCGTTGAAGTTCTTCCACGCCGCGCGGCCGATGCCGATCACGTCGAAGCCAGGGTGCTCCCAGAAACGCGCGTCCTCGGCGGAGATGAACGCGGCCGGCACGTGCGGCGGCATGCGATCGAGCGGCACGACCTGGCGGTTCTCGATGTAGAAGGCGCCGATCTCCTCCCCGTCCGACGAGATCACCAGGCTCTTGCGGTTAGGCCGGTAGTCGAAGGCCTGGGTCAGGTCCTTGGGCAGGGTGTCGTTGATGGTCACGACCGCGAGGTAGGCGAAGGCGGCGCCGGCGGAGACGCCGTAGACGGTCAGCAGCGCCAGGATGCGCAGGATCGAGAAGGCGCGGATGCGGCGGCGGCGGCGGCGTTCGCGTCGCGGCTTGGCGTCCGAGGCTTCGACTGGCACCATGGAGATGATGGACCCCGCGCCGACGACGAGCAACCGCGCGGCGCGCGGCACGTTGCTCGCCGGCGTGCTGGCACTTGCGCTCGCGGTGCGGCCCGATGGCGCGGCCGGGCAGGCCGACATCGACGAGCCCATCGCGGGGCCGATCGATCCGGGCGCGCAGAACGCGCCGCCGCGCGAGATCTCGGCGTCGACGGCCTTGCCCGACATCCCGGTCACCATCCCCGACGGCATCGCGGTGATGGCGTTCGAGAACAACTCGGGCGTGCGCGCGCTCGACTGGGTGCAGGCCGGGATCCCGCTCATCATGGGCGAGCGGCTCGAGCAGGTGATCGGGCTGCGCCCGACCTGGGGCCCGCTGGTCGTGCCCGAGGGCCCGCCGGTGATCGGGGCGGAGGACTCGGTGGCGGCGTTCGCCGGGCCTCGGGGCGCGCGCTGGGTGGTGACGGGGTGGGTGCAGCGGCCGGGCTGGCAGCTGCGGGTCAAGACCACGCTGTGGCGCGTCGACGGCGGCAAGGCGGTGGTGGCGGCCGAGCACGACGCCATCGGGCCGATCGGCGACGGCTACCGGTTGATCGGCGAGACCCTGGTCGAGCTGGTGAAGCAGGCGGGTTGGCCGCTGGCGCCCGACGGCGAGGCCCGGCTGCGGATCATGCCGAGCAAGGACATCTACGGCTTCACGCTGGTGGGCCGCGGCCTCGGGCGCTGGCTCGGCGCCGTGACCACCGCGCCGGTCGCCGACCCCGACGGGCGCGTGCCGTCGCCGCGCGACGCAACCGGCGCGCTGCTGCCGGCGGTCCGCGACGTCGTCGAGCGCGACCTGGTGCGCGCGGCCTTCATCGAGCCGACCATGGTCGAGGGCCAGCGCCTGATCGGCGAGCTGTGGTCGACCGACCTCGATCCCAAGGTCGCCGCGCGTGGCGCCGGCAAGTTCTCGTACGCGGTCGATCTTCGCCCCGACTACGTGCCCGCGCTCGGCGCCGCCGCAGAGCGAGCGCGCGCCGCCGGCAAGCGCGACATCGCGCTCGATCTGTTCTCGCGCCTGGTGCGAGAGCGACCGTGGGATCTCGACGCACGCATCGGCGCCGGTGACGCGGCCTGGCAGGCCGGTGACGCCGCCCAGGCCCTGCGCGAGCTGGGGCGCGTCGTCGAGCGGCGCCCCGATGATCTGCGGGCACGGCGCCTGCTCGCGCTCATCCACGGCGCCCAGGGCGACGTGGCGGCGCTCGCCGCCGAGCTCGAGGAGGTGACGCGGCTCGCGCCCGAGGACATGGAGGCGTGGGTCGACCTGGGCGCGGCGTGGTCGGAGATGGGCCGGCTCGAGGACGCGACCCGGGTGCTCGAGAAGGTGGCGGTGGCGCGGCCCGGCGACGCGACCGCCCACAAGCGGGTCGCCGATCTGTGGCGGCGGCGTGGCGACGTGGCCAAGGCGGTCGAGTGGTACGGCAAGACCCAGGTGATCGCGCCCGACGATCCGCGGCCGGTGTTCCTGACCGGCGCCACCTACTTCGACGCCGGTCGCTTCGACGAGGCCCACAAGACGTTCCTGCGGGCCCAGCGCTTCCCGGCATGGCTAGGCCAGACCTATCTCGCGATCGGCGCGGCGGCGTGGCGGGCCGGTAAGGCCGAGGAGTCGCTGTGGTACTGGCGGCGCGCGGCCCAGCGGCGGCCGCGCAGCGCGGCGGCGCGCTACGACCTGGCGATGGCGGCCTCGGCGCGGGGCCTGACCGAGCTGGCGCTGTCGCAGCTGGCGGTGCTCGAGACCCTGTCGCCCGGCGACGGCGGGGCTTCGTACCTGCGCGGCGTGGTCGCGCTGCGCGCCGGCGATCGCGAGACCGCGCGCGTGGCCTTCGCCGAGGCCCTCGGTCGCGATCCCGATCTGGCCGACGCCCGCTGGAACCTTGGCGTGCTCGGCCGCGGCGGCGACGACCTCCGCTACGAGGGCCTGCCGCGCCTGGAGCTGCCGTTCGGCGATCGGGACGCGTTCCGCGCCGCGATCGAGTCGTTCAGCGCGATCGAAGGCAGGATGACCGGGCTGCGGGTCCAGTTCGCCGCCCACGTGCTGGCCGCGCTGACCGTACTCGGTGAGGGCCCGGGCAAGGACCCCAAGGCGCCGCGCACCGGCCCGCGTCTGTGTCCGCTCGTGACCGTGGCCTCGCGCTGGGAGATGGCGCAGAAGGCGCTCGACGGCTTCGTCAAGGCCGGCCTCGAGCTCGAGGAGGCGCACGAGGTGATCGCGACCTACGACGATCACGGCGAGACCACGTCGCTCGGTCCGGCCCTGCGCCAGCGCGTGGCGTCGGTGCGCACCGGCTACCGCGCCGCGCGCGCCGACGTGCGCGAGATGCGCAGCTCGCTCAAGACCCAGCTCGGCCGCGAGTTGACCCGGCGCGGCTGTCGCGAGGATCTGCTGGCCGCCGCCGCCGCCCAGCCATCGCTGTACCGCACCGCCGCCGACGACGCGGTCCGGACCACCGGCGTCTTCGTGCCTCGGCCGCCGGTCGCCCCGCCGGCCCAGGCGACGTTCTTCATCGACAACCGAGCCTGCGCCGATCCGCTCGCCGTCATCATCGACGGCACCAAGCTCGACGAAGTGCCGGCCGGCGAGCGCGCCGCCCTGCAGGCCCGGGTCGGCCGCCGCGCGTTGTGCCTGCTGCCGCAGCCCTCGGGCTTGAGCTGCGGTGATCGCGGCACGGTGCGCGAGGTCTACATGCACGACGGCTGGAGCGCGCTCATGCACTGTCCGTGATCGGATCGTCCAGGTCCACGTCCAGGTCGACGTCGCCGATCACGCTCACGTCCACCATCGGCGTCCTCTCGTGATCGTTGACGTGGCCGTTGTCGTGAGCGTGGACGTCGACGTGGACCTGGACGGTCTGGGCTTGCCCATCGTGGACCTCACCGGAGAGCATGCGCATCGTGGATGCGTGTTCATGCGGCGCTTGTAGCCAGCCAGAGACGCGCATACACTATGCGCATGGTCAAGGCGTCCAGGAAGGTCGCGGCAAACCTCTCGGTGCGTTCGGATCTCGTTCGCCAAGCGCGGGCGATGAAGATCAACCTCTCGGAGCTGCTCGAGCGGGCCCTGGAGGAGGTGGTTCGTGAGCACCTGCGCCGCCGGTGGCTCGGCGAGAACGAAGACGCGATCGACGCGTACAACGCGCAGGTGGCGAAGCGTGGCGTCTTCAGCGACGGATGGCGCCGATTCTGATGGCGCAGTTCGATCTGCATCGGAATCCTCGCGGTGGCACCTATCCGTTGCTGCTGGACGTGCAGTCCGAGATCCTGGCGCGGCTGACGACCCGTGTCGTGGTTCCGATGATCTCGGTCAAGCGCCATGGAGCACGGCCGATCACTCGCTTGAATCCCGTGGTGCGGGTCAAGGGCACGGAATACGTCCTGGTGTTCCAGGAGCTGGCAGCGATTCCCGCGGCTGCGCTCGGCGAGGTCGTCGGTTCGCTCGCGCAGCAACGCGTTCAGTTCGTCGCGGCGATCGATCTGCTCTTCACCGGGATCTGACCTCGCCAGTCAGGGTCATCGAGATCCGCGCCGTGTCGCGGTAGGTCAAGACGGCGACCTGGTCGCGATCTTCCCAGCGGACCTTGCCGGGGATGCGGCGGGTGAGGCGCTCGACGATGGGGATGCCGGCGGCGCGCACCAAGATGGCGAGGCGGCGAGCCTGGAGGATGAAGAGGTTGGCTTCGGCCTTGAAGACGCCGCAGGGCTCGCGCTCGTGCTCGAAGCGCACCCACTCGACCGTCGTGCGGATGGGTAGGGGCGCCGGGAGCGTGCGCCCCAGGTTCCGGGTGCAGCGCTTGCGCCGGGACATGGCGCGCGAAGGCTAGCAGGCGGAAACCCCGCGGGCTTGACCCGCCACCATGGTGGCGAGACGGTCAGGCCGGCGGAGCGGGCCGTGCGTTGGAATCGGACACGACCGCGACGTCGACGCCAGAGGTCCATCCGATGACATCAACATCGAGGACCGCGGAACCAGGAGCTCCTGTGAAGAAGACGAAGGCTTTCCATCGCTGCGTGGCCCTGGTCACGCTGGCCCAGTTCCTCGCCCTCTCGTGCGGCGGCAAGCAGACCCCGATCACCGGCGGTGGCGCCGGGACGACGGTCGCGCAGCCGGGTGGGCAGCCGCTCATCCAGACCGGCGACGCACCCAAGGGTTTGACGCTCCGGTTGTCGGA
>SXJR01000402.1 GCA_005779305.1 Myxococcales bacterium
GGTCCGCGTGCACCTGCGGATGCCACGCGAGAAACTCCTTGTGACGCGCGCGCGTTTCCGGCTGCGTCATCCAGCACCAGTCCCGGTTGAGGGCGCACGTCGATCTCGGCCAGCCTCGCGCGTGCGGCTGCCGCGGCGCCACCGCCGCTGAGCGCGTCGAGGCGCGCGGCCATGGCGCGCATCTCGGCCTCGCCGTCGAGCCAGACCGCGTCGCGCGCGGCGTCATCGAAAAGCGGCGGCACAAACCCGTCGACGTGCCAGCGCCCGCCCAGCATCCCCGAGAACCCGCGCAAGAAGCCGATCCGGCCGCCGTCCGCCGCGACGACCAGCACGCCGAACATCTTGCCGCCGCCAGCGGCGTCGAGCCCCCACGCCGCCGGCGCGGCGCCCAGCTCGGCCCGAACGATCGCCGCCGCTCGCCTGGCTAGCGGATGCGGCTCGCGCGTGAACGGGCTCGGCAATCGCTCGGGAAGCTCGTTCACCCCTGGCGGAGGATCGAAGTACGTGACGAGCCCGGGCACGTGTGCACCCTACCCTGCCACGCGCTTCATCAGCAGCCGAACAGCGCGATCACCGCGGTGATGTTGTAGCAGTAGTACCACTGGCCCTGACGGCACCAGGTGTCGTGGCGCGCGCAGCCATAGTGGTAGCAGCAGTCGCCGCACACCCACGACCAGCACGAGCAGCCCGGGCCGCACATGCCGTAGCACTCGTTGGCGGTCGGCCGCGAGCAGAAGGCGGTGTCGCCTTGCACCTGCACCGCCGGCACCTCGACGGAGAGCGCGTCCGCGCTCTGTCGCGCCATCTTGTGCAGCGCGAGGCTGGCGGGGAACGCGCTGCCGGTGATGCCGCGGACGCCGAGCGCGCGCGACATCCAGGGCAAGGACTTCATCTCCGGGACCAAGAGCGTCTCGTCGAGCACGGACATGTCGCCGTCCCAGCGCAGCGCACTGTCGTCCTGGGCGGCCGGCCCGTCCTCACCCTCGGTGCGCACGGCCTCGACCCACGCCCGATCGACGGTCATGGTGAGCCGCCCGCCGAGGTAGCTGAAGCGATAGGTGTCGCCGACGGTGTCGATGTCGACGAGCGCGCGTCCGTCGCCGGTCGAGAGGTGCATCGAGAGCACGTCGCCGGCGCGTACGGCGTCGAAGACGAGCGAGGCGCGGGTGGTCGGATCGACGTAGCTACCTGTGATGCGATCGGGGCGCACGTTGACCAGCGTGAGGCCGTCGTCCGGGCCGAGCGCACCGGGCGGAGAGATCTGTTCGGGGCGCGAGTCGGGCGCCGCATCGGTGGTACAGCCGGCAACAACGAACACGGTGACGAGAGCGATCGCGATCTTCACGTTGCACCTCCCTGGTTATGGAGGTGCGCCAGTTCACGGATCGTACCGAGGTTGGTTCCGCGCAATTCCGGTGAGTTGGCGTCCAGGTCCTGCAGAGGACCGGGCGTCGCTTGCGCTGATCGCTCAGAGCTTGGGCACCGCGCCCTGTCGTCAAGCGCTCCGAGTTTCCTTCACTGACCGACTGCTCACTGTTGTACGATGATCGACCGTTGTACCTGTGATGAGTCGTGAGGAATACAGGACTGACACAGGCTGGAGGGATCCACAGGATGCCTGACGTCGTGCGTCACGTCACGGGGGAGATCGATACGGACGTTGCCGGAGTCGTCGTCGACGACGAGGAGACCGAGCTGGTCTTGCTCGTCTCCGTCGATGGCCACCTGAGCTCGCATCCGCTGGGCTCGGCGGCGACCGTCCTGGGCCGCTCGAGCAAGAGCGACATCGTGGTCGATCACGCGTCGGTGTCACGCGCCCACGCCGAGCTGACCCTGGCGCCGCTCGCCATCCGCGATCTGACCAGCACCAACGGCGTGCGCGTCCGCGGCGAGCGTATCGAGCCCGGCCCGTCGGTGGTCATCGAGGTCGGCGAGGCAGTGCAGCTCGGCGACGTGGTGGTGCTGGTGCAGCGGCTGGCCGCGCGCGCCCCGGGTCGGCCGTGGCGCGGCCAGCTCCTCGACGGACGGCTGGCCGAGGAGTGCGCGCGTTCGGCGCGCAGCTCGGCGCCGTTCGCGTTTGCCCGCGTTCACGTCGACGCCGGCGGCAACCTCGATCTGGCCCGCGCCGAGATCGAGGCCACGCTGCGCGGCACCGACCTCTTCGCCGTCGCCGGCGAGGGCCGTTTCCAGATCCTCCTCATCGACACACCGGCCGGCGCGGCCCGCACGGTGATCGAGCGCCTGGTGGCGCGTCTGCGCGCGCGCGACGTCGGCGCCCGCTGGGGCGTGGCCCTGTGGCCGCGCGACGGCACCACCGCCGAGCAGCTCGCTGCCCACGCCTGGAATTCGCTGCGCACGCCGGGCGGCGTGATGAACCGCGTGCGTGCGCTGATCGAGCAGATCGCCGACTCCGCCCTGTCGGTGCTCATCCGCGGCGAGACCGGGGTCGGCAAGGAGTTGTGCGCCGAGTCCATCCACCGGCTGTCGGCGCGGTCGCGGAAGCCGTTCGTGCGCATCAACTGCGCCGCGCTCAGCGAGCAACTGCTCGAGAGCGAGCTATTCGGCCACGAGCGCGGGTCGTTCACCGGCGCTCACGCCGCCAAGCCCGGACTGATCGAGACCGCCGACGGCGGCACCCTGGTCCTCGACGAGGTCGGCGATCTGCCGCGCGCGTTGCAGGCCAAGCTCCTGCGCGTGCTCGAGGATCGCGTGGTCCAGCGGGTCGGCGCGGTCGAGGGCCGCACCGTCGACGTCCGCTTCGTGTCGGCGACCAATCGCTCGCTCGAGGCCGACATCTCGGCCAACCGCTTCCGGCGTGACCTCTACTTCCGCCTGGGCGGCGTGACCATCGAGATCCCGCCGCTGCGCGATCGCCTCGACGAGATGGACGGACTGATCGAGGCGTTCGTGGCCCGCGCGGCCACCGTCAGCGAGCGACGCGTACCCGTGGTCACCGAGGCGGCGCGGGCCGCGCTGCGCGGCCATGCCTGGCCGGGCAACGTGCGCGAGTTGCGCAACACCATCGATCGCGCCGTGCTCATGTGCGGCCATGGCCCGCTCGACGTCGACCACCTCGCCCTGTCGGCGCTCGACGGCACCACCACCGGCCGCGTGCCCGAATTCGGCCCCGAGGCCGACACCCTCCAGCGCGGCGAACGCGTCGGACGCACCACCGCCCCCATGGCCCCGCTGCTCCCCGGCCAGGCCCCCGACGAGTCCCTGCGCGGCGAAGTCGCCCGGGTCGAGTCACGTCGCATCGGCGACGCACTCCAGATCTGCGGCGGCAATCAGACCCGCGCCGCCCGCATGCTCGGCATCTCGCGCAACACCCTACAGGCGCGGATGGACCTGTTCGGCATCCCGCGCCCGCGCAAGGGCTCCCGCTAGCATCCCGCGCAGGCTGCGGCCCTCTTCGCCGAAGAGGATCTCGAGGGTGCGGCCGAGGCGGGTGACGCCGCGCTCGAGGGTCGCGCTGGCCTCGGGATCGTGCTCCACCGCGTCGGCGAAGCGCTGCCAGGTCTCCTGGCAGGCGACGAGCGGCTGCTGGATCCGGTCACGGGCCACGCGGGCGCGGCGATCGTGGGCGGCGTCGTCGTCGATGCGCTCGATCGTCACCAGGGTGGCGCCGAAGGCCTCGAGCATGTCGGGGCCGTGATCGCCGTAGTACTTCATCATCCGGCGCACGCCGGTGCGCGGATCGATGGCACCGTCGTCGGCGATCTCGCACAGCTTGTCGAGGTGCGCGGCCAGGCGCTGATCGGGCTCGACGCGTTCGGCGTTACACGCGCCGCACGCGCCACCGCGCACGATGACCACTCCGAGAACAGCGACCGACAGCAGCGTCCACCAGGTTGCGCGACGAGCCATGATTCCCTCCGGCCGGGAGCTTACGCCCCCGGCGCCCACGGTGCCGCCGGAATCTGCCAGCGGGTACAGTGGCGGCGTGACGGCCTGGATTTCATGCGGCGCTCCGCCCGGTGACCCGGTGCGCGAGCTCGTCGTCGACGAGGCCGGCCGGCTGGTCGCCAGAAGCCTGTCGGGCCGCTTCGCCTCGACGGACCAGGGCGTGAGCTGGACAGCGCTGGCCGCGGAGCCGGCGTCGCCGCCGCCCCCGCCCACGACCGAGCTCGACGCCGGCCCGAGCGAGCACCTGGCCACGGTCCGCGATGGCGAGAGCCGGTGGAGCCTGGTCCGGCACCACGGGATGAGCAGCTACGAGGCGCCCGGCGATCGCGGCATGCCGATCACGCACTGGGCGACGCGCGTGTCGACGTTCCTCGACGGCACCGTCGACGGCGGCGCCACGGCGACGCGGGTCGAGTGCCCCGGCGCCACCGCGCTCGCCCTCGATCGGAGCGGGCGACTGTGGCTGGCGTCGAACCAGGGTGTCGACGTCGCCGACGCGCGCCAGGTCGCCACCGGGGGCGCCACCTGGCGGCGCGCGCTCGATCGCGCCGTCACCGCCATCGTCGTCGATCTGGACGGCCGCGTCGTCGCCGGGGCCGGGGACACCGCCCTGCTCTCGATCGACGGCGTCGCCTTCACCGCGATCCCACCGCGCGCCACCGACCGCGGGTCGTGGGGCTCGCTCGACTGCGACGCCCGCGGCTTCACGCTGCTCACCTGCGCACCCGATGGCCGCATCTGGGCGGTGGTCGGCGGCGTCGGCGGTCCGCACCACATCGTCCGCCTCTCGGACGCGGTGGCCGGCGGCAAGCCGCGCTGGGAGGCGCTCGCCCTCGGCCTCAACGTGATCGCGGGCAGGGGATTGCGCGACGGCCACCTGGCCGTGACTGCCCTCGCCCTCACCGGCGATGGCACGGCGTTCGCGGCGACCCGAAGCCACGGTCTGTTCCGCCGCCCGCCGTGAGCCCGGTGCACGCGTGTCGCCGCGGATACACCCGCCCGGTCGAGATTCCCGTGACTTAGGCGCCCGGGACTCGACGCGCGGCTGGAATCGCGGTTGCAACGCTCCCGACCGTGCTCCGCCTCGCCGCCCTCCTCCTCGCCACCACGCTGGCCACCCTTGCCACCGGCTGTGATCGCCTCGACTGCTTCGACGGCGGTCCGCTCGAGATGTCGTACCGCGACGGTGAGGCCGCCGCGCGGATCGAGAACCAGGTCGCCTTCGAGCGCGGCCGGTCCGACGGCCTGGCGCTGACCCGCGAGGACGGCGAAGCCGAGGGCTGGGACGACGGCTACGGCGACGGCTACAGCGACGGTTACGCCCAGACCTACGCCATCGGCTACGCCGACGGCTGGGACGATGGAGGCGTCGGCGCAGTCGAGGCCGGCTGCAGCGCCGGCGGCGCCGCCGGTGACGCCGACGGCTGGAACCAGGGATGGAGCGCTGGCTACGACGCCGGCTGGGACAACGCGTGGTCCACCGGCTGGAACGCCGGCTGGGACGCGGGCAGCGCGAGCTGCACGCAGGGCGCGCGACGCGAAGACGAGCCGGAACCGCCCGATCCCGAAGACGTGCGCGAATGTCGCGCGCGTGGCCACGCGGTGGCCATCGATCCTGGCGCGTACGGCGCCGGCCACGCCGAGGGCAAGCGTCAGAACCCCGACTTCCAGGCCGGCTACCGCGCGAGGTACCCGCTGGGCTACAGCGCCGGCGTCGAGCCCGGCCGCGTCGCCGGCTATAGCGCAGGCTACGACGACGGCCACGACGACGGCTGGGCCTCGGGCTACGACGCCGGCTACGGCGACTGCTTCGAGCAGGCCTGGAGCGGCGCATACAGCGACGGCTACGACGGCGGCTGGGACCGGGGCTGGGCCGACGGGTACGACGACGGCTACGATGACGGCTACGACGACGGCGCCAATTGCTCGTGAGCGCGGTTGGGCAAGGGCATGCCCTGACCCCTGTTAGGATGCCGGCGTGGATTCGCCCTACCGGAGCGCGCCGCGTGGCGACGACGTCCAGGCACCGCGCGACACCGGCATCGTCGGCGAGGTCGTGTCCCAGTTCGCCGATCCGCTCGCCTTCTATCGGGAGCTGATCCAGAACTCGATCGACGCCGGCTCGGCGGCGATCGAGGTGGAGCTGTCGTACGACGCCGGCGCCGGCGCGGTCCGAGCCGTCGTGCGCGATCGCGGCGAGGGCATGGACCAGGACACGGTCGAGAACCAGCTCCTGGTCCTGTTCCGTTCGACCAAGGATCGCGACCCGACCAAGATCGGCAAGTTCGGCATCGGGTTCTCGTCGGTGCTTGCGCCCAAACCGCGGGTGGTGGTGGTGCAGACCACCCGCGCCGGCAAGCGCCTGACGCTGCACCTCCACCCCGATCTCAGCTACCAGCTCTTCGACGGCGGCAAGGGCACGCGCGACGGCACGTCGGTCGAGCTCGAGCTGCCGATGGAGCCCGGCGCCGTCGCCGGATTCGCGCGCCAGAGCCGGAACGCGCTGACCCGCTGGTGCCGGCACGCCACGGTGCCCATCCAGTTCTCGGCCCGCGGCGCGAGCGGCGAAGCGCTCGACGAGGCGCGCATCGACACGCCGCTGGCGATCGCAGGCGCGCTGGTCGAGGTGCGCGGCGTGTCGAGCGACGGCGCCGCCACCGCCGTGGTCGGCCTCCTGCCCGGAGCCGCGCCCTACTCGGGGTTCTTCAATCGCGGGCTCACGCTGTTCGAGACCGAGGAGGCGCTCGCCGGCCGGGTCGCCTTCAAGATTCTCGACCCTCGCCTCGGGCACACGCTCTCCCGCGACAACGTCCGCCGCGACGGCAACTTCGAACGCGCGGTGGCGATGGTGACCGAGCTGGCTCGCGGCGCGCTGACGCGGGCGGCGGCGCAGGCCCTGCGCGAGACCGCCGAGGGCGATCGAGTCCGCTGGCGCGCGCTGTTCGAGGCCCTCGACGCGGCGCACCTGCCGCTCGACGAGAAGGACTGGGTCGTGCCGCTGGCCGCGCCGATCGGCGACGCGACCGCGGTCGCGCCGGCAGCGCTACCCGGCCGGCGGGTGTGGTCGGCAGCGCACGTCACCCCCGTGGTCGAGGCCATGGCCGAGGCGGGCATCCCGGTCCTGGCCACGAGCGCGGCCGGCATCGGCGACGCCGTGGTCAGCACGCGGCTGTCGTCGAGCTGCAAGCGGCGGGTCCACGGGGTCGAGAGCGAGCTCACGCTGGCCGCCACCGTGCCGCCGTCGCCGGCCGACCTCGTGCTCCTCGACCACCTGGCCCACCTGCTCGATCGGGCCGCCCGCGAGCCGAGCACGATCGTGCTGGTCGCGCTCAGCGGACCGGCCGGCGCCGAACCGTTCGCCGCCGGCGGCCGCGAGCACGCGATGGTCGCGATCGACGCCCACCGCTGGGTGATCGAGCGCGACACCGCGCACAAGAACCCGCTCGCGTTCCTGGTCCGCCCGGCCCTGCTGGTGAACACCCACCACGCGCTGGTGATCGCCGCGCGCAGGCGCGCCGAGGACGACCCGGTCGGTGCGGCGTCGTTCCTGGCCCGCCTCCTCCTGCTCCGCCACCGCGCGCTCGACGACGATGCCTCGGAGGAGATCCTGGTCGGGACCCTCGAGCGGCTGGGAGCGCGCTGGTGACGGTCCGCCGCCCGCCGCCAGGCGTCGAGCTGTCGACCGGCCGCGTCCGCGTCGACGCCGCCAAGGCCATCGCCAAGCTGCGCGAGTACCGCCTCGCCGATCCCACGGCGTGGATCCTGGAGGCGATCCGGGCTGCGGTCGGATCGGGCGCCACTCGCATCGCGCTCGACGGCGACGCCGACGACGTGTGGTTGCGCTGGGACGGCCCGGTGTGGCCCGCCGCCGAGCTGCCCGCGCTCTTCGACGAGCTGGTCAGCCCCGAGCCGGTCGCCGACTTCTATCATCGGCGCCTCCTGGCCGCCGCGATCAACAGCGCGCTCGGCCTGGCGCCGGCGTGGGCCGATGTGATTGCGGTGGGCGACGGTTCCGCGGCGCGGGTGCGCTTCACGCCGGACACGATCACGCCCGGTGACGACGGCGCGGCGCCGCTGCGCGACCTGGCCGCCGAGCCGGCCGCGACGCCGCGGGGGATCGGCGACGCCGGCATGGCGCTGCACGTGCGCCGGCGCGTCAGCCTCCGCACCATCGGGCGTTTCCTCACCGGCGGGGAGGCGCCCGAGCTGGCGCTGGCGCGCTGGGCCTGCCGCGACCTCGCGCTGCCGATGACCATCGCCGGCAAGGCCGTGGGCCGCGACCACCACCAGGACGACCTGGTCCGGATGCCGCTCGACGAGGATCTCGACGGCTTCGTGGCGCTGGTCGACGCCGCGCTGGTGCGCGAGCGCGACCAGATGCCGGTCAACGACGTGGCCGAGCTGGGGGTGCGGGTGGTACGCGAGCACTGGACGCCGGCCGAACTGGCCGAGAGCCTGAACGTCAACCGCTGGCCCTTGCCGCTCCGGCTGGTGATCGATGGCCCGCGCATGCCGACCAACGCGTCCCGTTCGCAGGTGCGCGCCGATGCCCATCCGGTGGCGGCGGCGCGGCGGCGCGGCGCCGCGCTGGTGCCGGCGCTGATCGAGCGGCTGGCCGATCAGCTACGCCAGCCCGCCGACGACGACGCGCGTTCGGTCGCGTTCGCGGTCGACGGCGCGCTCGCCGCGCACCGCGCGGCCGCGCTCGCGCTCCTGGCCTCCACGGTCGCCGGCGTCGACTGGGACGGCGACGCGAGCGCGATCCAGGGTCCGCTGAAGCCGCTGGCCGCGGTGCCGCTGGTGCGCAACGCGGTCGGAGCGTGGCGCTCGCTGGTCGAGCTGTGGCAGGGCTCGGTCTACCGCGGCGACGAGGCGGTGTCGGCCGATCTGGCGCCGTGGCTCGCCCTGATGCCGTGGATGCCCCCCGGCGATCCGGCCACCGTGCTCCTGGGCGGGTCGACGCCCGATCAGCGGTCCGGGCAGCGCGCGATCCGCGCCGCGAAGCGCCGGCGGCGCGCGAAACGCGCCTTCCTGGCTCGTCCCCCGCACCCGGCGCGGGTGACGCCACATCCGGACATGCGCGTGCGTGCCAGCCTCGGCGCCGGACCGGCCGGCTGCGTCCCCGACGAGACCTTCACCGGACTCACCGGCGAGGTCGCGATCGTGGCGGCGGCCGGACCCGGCCGCCTGACCCTCTTGCTCGACGACCGCATCATCTCCAGCGCGAGGCTCGAGACGCCGCTGGCCATCGACGCGGTGATCGCCGGAGCGCCGATCACGCCCGACGAGCGCTACCTCGGGGCGGCGCGCGACGCCGGCTACGATGGCGCGGAACGGGCCGCACGGCTGGCGGCGATCCGCGCCATCGAGGCCCTGGCAGCGGGCGGCGCCCAGCCCGGCGTGGAGGTCAGCGCGCCCCGCCACGCCGACGGCGACGACGCGCTGGTGCGGCTGGCGCTCCACATCGCGGATGCCGAGGACCTGACCGTCCCCGACGAGAGTCCGCTCGCGCGCGCGCAGATCTGGCCCTCCCCCGACGGGACCCGCCACGGCCTGGCCGCGCTTCGCTGCGAGCGAGCCATCGGCGTGGCCGAACCCGCCGACGGGGTCGTACCGCCCCAGGGCCGCGTGCTGGTGGTGGCCGCTCCCGCCGATCAACGGTTGCTCGCCCGGCTGCTCGGACCCGGGACCCGCGTCGTCCCCTACACCGCCGAGACCGCGGTGGCACCGATCGACCCTGGGCTCATCGCGGCGCAGATCATGTCCGCGCGCACCGGCGCCGCTGCCCTGGTGATCCGCGAGGGTCAACTCCAGGGTGCGATCGGCTTCGATCGCTATGGCTCGACGCTGTCGATCTCGCACCGCGGCAAGAGCGTGGCGGTGATCGCCCGCGCCCACACCCACGTCGAGTGCGCCATCGTGGTCGACAGCGACGCCGTGGTGCCGTCCGACGACTGGTCCATGGCGATCGACGACGGCGGCGTGGCGGCCGCTGGCCTGGCGCGCTGGGAGCGGGAGCTCCTGGTCGCCACCGCCCACGCCTTGCTCGGCGACCCGGTGCCCGAGCTGGTGCTCCCGCAGCGGCCGGTGCGCCTCGACGACCCGAGCGCGCGCGCTCTGGGCACAGCGCTCCGCATGAACTCTCTCGAGATCCTCGGCGAGGATCTGGTCGCGCGCCTGCGCGCCTTTCCGCTCGTACACCGCCTCGGCATCGCCATGCCGTGCGCGATCGACGAGCTGTGCGGCGCCTTCGCCGACGACATCCCGGCCATCTCCCGGCCGGCCGCCGACGCCGCGATCGACCTCGACGGCTGGCAGCCGCTGGTCGGCGGCGACGATGTCCGCGCCTTCGTGGGCGCGCTGGCGCGCCGCCGGATCGTCGACGGCGCCGGCGAGATCGCCGAGCGCCGCACCAAGGCGGAGCGCCGCCGGCTCCTGACCGCCCATCGCGCCCGCCCGACCGAGCCGCTCGAGCTACCGCCGTCGTGCGCACCGGTGCCGCTCGGCGACGGCGTCCGCGGCGTCGCCGGCGTCGGCGACGGCGACCGCGTCGAGGCGGTGGTGCTGGTCGAGGGCCGGCGCTTCGCGCGGATGGTGTCGTCGCCCGATCTGCCGATACGCGCGGTGATCGAGGTCCCGGTCGAGGCCGTCGACCTCGTGCGCAACGAGGTGAGCGCGATCACCAACGGCCGTGCGCTCGCCGCGATCCGCGCGGCCGCCGGGCCGGTACTGGCCAGCATCGCCGCCACGCGACCGACCATGCTGGTCGACGACGATGGTGCCCGCGCTCTCCTGACCGCGTGGCTCGCCGCCAACAGCGAGGGCCACCACAAGACCCGTGACGCGCTCCGCTCGGCCCCGGCCTGGCCGTCGATCCAGGGCACGCGCGTGTCGCTCCTGGCGGCGGCGCGTGGCCCCTCGGTCCCCACCGCCGGCTGGAGCGGTGAGTGGCTGAGCGGCGAACCCGCCCACGCGCTCGACGGGCCAGTGCTCGCCGTGGCCGAAGGCGACGCCGGCAACGAACGGCGCACGCTCATCGACGCCATCGGGCCGTGGCCGTCGGACGACGTGACCACCGAGGTCCGCCGCCTCCAGGCCCAGCGCCGCGTCGCCCGCGGCATCGTGCCGTCGGCGACGGTGCCCGGCGCGTCGCCGGTGCTGACGCGCAAGCTTTCCGAGCTCGACGTCCACCACGCGCTCGGCGTCGGCGAGATCGCGCTGGACGACGCCGCGGTCTCCACGCTCTTGCTCCACGTCGACGGCGAGCTGGAAGCCGCGATCACCGTCGACGTGGTTCCGGCGGTGCGAGTGGCCATCGAGGCGCCCGAGCTGGTCGACGCCAGCGAGGAGGCCGGTGGTCTCTCCCGCGCCCGCCGCGAGGAGCTCGCCCGCCAGGTCCGGAACCTCTCCACCGCGCTGATCGGCGTCGTCAGCCAGACCCTCTCCCGCGAGGAAGTGCCCGACTGGTTGCGCCGGCGGCTGGGCTCGGCGTTGCTCGCCGGCCGTATCGACACGGCGCTGGTCGGCTCGCTACCGACGTTCGTCACGGTCACCGGCGACTGGGTGAGCTGGAACGACGTCGCGTCGCAGGACACGCTCCTGGGTGACGTCTGGTACGTGACCCACGCCGCCGGGCTCCCGCTCGACGCCCGCCGCCTGGTGCTGCGGCTCAACGAGACCGACGCGTTGATGGCGTCGCGCCTCGACGCCATCACGTTCCTCGACGGCGCCCGCGAGCTTGCCGCCGACGCGAGCGCGCGGCTCAACCAGCAGAAACCACCGCTGGCGCGCCTCGAGCTGCCGGCCGCGGTGCGCGGCGCCGCGCTCGCGGTCGTCGAGCTGACCACCCACGATACCCGGCGCCGCGGCGTGATCGCCATCCTGCGGCCCTCGGCCGCCGCCGCGCGAGGCGTGCACGCCTCGCGCAACATGGTGCCGTTCGAGCGCGTCGACGATCCGTGCCGGTGGCCGGCCGTCGCCGTCGTCGAGGACCCCGATCTGCAGGGCAACCGCACCTGGCGCCGCCCCGCCGAAGATCCGGTCTGGCACGCGCTCACCAAGGACATCCGCAACACCGTCGAGGCGGCCTGGCGCGACGTGGTCAAGGCGCCACCCGGCGCCACCGCGGCCCACGTCGTGACCCGCTGGCGCGTCGACGGCACCTCGTCGCCGTGGGACGAGCACCAGGTCCGCGGCCTGCTCTGGCTCGACGGTCGCGCCCGCGGCACCATCACCGTCTCCGCCTTCGACGGCGACTCCGAGCTCGATGCGCCCGTCGACGCACCCATCTCCGGCCACATCTACCTCGCCTCCGAGCCCAGCGGCCTCGTCGAGGCGGTGAACGCGCTCTGCAGATCGGTCCATGCCCACCTGCGCCCGATCCTGCGTCCGTTGCCGATCCCGCAGCCGCAGCCGCAGCCGCAGCCCCAGCCCCAGCCGCAGCCCGAATCTGCCGACCGTGCCCCGATCTCCGTCCCCCGTCCCCCGACCCCGACCCCGATCCCGAAACCCGACCCCGCTCCCCCGCCCCCGCCCCCGCCCCATCCCGTGACCGCCATCGCCCTTGCCGTCGCGGCCCGCCTCGACGCCGTCGCCCCCGTGGCTGGCGGCCACCGCGTCACGGTCGCGCCGTCGCGCCGCCATCCAGCCCTGGCCGCCACGGACGACCGCGTCGTCATGGCCGGCGAATCACCGCTCGTCCTCGCCATCGCCTCCGCCGAGCTCACGCGCGCACCCTGGGCCGACGCTGCCATCGACGCCCTGGCCGCCCATGCCATGACGATGCTCAATCGCGCCCGCACGCTCGTGCACGATCGCGATGAACGAGCGGCCCTCGCCCGCTGGCTCGAAGCCTGATCGGCGACCATGGCCAGGAGCACGGGCGTCACTCTCCAGATCGGCGGACGCGAGGTCACGATCTCCAGCCCCGACAAGCCGTACTTCCCCGAGGCCGGGCACACCAAGCTCGACGTGGTCCGCTACTACCAGGCCGTCGCCGACGGCGCGCTGCGCGGGATCAGCGGCCGCCCGCTCGTGCTCAAGCGCTTCCCTGGCGGCATCCACGGCGAGCCGTTCTTCCAGAAGCGCGCGCCCGCGAAGCGCCCGTCCTGGATCGAGACTGCGGTCTTCGCGTATCCGTCGGGCCGCACCGCCGAGGAGGTCGTGGTCCGCGACGGCGCGCAGCTGGCGTGGATCAACAACCTCGGCTGCATCGATCTCAACCCCCATCCGACGCGCGCGTCCGATCTCGTCCACCCCGACGAGCTGCGCATCGATCTCGATCCCGTGCCGGGCGTGCCCTGGCCGCAGGTGCTCGATGTCGCCGCCGTCGCACGCGCCGTGCTTGCCGACGTCGGCCTCACCGGCTGGCCCAAGACCAGCGGCTCGCGGGGTGTGCACATCCTCGTCCGCATCGCGCCGCGCTGGACGTTCGCCCAGGTCAAGCGCGCCGCCCAGACGGTGGCGCGCGAGGTCGAGCGCCGCGCGCCCGCGCTGGCCACCAGCAAGTGGTGGAAGGAGCAGCGGCACGGCGTGTTCCTCGACTACAACCAGAACGCGCGCGACCGGACCACCGCCAGCGCCTACTCGGTGCGGCCGACCTCGGACGCGCGCGTCTCGATGCCGCTGACCTGGGACGAGCTGGCCACCTGCGATCCGGCGATGTTCACACTCGCCACGGTCCCGGCCCGGGTCGCGCTGCGCGGCGACGCCCACGCCGCCATCGACGAGCATGCCGGCTCGCTCGACGCGCTGCTGGCCCTGGCCGCGTCGCTGGGCGAGCCCGAGAAGCAGGACCGCAACCTGCCGGTGATCCTGATCGGTCAGGCCAAACAGAAGGCCGATGCCCTGGCCGGGCTCGAGCGCTGGAAGGCGCGCCACCCCGACGTGGTGGCGCGGCTCGCGCCGGCCGCGTACCTGGTCGACGCCAACCGTGGACGTTCATCGGCCTGGTATCGAGTCCGCGTCAATCTCGACGCGGTGCCGCCCGAGCTGCGCCCCGACGAGGTCGCGCCCGATCCCGACTACGACGTGGCCAGCGAGTGGTCCGGCAGGTTCGATCCCGACGACGTTGCGTGACGCAACACCGGCGTGTCGACTGGCCACAGGCGGCCGCGACGGTTCCTCCATCGTCTCGCTGGGTTGCGTCGCGGCACATGGGTTGCTGTCGCAGGCTGCGATGCAATCCCCTCCCACCCCCGAGCTCTTCACGTCCGCTCTCGCCCGCCTGCGGCGCCGTGGCGCCGGTTTCGGCGGCGCGGCCCTCACCGGCTCCGTGTTGCTCCAGCTACCTGCGCAGATCGGCTGCACCGACACCCCCGAGCTGGGCGATGTCGATCAGGCCGACTGGGCCCAGTTCGAAGGCCAGCGCAACACCACCATGGTCAGCTACACCGGCACCGGCTGGTCGGTGTGCCGCTTCCCCAACACCCGCTTCGGCTGCGGCGCGGTCGAGATGGTCCTCAAGCTGCGCGTGCGCCCGGTGACCGGCGCCGACATCAACTGGAAGCGCGTCGGCGTGGTCTACAAGACCCCCGAGGACGCCAGCGAGCGCACCGCGATCGGCCGCTACTACGCCACCTGGGGCAACGGCGACGAGGAGTGGCACGTGCCGGTGACGCTGTCGTCGTCGCAGAAGACGGTCCTGTTCGACGCCTGGTACCAGGACGGCGCCGGCCACACCTACGTCGACGACAACAACGGCGAGCTGCACGTCTTCAACGACGGGCCCGCGTACCAGGTCGTGCGCGCCGAGCCGTGGCGCAACTCCGTCGTCGTCACCGACCACAAGGTGACCGGATCGCTCTCGGTCCAGCTCGCCGACCTCGACTTCGACAAGCAGATCGAGCTGTTCGCGACCACCGACGGCTGGAACACCGTGATCGAGCTCGGCATGGGCACGGCCGGCGACAAGAACCGCTGGTACTGGGCCGAGGACTATCAGTGGAGCGGCCGCGAGCGCTGGCAGATCGACCTCGACCTGGGCGAGGGCGGCGAGGCCCTCGAGTACGCAGTCGTCTATCGCCACGGCGTGGTCAACGGTGCCCGCACCTACGAGTTCTGGGACAACAACAACGGTTCGAACTACCAGGTCCGTCAGGTCGTCGAGCCGTGACCACCGGCGTCGTGACCACCGGCACCGTCCCCACCGATCTGCACGGCCACACCCGGTTCTCCGACGGGCGCGCCGAGCCCGAGGACTACGTCGCGTTCCGCGCCGGCCTCGGCATGGAGGTGATCGCGGTCTCGGATCACGACACGTTCGCGGCGGTGCCGCGCGCCGCCGAGGCCGCGCAGACCCTGGGCGTGACGCTCTTGCCGGCCATGGAGGTCACGTCCTTCATCCACCACGGCAGCGGGCGCGCCGAGCAGGTTCACATCCTGGCCTACTTCCCGCCCCGACGCGCCCTCGACGGCACCCTGGGCGAGACCCGGCTGGGCGCGCGCGCGGTCGCGGTGTGCGCGCGCTGGCGGACGCTGTGTCTGGCCTGGCTCGAGGGCCTGCCCGAGGACCAGCGCTGGTTCATCGATCCTGACGGCGCCCTGGCCGGCAAGCGCGGCACCGAGTTCCCCGCGCTCCAGGACTTCCTCGAGCTGATCGCAGCCAGGAACCGCCTGGTCTACGACGACTTCATCCGTCATCACCGCGGCTTCTGGGAGGACGATCGCGAGCTCTTCGGCTGGTCGCCCGAGGAGGCGATCGAGACCATCCGCGCCGACGGCGGGTTCGACGTCGTCGCCCATCCGGCCCGGGTCCGCGATCGGGCCCGCATGGATCGCGTGATCGACGAGGCCTCGGGCATCGAGGTCTACACCTCGCGCCACAAGGAACGGGTCGCCGCCGACTGGCGCGCGCGCGCCGAGGGCGCGGGCAAGCACTGGACGGCGTCGGCCGACGATCACGGCCACACCACCTATCTGCGTCCGCCCGACGGCACGCCGCGGCGAACCATCGAGCGCATCTGCGCCGGAGCCTGAAGGAAGCCGAGGACACCATGGCGCTACCGACCCTGCCCATCGCGTCGCTCCTACCCGCCGTCACCGTGCGGGCGCGGCCGACCGCGCCGACCGCGGCGCTCGAGCTGCGCGGCGAGCTGCCGTGCTGGTCGGTGGGCTACGCCATGAGCCCGGTCGGCGACGGCTTCGAGCTGACCCTGCCGCTGGGGCCGGGCGTCTACGCGGTCAAGGCGCAGGCCCCGGGCGGCGCGTGGTGGATCGATCCGGCGTGGCGCACCATGCACGACGGCGAGGTCGAGAACGGCGCCATCGTGGTCGGCGGCAGCGACGAGCCGGTCTTGCACGCACCGGCCGCGCCCTGGCTCGAGCGCAGCGACGACGGCGCGCTGCTGGTGCGAGCGGGCCTGCGCCGCAACGCCCGCAGCCGCGGCCTCACCGTCCGTTGCGACGACGGCGCCGGCGTGGTGGCGCGGGCGATGCGGCCGGTCGACGCCGACGCCTCGCACGTCTACTTCGAGGTCCGGCTGCCCGGCGCGGGCCGGCGCCTGACCTACGCCTTCACGCTCGACGATGGCCGCACCGTGGCCGGCGCGGGCGGCACCTGGCTGGGCGTGACCCTGGCCGACCTGCCGGCGCCGGCGCCGGCCTGGTGGCGCGACGCCGTGGTCTACACCGTGCTCGTCGATCGCTTCCGCCGCGGCGCCGAGCCCGGGCATCCGGCCGCGACCGTGCGCGGCGCCTGGCCGGCAGGGAGCGCGCACCGCTGGGATCGCGATCACCGCGCCGGCGGCGATCTGCGCGGCGTCACCGAGGCCCTGCCCTACCTCGCCGATCTCGGCGTCACGGTGGTGCACCTGACGCCGGTGTGCACCGCGCCGTCGCCGCACCGCTACGACGCCGTCGATCCGCGCGCGGTCGATCCGGCGCTAGGCGGCGAGGCGGCGTTCGCGCGCCTGTGCGAGGCGGCGCACGAGCGCGGGCTGCGCATCGTGTGCGACGTGGCCGCGACCCACGTGCACCGCGACTTCGCTCCGTTCCGCGACGTCCTGGCGCGGGGACCGGCGTCGCCGTACTGGCCGTGGTTCCACGTCGACCGCTGGCCGTGCAGCGACGGCCCCGATCCCGGCTACGCCCACTATCAGAAGGGCCAGTGGCAGGAGCCGCTGCTGCGCACCGGTGAGCCGGCGGTGGCCGACTGGCTGGTCGATACCTTCACCGCGTGGATCCGGCGCGGCGCTGACGGCGTTCGCGTCGACGCCGCCGCCGATCTGCCGCTGGCGCTGGTGGCGCGCGTGCGCACCGCGGTGCGGGCGGTGAAAGCCGACGCCATCGTCTTCGGTGAGGTCGTCCCGGCGTGCCTCGATCGCTTCGCGCCGGCGGCGCTCGACGCCGCCACTGACTTCGCGGGGCGCGAGGCGCTGGTCGACTGGCTGGCCGGGCGCGCCGCCGCCGCCGACGTGGCTCGAGTGTGGGCGCGGCAGAAGCGACGCGGCGCCGCCGGGCCCCGCGGCCTCGGCTTCGCAGGCACTCACGATCAGCCGCGAGTGGCGACCGTGGCCGGCGCCGAACGGGCGCGGCTGGCGATGGTGACGGTGGCGCTCGGCGCTCGCGTCCCGCTCCTCTACTACGGGGACGAGGTCGGCCTGTGCGCCGAGGGTGACTCCGCGACGCGCGCGTTCGAGGACTCGTGGCCGGATCGCCAGCCCATGCCGTGGGACGAAGCGGCCTGGGATCCGACCACGCGGGCGCTGGTGCGCGGCGCGCTGGCGCTCCGCCACGAGCGGGCGGTGTTGCGTCACGGAGACGAGGAGTTGTTCGCGCACGGCGACGCCGTCGTGATCCGCCGCCGGCGTGGCGACGAGGTGATCGATCTCGTGCTCCACGGCGGCCAGGCTCCGCTCACGCTGACGCTGCCAGCGCTCGACGCCGGCGGCGACGCCCGCGTGCTCCTCGCCGCCGGCGGCGCCCACCTCGACGGCGACCAGGTCGTCTTGCCGCCGGCCAGCGCGCTCGTGCTCGATCGCACGCCGCCGGCGCCCGCCCGCGCGATCGAGCTGCGCGAGCGCAACGCCGAGCTCGCCGCCCACGCCTGCGCCGAAGGTCACGTCGACCTGCCCAGCTATCCGACGCGGCTGTACGTCACCGTGACCGAGGCGTGCAACCTGCGCTGCCAGCACTGCATCACCGACGCGCCCGCCCGCACCCGCGAGGGACGAGCGCGCACGATCCAGCCCTGGCTGGTGAACGCCCTGGGCGAGGCCTTCGCCCACGCCGACTACGTCGCCTTCACCCACGGCGGCGAGGCGCTGGCGTCGCCGATGTTCGGCGAGGTCCTTCGCGCCATCCACGTGGCGCGCGGCGCTCGCCGCGGCCGCCTCGACATCCACCTCGCCTCCAACGGCATGCTCCTCGACGCCGACCGCGTGCGCGCGCTGGTCGAGCTGGGCGTGACCAGCGTGATGGTCTCGCTCGACGGCGCCACACCGGCGACCAACGACAAGATCCGCGTCCTCGGCGATCTCCACCGCGTCCTCGATCACCTCGCCGGCGCGATCGCGTGGCGCGAGCGCGAGCGCGTCGATCTCCGCCTCGGGATCTCGACCGTGGTCGGCCGCCACAACGTCGGCGAGCTCGCCGCCCTCGGCCGCACGTGCGCCGCGCTCGGCCTCGACTGGCTCAAGCTCGAAGAGACCTACCCCATCAACGGCTTCTCGCGCGCCGACTTCCTCGCCCCTGATTCGGTCGAGGTCCTGACCGCGATGGCCTCGCTGAAGGAGTCCGTCGCTGGAAGCGATCTCGTCCTCGTCGATCACCTGGCCCCGCCGGCGGGCTGCGTCTGCTCGGGCGACGCCGCTGCCCTCGCCTTCCGCGCCGCCGACGACTTCGCCAACCGCTTCGACTACCGTCCTTGCCGAGCCACCTGGGAACAGGCCGCCATCGACCCCGACGGCAACCTCCACCTCGTCGACTACGCCGGCCCCATCCTGGGCAACCTCCTCGACACGCCGATCCTCGATCTCTGGAACACCCCCGCTGCCACGTCGGCGCGCGCCGCCGCCCTGGCTGCCGGCGTCAGACCTTGTGGCCGAGGGTGACGAGGAGCGCGGGTAGCTCGGCGGCCTCGTCGACGCCGAGGAGCTCGACCAGCTCGTCGTCGAAGAAGGCGCCCACGCTGGAGACGCCGAGGCCCAGCGCGACGGCCTGGAGGTAGATGCGGCCGGCGGCGACGCCGGTGTCGAGCCAGGCGTAGCGGAAGCCGCGCGAGCCGTCGGGCCACGACAGCGTGGGCAGATCGGCGGTGAAGACCACGACCGCGGCGGCGCGCTCGACGACCTCCTGCGAGAGGGCGAGCTCGTAGGTGGCGGCGCCGACGTCGCCAGCGCGCACCAGGGCCAGCGCGCCGTCGGCACGGTGTTCGTAGATGCCGGGGGCCAGGCCGGTGACGCGCAGCGCGATCACGTGGACGCGCAGCGCGCGCTGGCGCTCGACGCCGCCGCCCCGAGCCCGGGCCAGGATGGTCGTGAGGCTGGCCAGCGCGATGGGATCGGCGGCGAAGCGTCGTTCGGACCGGCGCCGCTCGATCACGGGGCCCAGCGCGTCGCCGTCCCCGGCCGACGGCGGCGACGCCGTGATGGCGTCGTCGGGCACCGGCCGCGCCGCCAACGTCGGCGCCGGGGGCAC
>SXJR01000403.1 GCA_005779305.1 Myxococcales bacterium
GACGACGCTCAGCGCGGCCCGTACACCGGCAGCGCGGCGCCGGCCTCGTAGGCGCCCAGATCGGGCGCGGCGCCGGCGAAGCCGTCGTTGACGTTGGGCAGCGCCACGCCGCGATCGACGGCGGCGCCGCCGGCGGCCGGTCGCAGATCGGGCGCGGCGTGGACGGGAAACGGCGTCGGGTAGGCGATGGTCGCGGCGAACACGGCCAGGGTCACCGCGACCGCGTGGACCTCGGTGGTCATGGACTGAAGCTCGGCCAGGCTGGTGAACACCACGTTGCCGACGTTGCCGCGCAGCTCGCCGGTGGTGGAGCCGTAGCCGTCGTAGTCGAGATCGAGCGCGGTGCCGGCTCGGAGATCGAGCACACGGCCCGTGCCGTTGTCGTAGCCGTTGTAGGTGCCGCCGGGGCCGCCGATGAAGAGGTTGTTGCGGAACCACTGCCGCGAGAACACGTCGGTGGTGTAGACGCCGAAGGCGTCGCCGTTCTTGACCACGGTGTTGTGGAGGCCGACGTCGCCGGCCGAGCCGCGCTGCAGCTTGAACGCCGACAGGACCACGCTGTACATCGCGTTGCGCACGAACCAGGTCGGCCCGCCCAGGCCGGGCTGCGACGACACGCCCATGAACACGTCGGTCAGGCGGTTGCCGATGATGCGGCAGTCGTGGAAGCAGAAGTCGGCCTCGATGCCGTCGTCGGCGGCCTCGCGGATGTCGTTGCCGATGATGTCGATCGAGTGTTGATCGATCGCGCCCCCGTCCTCGAGCAGCGAGATGCCGTCGCGGAAGCCGATCACGCGGTTGTGCTCGATCACGTGGCCGGGGCCGGTGACCTCGATGCCCTCGCCGACGTTGGTGCCGTCGACGCCGAGCGCGGCCTCGTTCCAGACCGTGGCGCCGTCGATCACGTTATCGGCGATGTAGCAGTCCTCGGCCCGGGTCTTGGTGGTGATGCCGTCCTCGGTGGTGGTGATCGTGTTGCGCACCATGGCCAGGCCACGTCCGCCGTTGAACTTGATCTTGCCGTTGATGGTCAGGCCGTCGACGTGGACGTAGCTGCGGCTGTCGAGGCGCACGTCGCCGTTGATGATGGTGCCGGCCACTCCGCGGATCACGATGGGCGCTGCGGCGGTGCCGTCGCGCTGGAAGGTGAAGGTCGGATACGTGCCCGCGGCCAGCTCGAGGATGTCGCCGGGCACCGCCGCGGCGGCCATGGCGGTGAAGGTGCCGGTGGTCACCGCCACCGTGCGCGCGGTCGGCGACGGCGCCGGCACCGCGCGGGTGCTCGCGGTCAAGGTCTGGACCACGCAGCCACCGTCGGGATCGGCGAGCGCGAGCTCGACGTCGTAAGCGGTGGCCGGAGCGAGCTCGAACAGGCTGCCGGCGAAGCGATCGTCCCAGGTGAAGCCCTGGGTCCCGCCCGCGGGCACGCGGAACAGCGGCATGCCCTGGCGCCACGTGGTCGCGCCGGCGGCGCGGAAGCGCACCGTCACCGTCGCGTCGAGGTCGGCGTCGCCGGTGATCGGCCACAGGAGCGTGAGGTGGCGGATGGTCGGCGAGGGCAGGGTGGGCGTCCCTGGCGTGGTGGCGTTGGGCCCGCTACCGCTGCCGCCGTCGTCGCACGACGGCGGTGGGGGCGCGCCGTCGCCGTCGCTGCCCGGTGCGTCGACGCCGGTGTTGCTCGATCCTCCGCACGCCGACGCGAGCGCGAGCGCCAGTGAAGCCATCCGTCGCGGCCACATGCGGGTATCGTATCGGGACTCGGGGCCGCGCCGGCGCCGGTTGTGGCCGTGATCCGTGGCACGCAATCCGCTGCACGCCGTGTTCGAGGTCCGCCCAGGCGAGGGCGCGGCGGTGGCGTGGGCGGCGGCGACGTTCTTCGCCGTCCTCGCCGCGTACTTCGTCCTGCGCCCGGTGCGCGACGCCCTCGTGCTCGACGGCGATCCGGCGTTCATCCCGTGGCTGTTCACCGCGACCTTCATCGCCATGATCGCGATCGCGCCGCCGTGGGGCTGGCTGGTCGCCCGGCTGCCGCGCGCCGCGTTCGTGCCCATCGTCTACCGCGCCTTCGCGGTCCAGCTCCTCGTCTTCGCGCCGCTCATCCAGTACGACGTCGCGCCCATCGCCGTCGGCCGCGTCTTCTACGTCTGGCTCTCGGTCTTCAACCTGTTCGTGGTCTCGGTGTTCTGGAGCCTGTGCGCCGACGTCGCCCGCCCCGAACAGGGCCGCCGCCTGTTCGGGCCCATCGCCGCCGGCGGCACCGTCGGCGCGCTCGCCGGCCCGGCCTTGACCAGGTTCCTCGTCGCCCACGTCGGTCCGGCCGCGCTGATGCTCATCTCTGTGGCCCTGCTCGAGCTGGCGGTGTGGTGCGCGCGGGCCATGGATCGCGCGGCCCGCGCCATGCCCGCCGCGTCGACCGCGACCGACGCCTCGGCCGCGGCCCGGCCGGTCGGCGGCCATCCGTTCGGTGGCATCGCCGGCGTCGAGCGCTCGACCTACCTGTCCGGCGTCGCCATCTACGCGCTGTGCGCGGCCACGCTCGCCACCTTCATCTACCTCGAGCAGGCTCGCATCGTGAAGGCGGCGATCCCGAGCCGCGCCGAGCGCACCGCCTACTTCGCCGACGTCGAGCTGTGGACCGGCTTCGCGACGCTGGCGATCCAGATCCTGCTCACGGCGCGTTTCCTGCGCTGGTTCGGCGCCGGCGTCGTGCTCGCGCTCCTGCCCATCGCCCAGGGCGTCGGCGCCCTCGCCCTCGGCACGTGGCCGACGCTGGGCGTCGCCGTCGCCGTCACCGCCGGCGGTCGCGCCGTCACCCACGCGCTGTCGCGGCCGGGCCGCGAGTTGCTCTTCACCGCCGTGCCACGCGAGGACAAGTACAAGGCCAAGAACCTGATCGACACCTACGTCTACCGCTTCGGCGACTTCGGCTCGGCCTGGATGTTCCGCGGGCTGGCCGACGCCGGCGTCGCCGGCGTCGCCGTGGCCGGGCCGGTGGCGATCGTATGGGCAGGCCTGGCGCTGGCGCTGGGCGTCGGACTGCGCCGCCGCACGTCGTGACGGGTCGCTACTCCTCGGGGCCGATCACGTAGAACGAGGCCGGCGTGTTCTGGTTGGCCCGCTCGGTGCTGATCCATCCGGCGATGCGCGCCACCGTCGCGATGCGCACCTCGTCGAGGGTGGCGTTGAGACCCATGTTGGCGCCGAAGCCGATCGGCGCGTTGCCGATGAAGCCGGCGGCGCCCACGGTCAGGGCCGCGGTCGGGTACGTGAACGGCGTGCCGGCCTGGACGCCGTCGACGTGGAGCGTGCCGGTGGTGGCGCCGTCGTAGACCCAGTGCACCAGCACCCAGCCGTCGCCCTCGAGGTTCTGGCGTTGGTGAAGGCGAGCTGGTCGTTGCTGCCGTCGAAGTTGAGGCCTCGACCCAGCTTGGCGGCGACCACGTCGTTCATGTTCTGGCCGCCGCTCGAGGTCGCGTCGTGATCGCCGGCGGAGTCGGGCTCGCTGGCCGGCAAATTCGCGTCGAGGTGCCAGACCGCGTTGAACCGGATCGATCGTGAACTGCTTGCGCCGGCCCGGGCCGCGCGCGTCGGGTGGCGGCGCGGCGCCGTCGGCGGCCTCGACGTCCACCGTCGCGTCGTCGTCACCCCCGCCGTCGCTGCTGTCGCCGCCATCGCCGGCGCCGCCGGCGCCGCCGGCGGGCTGGAAGGCGCACCCGGCCCGACCGAGCACGGCGAGGAGCGTGGGAGGCGCTCGCATTCCCGCGTCATACCGGCTTCGCGAGGCGATCTTCGGCACGATCGCACAGCGTGCGGAATCCACTGGCAAGGTCGCGGCCGACGGCTATCGCGGGCCTCATCGCTCCGATAGTGAAGAGGGAGGAGGAATCCCATGCGCCCCACGCTCTTGCTCGCCCTCGCCCTCGCCCTGTGTTCCCTCACCGCCTGCCTCGATGACGGGTCCACCGTCGGAGATCCCGACGACGACGAGTCGCTGGTCTCCGAACCCGACACCGAGGCGGCCGCGCTGGTGTGCGGACGGTTGGTCGACGACTGGTACGCGGTCTCGGTCCGTCACACCGGGCGCTGGTGCCGTGCTGACGATGGCTACTGCTACAACTATTCCTGGTACCAGACCGAAGCCGTCACGTGCGAGAACACATGCAAGACGCCCGGGGTGTGGACGTGCGCGACCCTCGGCAGCGCCGGCCATCCCGGCCACCTGACCACGAGGCCGACCACGCTCCCCGACGTCTCGTGCGAGATCCCGTGCAATGGCATGAGCCAGTGCTCGGGATGCGTCTTCAGGAACTGACCGCTACGGCGCGATCGCCGTCCCGCCCTTGAGGGCCCGCGCCTTGGCGATGAGCGTCACCAGCTCCTTGCGATCGGCGTCGGTGCCGGCGGCGGCGGCGGCGATGGTCTGGATCTCGGCCAGGCTCCAGTGCTCGGCGTCCTCGGCGCCGCGCAGCACGTCGGCGAAGGCCGCCGTGGCGAAGGCGAAGCGGAGGTCGCTCGAGGCGGCGGCGAAGGTCGCCGCCCGCATGCCCTGGTCGAAGGTGAAGGCGGCCTCCTCGGCCTTGGTGCCCTTGGGCAGCTTGTGGCGCACGCGCACGGTGGCCAGGGGCAGACTCTTGTCGATGCTCTTCACCAGCTCCAGTTCGTAGAGCGCGGTGACCTGATGACCGGCGCCGATCTCGCCGGCGTCGACCTTGTCGTCGCGGAAGCTGTCGTCGGCGAGGTCGCGGTTCTCGTAGCCGACCAGGCGGTAACGCGCGACCATGCGCGGATCGAAGTCGACCTGGAGCTTCACGTCCTGCGCCACCACCTCGAGGGTCGCGCCCAGCTGCTCGGCGAACACCCGCTTGGCCTGCGAGAGACCGTCGATGTAGAAGTTGTTGCCATTGCCCTTGTTGGCCAGCTGCTCCATGGTCTCGTCCTGGTAGTTGCCCATGCCAAAGCCGATGGTGGAGAGGGTCACGCCCTCCTTCACCTTGCCGGCGATGCCATCGAGGATCTCCTGGTACGAGGTGGTGCCGACGTTGGCGTCGCCGTCGGACACGATGATCACGCGGCTCTCGGCGTCGGGGGCCAGGCCCTTCATCGCCTCGTGGTAGGCCAGGTCGATGCCCGAGGCCATCGCCGTCGAGCCACCGGCGGTGAGCTCCTCGAGCGCCGCGATGATCTGGTTGCGGTGCTCGAGCCCGGTGGCCGGCAGCACCACCCGGGTCGAGCCGGCGTAGGTCACGAGCGCGACGGTGTCGCCGTCCTTGAGGTTGTCGACCAGGATGCGCAGCGAACGCTTGGCCAGCTCGAGCTTGTCGGGCGATTGCATCGAGCCCGAGACGTCGACCAGGAAGACCAGGTTGGCCTTCTTGCGCGCGCGCACGCTCTTGGCCTTGGTGGTCACGCCGACCCGCAGGATGTGGCGGCCGCTGTTGAACGGCGACGGCGCCGCGTCCATGTGCACCGCGAACGGCTGGCCCGAGGCCGGCGCGGCGTAGCCGTAGTGGAAGTAGTTGATGAACTCCTCGACCCGGACGGCGGCGGTCGGCGGCAGCACGCCCTCGGTCAGCTTGCGGCGGGCGATGGTGTAGCTGGCGGTGTCGACGTCGGCGGCGAAGGTCGACAGGTGATCCTTGGTCGCGTCGATCCAGGCGTTGGTGCCGTGGTCCTTGTAACCCTCGCCGGTGGTCGGATCGGCCGGGCGCGGTGCGACCATGCGGCCGTCGGCGGCGATGTAGCCGGGGGCCACCGTGGAGGGACCTGCGCTGCCGCTCCCGCTGGCCTGCCCAAGGGACTGGCCGGCGACCTGCCCAAGCGCCTGCCCCGAGCCGGTGTCGGTGCCGGTGACCTTGTCCGCGACCGCCCTCGACTTCTCGCGTTCCTTGCCGCCGGCGAGCTCACCGACGGCGGCCTGGTCGGCCTTCTGGCTCTGGCAGCCGACCGTGGCCTCGGCCAGGGCGATGAACAGCAGGGTGCGGGAGAGGAACCGGGCGATCGGGCCCCGGCGGGAGAGTTGATGGAGCATGTCCATCAAGACGCCTCGCCCGCCCGTTGGCTTTGAACTTCTTCGTCGCGACTCGTCACCGATTCGCGACAACTACCTCGGGGCTCAGAACCCGACGTTGGCGCCGAGCTCGACGAACATCGAATCCGTGAACTTGGCGTCATCGACCCTGATGAAGCGCACCGAGCCCTGGAACTTGGCGTCGTGACCGAAGCCGAAGTAGTTGGCGCCCACCGCGATCTCCTGCTGATCCTTGATCGATCCGGCCTCGAAGTCGGGGCGGGCGTCGATGAGCGCGAACCGAGCGGCCGGCTGGATCTTGGCCGTCGCCATGTAGCCAGCCTGGAGGTGGAAGCCCACGTGTGACAGCGCCTGGTCGGAGAAGGTCTTGAGGCCCTCCTGGCTGCTCATGCCATAGAAGCCACCGGTGGTGGAGAAGCCGCTGGCCTTCACGATGAAGTCGAGCTCGACCTTCTGGTTGGACACGTCGTCGGCGTCGCGATCGGCCTCGATCCACACGCTGGCCGCGGTGCCCCAGCGCAGCGGTCCGCCCTCGAGGTCAGCCTCGCTGTATCCCTTGATGCCGCCGTCGTTGAGTCCGACGCGGCCGATGAAGGTCGGCTTGAACTTGCCGGGGACGTTGGTGAACGAGCCACCGGTGACGGTGCCCATCGAGTCGACGGTGGGGCTGAACTTGGCGGCCTCGCCGCTGCCGTTGAACACGCCGAGGACCCATTCGATGTCGGGCGACTTCTCGTAGTCGTTGCGGACGGCGATGCCGATGTCGCGGCCGGCACCGAACGAGTTGTCGGTGAGCGCGCGGCCGGCGATCTCGAGCCTGGCGCTCGACGCGATCTGCTGGCGCGAGAAGGGGCGCTTCCACTGACCGGCGCGCAGCCAGACGTTCTCGGCCAGCTTCACGTCGATATGAAAGTCCTTGAGGGTCAGGAAGCCCTTGCCGTAGTCGGTCTGGAACTTGTAGGTCAGGCTCTTGGTGTGGACGTTGCCCTCGAGGCTGAGGCGCGCGCGCCGGATCTCGAAGGCGTGTTTGTCGGTCGCGTCCTTGGCGAAGGTGCCGGCGTAGAACGGCTGGACGCGGGCGTTGATCTTGAGCGCGTACTTGCCGTCGCCGCTCTTGATGAAGAACCCCTTGTCGTAGCCGGTCTCGGCCACGCCGTCGCCGCGATCGATCTCGGGCGCGCCCACCTCCTCGGCGACGGTCTCCTCCTCGACGGGCGCGGTGTCCTCGGGCGGCGTCTCGCCCTCGGCCGGCGGCTCGGAGGTGCCGATGTCGCCGGGGCGGGCCTCGTCCTCGTCGGCGGGCTGGGGCGTCTGGGCGCTGGCCACGGACAGGCCGAGCGCGTGTGTCAGGACGGCTGCGATTGCGGCGCGCTTCATGGTCATCACGATGACAGCGTCGTCGGACCGTATGACAGCCAGGTGACGGACCCGCAACGAATCTGCCCTGGCGGGCCCGGATCAGCCGAACTTGCCGGTGATGTAGTCCTCGGTCCGGCGGTCGGCCGGCGAGGTGAAGATGCGGTCGGTGTCGGCGATCTCGATCAGCTCGCCCTGCAGGAAGAAGCCGGTGCGGTCGGACACCCGGGTCGCCTGCTGCAGGTTGTGGGTGACGATGATGATCGTGTAGTCGCGGCGCAGATCGTGGAGCAGATCCTCGATGCGCGCGGTCGCGATGGGATCGAGCGCCGAGCAGGGTTCGTCCATCAGGATCACCGCAGGTGAAACCGCGAGCGCGCGCGCAATCACGAGAC
>SXJR01000404.1 GCA_005779305.1 Myxococcales bacterium
GGTGCCCGGGCGGGTGGGCGCGGCGGGCGCGGGTCTCGTCGAGCACGAGCTCCGAGCTGGTGACAGCGCCGGCGCGGACCGCGTCCATGACCCGGCCGGTGAGGCCGCGCGGCGGCGTGGGCGCGGCCCACGGCGAGAGATCCAGCGGCGCGTCGCCGGGGACGTCGCGATCACGGTCGCTCATGACAGATCTCCTCGGGTGAGCTGGGCCCGCACCGCGGCGCGGGCGCGCGACAGCCGCGACTTCACCGTACCGATCTCGATCTCGAGGGCGCGGGCGATCTCGTCGTTCGACAGCTCGAGGACGTCGGAGAGGATCAGCACGGCGCGGGCGGGGGCGGGGAGGGTCCCGACCGCGGCGGCGAGCTGCTCGCCGAGCTGGCGGCGGGCCAGGTCGCGCGCCGGTGCCGGCCCGGCCGCGTGGGGCGAGGCGATCAACTCGTCGAGCGCCTGATCGACGTCGACGTTGCGCAGGCCCTTGCCGGCGCGCAGCTCGTTGAGCGCCAGCCGCGACGCGATGGTGAGGATCCACGTCGACAGCCGCGCCGGCCCGGCCGGATCGAAGCCGTGCAGCGCGCGGTACACGCGCAGGAATACCTCCTGCGTGAGATCTTCGGCGCGGGCGGCGAGCCCGGCGGGCGCGACCAGGCGCCAGATCAGCTCCCACACCGGGCGCTCGTAGCGCTCGACGAGCAGCCGGAAGGCGGCGTGATCGCCGCGCTGGGCGCGGTGCAAGGTGAGGTCGTCCAGCTCGCGCGCGGCGGATGCAGCTCGGGCGACCATCACGTCCAGTTACACCCGGTTGCCGCGAAAAGGTTCCCTCGGCCAACGCGGTTGGCAGGCAAGGCCTGGCAAGCGCGCGGAATCGTTGAGTCCGTGCCATGGCAAGCAAGTTGCTGTACCCAGCCCGTGCGCCTGCTGCTCTCGTGCTCGCTCCTCTCGCTCTCCCTGTTGCTGCCCGCCTGCGACCAGACCGAGCCGTACCCCGGCAACGTCTGCACACGCGAAGACCGTCGCACGATCCCGATCTGGCAGAAGCCGGCGATGGACCTGCTGATCGTGCTCGATCGATCGCCGTCGATGGCCGACCAGGCCGCCAAGCTCGCCGCGACGGGTGCGTCGCTGGCGGCGGTGATCGAGACGATCGAAGGCGGCGTCCCCGATCTCCACCTCGCCGTGGTGACCAGCGATCTGGGCGCGACCGGGGTCGCCGGATGTGGCGCCGGCGATGGCGGCGTTTTCCAGGTCGGCGCTCGCTGCGGGGTCGACGGCGCCTTCCTCGAGGCGCGCGGCCTGGTCGAAGGTGGCGTCGGCGGCAACTTCACGGGCGAGCTCGATGCGGCGCTGACCTGTCTCCTCGACGCACCGATCTCGACCTGCCCGGTCAGCCAGCCGCTTGGCGCCGCCGTGCGTGCCCTCGACGGCTCCAACGCCAGCAGCGCTGGCTTTCGCCGCGACTATGCCGCGCTGATCGTGGTCGTGATCACCGACGGCGACGACTGCACCTTGTCGAACCCGTCGGCGCTGGCTGGCGTGGTCGCCCCCAACGACCTCGAGGGCGCGATCGAGTTCGCCTGCTTCGCCCGCGGCACCCGGTGCATGCCGGCCGATCCGTCGATCGAGGGCGCGCACACCGGCTGCACCTCGCGCGGCGACATGGGGCTGGTCGACGTGACGGCGCTGGCCGCGCAGCTCCGCGGCTTCGTCAGCCATCCCAGCCTGCTGTTCGTGACCACGGTGGCGGGCGACGGTGATCCGGTCATGGTGTCGGCGGGCTCGCGGCTCGCCGGCACGTGCGCCACCGGCCCGGCGGCCACCGCGGCGCCTCGCCTGGCCGCGATCGATCTGCCCGAGCGGGCCTTCACGACCGACGTCTGCGGCGACTGGATCGACGCGTTCGAGCCGGTCGCCGAGCTGGTCCGCGTTCCGCTGTCCCTGCCGTGTGGCGATCCCTCGTGGGACCTCGAGCCAGCCACGCCGGGCGCGCAGCTCAACTGCGTCAACACCCTGGTCGACAGCGACGGCCAGGAGCTCGCCCCGCTGCCCTGGTGCGATGCCCCCGGCGTCGATCGCAGCCAGCCGTGCATCGAGCCGATCGCCGAGGATCACCCGTGGTGCCCCGATGGCCTGGGCCCGTTGACGTTCTCGCTCGGCGACGAACGCCTGCCCGACGGCGTCTACGCCGACCTGCGCTGCGAGGTCGCCTGCGAGTGAGGCTGCGCCCTCGGCATCTGATTGGCCGATGTCATCGGGATCACATCCCGCGCACGGCGTAGAACATGTCGTAGTCGGTGGCGCCGCCGACAGCGCCGACGTTGCGGGTGAGGTAGAGGACGCAGTCATCGGCGGAGATCCAGCTCGGGCCGTCGTTGCCGGCGCTGTTGACCCCGTCGATGTTGATCGGGGTGCCGAACGCCGCCACCGTCGAGGTTCGGGTCGTGCGCCAGACATCGAAGCCGCCCCGCCCGCCGGCGCGCGCCGACTGGTAATACAGGATGAGCTCGTTCGGGCTCACCACCGGCTTGGCCTCGAGATCCGTGCCCGCCGCGTCGAAGCCGGTCATGCGCTCCGGCGTGCGGAAGCTGCTGCCGTTCCAGGTCGCGCGGTAGAGGTCGCCGACGCTGACGTCGTCGGTCGCCCAGTAGATGGTGTGGTCGGGCAGGAGGTACGGGTCGCCGTCCTGGGTTCCGACGTTGAGCTCGGCGACCGCCGTCAGGGCGCCAAACGTCGAACCGGTGTCGGCGCGGCGGTTCACCGAGACGTTGTAGTCGTTGAGGAACGTGCTGGCGTAGAGGTAGAGACCGTCGGCGCTCACCGTCGGCCCGCGTTCGGTGCCGCCCGAGTTGATGGCGCCACCCAGCAGCTGCGGCGTGCCGAAGGCCGCGGTGCTGTCGGCGCGGGTGGCGAACCACAGGTCGAAGCCGCCGTTGCCGCCGGGGCGCGTGCTCGAGAAGTAGATGGTGCGCTCGTCGGCGGTGAGGAACCCCGCTTCCTCGGACGTCGGCGTGGTGTTGAACGGCAGCGGCATCGGCGTCCCGAACGGCGCGGTCGGATTACAGCGCGCGACCAGGGTGTCGACCACGGGCGTGTCGACCACGACGGCGGTGTCGATCACGACCTCGGCGTCGATCGTCGGAGCGTCGACGCTGTCGTTCTCCACCGAGCCGCAACCTGTGCCCAGCCCGACCACTGCCAGCGCAACCCGAACGGTCTTCCACGTGATCGCCCCCGCCACCCAGGATACACGCGAGTTCAGGCGAACAGGTGCCCGAGGCGCGCCAGCACCCCGGCATGGATCCGGCCGTTCGAGGCGACCAGGCCGCGGCGGCGGGCGAGGTCCTCCTCGTCGTAGCGGATCGGTCCGCCCTTGGTATCGGTGAACATGCCGCCGGCGGCGACGAGGATGGCCTCGGGCGCGCACGTGTCCCACGCCTTGCACTTGGGCCACGGGTTCACGTAGAGGTCGCGCTCGCCTGCGGCGATGAGGCCGAGCTTGAGGCCGACCGAGCCGAGGGGCAGGTCGTCGGTGATGCCGAGCGTCTGCTTGACCTGGTCGAGCTCGGGGCCGCGGTTCGAGCGCGACGCGACCATGCGGATGCCGTCGGCCTCGGTGACGGTGGACACGGTGAGGCGCCGGGCTGGTGCCGCGCCGTCGACGAGCCAGGCGGCGTCGCCGTCGGCCCAGTACAGGCGCTCGCGGGTGGGCTGGAAGACCACGCCCACGCGCGGGCGCGCGGCCACACAAAGGCCGATCATCACCGCGAAGCCGTCCTCGCCTCGGATGAAGTCCTTGGTGCCGTCGATCGGATCGACGTACCAGACCCGCTCGGCGGTGAGCCGGGCCTGGTCGTGGGCCGCCGACTCCTCGCTGACGATCACGTCGTCGGGGAAGCTGTGGCGCAGCCCCGAGACGATCAGCTCGTTGGCGGCGCGGTCGGCCACCGTCACCGGCTCGTCGCCGGGCTTGCGCTCGACGGCGAGGGCCTCGGGTCCCTTCGCTCGGATGGTCGTGACCAGCGCGCCCGCCGCCCTCGCCAGCTCGATCGCGCGCTCGATCTCGTGCTTCATCAGGGATTCATACCGCCATTCGGCCACAGGAGCTGCTTGGTCTCTTCCAGCGTGGCCACCGAGCGTCCCGACAGCTTCGTCATCTTGACCGCGGCGTCGACCAGCTCGCCGTTGCTCCTGGCCATCTCGCCCTCGGGCAGATAGAAGTTGTCCTCGAGGCCGACGCGGACGTCGCCGCCCAGGCACAGCGCCGCCATGGCGAGCTGCCACTGCTCGCGGCTGATGCCGATCACCTTCCAGCGCGAGCCGGCCGGCACGTTCTCGGCCTGGAAGGCCAGGTGCCGGGCGCTGGCCTTGATGCCGCCGAGCACGCCCATGATGAACGAGAAGTGGTAGGGCTTCTCGAGCAGGCCGAGCGATGCCAGCACGGTGTGCGACTCGAGGTGGCCGGTGTCGAAGCACTCCATCTCCGGCTTGGCGCCGTGCTCCTTCATCGCCCGGGCGAAGGCGATGATGTCCTCGAAGGCGTTGGCGAAGATGAACTTGAAGGCGAACTCCTTCTTGCTCTCGCTCCACTTGGCGTAGTTCATCGAGCCCATGTTGAGCGCGGCGACTTGCGGCCGGAGCGCGAGGTGCGAGACCCGGTCGGTCATGGGGCCGGCCCCGCCGGTCGACCAGTTGATGAGCACCGGGCTGCGGGCCCGGGTCTCCTCCTGGATGCGGGCGAATGTCTCCTTGCTCCAGGTCGGCGCGCCCTCGTCGGTGCGGGCGTGGATGTGCACGATCGTGGCGCCGGCGTCGTAGGCCCGCTTGGCCTCCTCGGCGATCTCGACCGGCGTGTAGGGGATGGCCGGGCAGTGCTTCTTGGTGGTGACGGCACCGGTCAGCGCGCACGAGATGACGACCTTGTCGGCGGAGCTCATGACCGGCACCGTCGCGCTCCCGCATCGGCCTGTCAACCCGGGGTTCCTTTCACGGGCCAACTCGCCGTGCCAAGCTCAGGGGATGCGTCACCCGGTCGCTCGCTCTCTGGCGTTGCTGGTCGCCGCCTCGTGCGGCGGTGGGCAACGGGCGGCCGAGCCTCCCTCCGCGCGGGCGCCGGAGCTGGCGGCGGTGGCGCCGGGGTGCGACGGCGATCGCTTGAGGGCTTTCGATCCCGGCATCGAGGGGCTGGTGCAGACAAGCGTGGCCCAGCGTCCGGTGCCCGACCCGCCGCTGGCGCGCACCCACGAGCGGGCGTGTGAGATCGTCGAGAGCGACGAGACCTGCCAGGCGCTGGCGCGGCACGATGTGGTCGCGGCCGACGCGCGTGCCGAGATCGGCGAGGTCTCGATCTGGGGCGAGCGCGACGGCTGGTTGGCGACGCTCGAGGTCGACGGCGTGCGGCAGAGCCTGCGCGTCGCCGACGAGCGCGACGTGCTGGTCGAGGCGCGGCGGCTGCAGGCCCGCGGGCACCAGGTGGTGCCCGTCGAGGGCCACATCGTGTATCGCGCCGACGGACGCAAGGCGATCGTCCACTACGAGGTGCCGGTGCCGGGTGCGGTGACGCCGAAACGCTGGGAGCTGGAGCTGCGCGGGCCGGTGGGCGAGGGCCGGGACGTGGCGGCGACGATGGAGCGGCTCCAGCAGGAGGCGCAGCGGGCGGAGCTGGTGATCGTGCGGTTCGAGGTGGACGTGGAGAGCGGGATCAGCGTGCTGATGGTGTGTCCCTGAGCGCGCGGACGAGATCGTCCACGTCCACGTCCACGTCCACGACCCCGACCACGACCCCGACCCCGACCACGACCGTGTCAGCGGCGGCGGCGGATGATGAGGGCGCCGAGAGCGAGGAGGAGGAAGCCCGAGGTGGGAGGGGTGCTGGTGTTGCAGCCGCAGCCGCCGGGCTGGCCGCCTTCCTCGGAAGGGGTGGGGTCTTCCTCGTTCGACGGGGGGATGACGGGCTCCTCCGGGACGCAGGCTCCGCCGAGGCAGACCTCGCCGGGCTGGCAGAGCAGCGGCGAGGGGCCGCCGTTGCCGTGCAGGATGACGCCCTCGTCCTCGTCGGCGTGACCGTCGCAGTCGTCGTCGAGACCGTTGCACATCTCGTCGGTCGGGCTGACCGAGCCCTCGCAGTTGCCCCAGTGGCCGCCGGTGTTGCAGGTCTGGGTGCCAGGCTGGCAGGCGCCGACGTCGGAGGTCTCGCCGCAGGGCCGGGTCGTGCCGGGCGTGCAGTCGCAGCCGGGATCGATCGCGCCGTCACAGTTGTCGTCGCTGCCGTTGCAGACCTCGGTCTCCACGGCGGGCGCGTCGCAGCCGCCCCAGGCGCCGTTGGTGCAGGTCTCGCTGCCGCTGCCGCAGGCGGTGGCGCAGTCGCGGACCAGACCCTCGTCGACCAGGCCGTCGCAGTCGTTGTCCTCGCCGTCGCAGGTCTCGACCGCGACGTTGTCGGCGATCTGCTGGAGCGCAGCGATGAGCGCGGTCGCGTCGTCGGCCTGGTAGTAGCAGTGGTTGGGATCGGAGGGCTCGTCGTTGGCGGGGTTGCAGCCGCTGCGCGCGGTGCCGGCCTCGACCGCCATCAGGTTGAGCGCCGAGGCGTCGGTGGCGCCGCCGAAGCCGACCACGTAGGTGGTCACGCCCTCGCCGTTGAGCGAGCCGATGGCGTCGACGCCGTCGTAGCGGGTGGCGGGGTCGTAGGGCGAGCACCACTGCCAGCCGTCGGAGATGACGACCACGTAGCGGGGCGCGTCGGAGGCGATCAGGGTGGGCTCGAGCGCGGCGGCCTCGAGGGTCTGCGCCATCGGCGTGAAGAAGCCCGAGGCCGGCGGTGGCGAGCCGAGCGCGTTCATGATCGCGGTGCGCGAGTTGAGCGCGGGCGCCACGTCGAGGCCGCCGGGGCCGCAGCGGTCGGGGCGGGGGAAGGTCATGAGGCCGACCTCGGCCTTGGACTGCAGCTCGGTCATGACCTGGCCGAGCGCGTTGCGCGCGATCGACCACTTGGTGACGCCGTTGATGGTGCCGGTCTGCATCGAGCTCGACTTGTCGAGCACCACCATCACGGTCGGCGGGCGGCAGGTCGCCTGGGCGTCCGCGTCCGGCGGATCGGCGAGCAGAGCGGCGGCGATGGACGCGAGGTGGGCGATGGGTAGGAGGCGCACGCGGCTGACTTCAGCAACCTCGGTGCCATCCGTGGCGGCCCGCGCCCACGTCACATCGCGAGGTTGCGCGGGGCCCGAAGCCGAAGACGAGGCGCCGGCAACGTCGGTGGCCAGGTCAGCGCTCCCCGCCGACGGGCGTCCGCAACCCCGCGTGGGCGCTGGCTACTCGAGTTGCGAGGCGGTCATGGCAGCCGGAGGACGTCGCGCAGATCGGTGCAGACCACGCCGCGGGGGTGGGCGGCGACGAACGCCGCCTCGTACGGCGGCGTGTGCCGGGTCTGGACCAGCACGACCCGCGCGCCCATGCCCAGCGGCAGCGCCAGGTCGAGCTCGAAGATGTCGCCGACGACCGTGAGATCGGGCCAGCCCGCGCCCAGACCGTCGAGGAGCGCCTTCAGCCGATCGTGGTAGCGGCGCCGGCGCAGGAGCACGTTGCGCGACTCCAGTCCCGGCACCACGAGCTCGGCCGGCACGCCGTTCCAGCTGTCGTCGACCTCGAACTTCTGGGCGTCGCCGTGCACGCGCGCCGCCAGCCAGGCGCAGCCGCCGCCGTGCTGCTGGTCGAGCATGCGGATCTTCTCGGCCACGGCGGCGGTGTGCGAGTTGGTGACCACGAAGGTCTCGGTGCCGGCGAGGCCGGCGATGACCTCGGCGGCGCCGTCGCGGAACACCGGCCGGCCCTTGGTGCGGCCGTAGTTGTGCTTGTAGAGCACGCCGCCGGTCAGCCGCCCGCGATCGACGTGGTTGGCGAACGCGTCGAAGCGATCGAAGACGCGATCGGCGATCGGCACCATGCGCAGGTACGGATCGACCGAGGCCGGCGCCACCGCCTTGCCCTTCCAGCGGAAGGGATGGCGCTCCGGCGCCGAGACCAGCTCGGCCAGGACCTCGTCGACGATGGCGCGGACTCTGGCCCGGGCCTCGGGCGTCTCGGCGCCGACCAGCGCTTCCAGATCCTCGAGGTAGCCGGTGACGAAGGGTTCACCCTCGGCCTCGGCGTCGGTCATCGTGCCGTCGAAGTCGAGGACGGTGACGGCGGTCTGGGTGCGGGGCGTGGTGCTCGGTGGATTCGGTGTCGTCATTTGGATCGCTGCTCGTAGACGCCGTCCCAGCCCTCGCGGGGCGGGACGCTGGCCAGATCGCGGACCCGCTCGAGGAAGACCCTGGTCGGTCCATCGGAGGGGTGGCGGGCGCCGAGCGCGCGCAGCTCGGCCTCGGCGGTGACGAAGTCGCGGGCGCGGTAGGCGTTGAGCATGCGCTCCCAGCGCACCAGGTCATCGGGCTCGAGCGTGTTCTGGCCGGCCTTGCCGACGAGCTGGTAGATGCGCACCGCGCGATCCTTGCCGACCACGCGCACGCGATCGAGCTCGCGGAAGACGAACCCTGAGCCGGCCGCGGCCCGGGTGGCCTCGCCGACCAGGATGTCGACGCCGTACTCCTTGGTCAGCGACTCGAGGCGCGCGCCCAGGTTCACGGCGTCCCCCAGCACGGTGTAGTCGAGGCGGGCCTCGCTTCCCATGTTCCCGACCGACATCGGTCCGGTGTTGATGCCGATGCCGATCGCGACCGCCGGCAGGCCCTCGGCCCGCCACGTCACGTTGAGCGGGCGCAGCGCCTCGAGCATGTCCAGCGCCGTGCCGCAGGCGCGGGCGGCGTGATCGGGCACGTCGACGGGCGCGTTCCACACCGCCATCACCGCGTCGCCGATGTACTTGTCGAGGGTACCGTCGCGATCGAGCACCAGCTCGGTCATCGGCGTCAGGTACTGGTTCATGAAGGACGCCAGGCGCTCGGGCGGCAGCGACTCGGCCAGGCGCGAGAAGCCGCGGATGTCGGAGAAGAGCACGGTCAGATCGCGGCGGGCGCCGCCCAGCCGGGCGGCCGCCGGATCGGCGACGATGCGCTCGACCAGCGAGCGCGACACGTAGCGCGAGAACGCCGAGCGCAGTCGGGCCTTCTCGCGGCCCTCGGTGGCGGCGGCCACCGCCGCGGCGACCGTGGTGATGGCGATCAGCGTGAACCCCGGCGCGACCAGCCCGATCACCACGCCGCGCCGCATGAAGGCGAGCTGGACCAGGAGCCCCCAGATGACCAGCACGACCAGCGCGCCCACGATGGGCAGCCAGGCCCGCCGTCGCACCACGTGGAGCTGGAGCATCACGCCGCACAGGGCCAGCACGATCACGCAGCAGGCGTCGAACAGGGGCGAGGTGTCGCGCAACACGCCGTCGTAGAGCAGGTTGTGGAGCAGGGTGGCGTGCAGCTCGACGCCGTCGGCGAGCGGGTCGTAGGGGGTCGGCACCTTGTCGTAGGCGGCGTAGGTGAAGCCGACCAGGAGGATCTTGTGCTCGAGCTCGTCGGGGGCGATGCGGCCGGCCAGCACGTCGGCGGCCGACACCCGTGGGAACGGCGTGCCCAGGTAGTTGAGGCGGACCGCGCCGCGCTCGGTGGCGATGGTGCGGGGCCCGAGCGAGACCGCGCCGTCGGGGGCGAAGAAGCGCGTCGACTGATCGGTGGCCAGCGCCGCCAGCGACAGCCCCAGCGACGACACGTAGTGGCCGCCCAGTTCGACCACCAGCGGCATGCGGCGGGCGACGCCGTCGGGATCGCGGTAGTTGTTGACCGCGCCGGCGCCGGCGGCGCCGCGGGCGATCAACGGGATCGTCGCCGAGACGCGGTACGCCGCCGGGGCGGTGGGCGCGCCGCCCACGGCCTCGCCGACCTCGCCCTTCTCGAGGCCGGCGGGGAAGCGCGGGGGCGACGTCGGTCGGTCCGACGCCTTCTCGATCATGTGGAAGGCGGCGCCGAGGTACACCACCTTGGCCTCGGCCACCGCCGCGGCCAGGACCTCGTCGCCGCGCAGCTCCTCGACCACCTGGTCGAGGACGCCGCGGGCCTGGACCAGGGCCGGGGTCGGGGCGGGATCGGCGGCGGCGGCCGCGGCAGCGGCGCGGACCTTGGCCGCCAGCTCGCCGGGCAGGATGATCTCGGGGCTGGAATAGAAGAGATCGAGCGCGATGGCCCGCGGGTGCTGCTTGCCCAGGGCGGTGATCAGCGTCGCCCAGCCGCGCCGGGTCTGGAACACCTGGGGCGCCTCGGCGCGGGTCTTGTCGTCGAGACCGACGATGACGATGCCCCGGTCGCGCACCGGGTGGGGGCCGCGGGCCCGGAAGCGCAGGTCGATGCTGCGGCGCTCGAGGTCGTCGAGGCCCGGAACCGCGACGAGGCGGCCATGCCCGGCGTACCCCAGCACACACGCCGCCGCGACGGCGATGGCGGCGTAGAGCGGCCAGTTCCGCGGGGTAGGGCGGGCGGCCATGGGCGCTCGCACGTTAGCACAGCCGATCTACCTCACACCCCAGGCAGGCAAGGGTTGAGCCGCGGCCCCAGGGCACGTAGGCTCAGCTGAATCTAGCTCCGAGGGGGAGCCGCCTATGGTCTCGACGATCCGTCCGTCGTTCTTGTTCGTCTTGGCGCTGGTCGCGGTCGCGGCGCTCGCCGCCTGCGGCGACAACCTGCGCCCGCTCGAGATCGACGCCAACCTCCCGGTGGCGCAGTGCCCCAACGGGGTCGTCGAGCCCGGGGAAGACTGCGACGACAACGACATGATCACCGACTTCACGTGCGACGACACCTGCCACTTCACGTGTGGCAACGGTGTCGTCGACGATACGGTCGGCGAGCTGTGCGACACCGGCATCAATAGCGGCACCGGCGCGTGCCCGTCGTCGTGCGACGACGGCATGGCCTGCACCTCGGATCAGCTCCAGAGCGCCGATTGCACCGCCGAGTGTGTGCACGCCGCCATCACCGCGCCCGTCGACGGCGACGGCTGCTGCCCGGCCGGCGCCACCAGCCTCACCGACGACGACTGCAGCGTCGCCTGCGGCAACATGTTGGTCGAGGCCGGCGAGACCTGCGACACCGCCATCACCGCGGGCGTCGGCGCGTGCCCGACGACGGCCACGTGCAACGACAGCATGTCGTGCACCGCCGACGTTCTGAGCATGGGCGGCACCTGCACTGCCACCTGCACCAACCCCCCGATCACCACGCCCATCAACGGCGACGGCTGCTGCCCGTCGGGCGCCACCCCCCTCACCGACAACGACTGCGCGCCCGGCTGCGGCAACGGCGTCGTCGACGTGGGCGAGACCTGCGACACCGCCATCCTCGTCGGCCCCGGCCGCTGCCCCATGACCGCCAACTGCAACGACGGCATGGTCTGCACCCGCGACGTCCTCGCCAACGGCGGCACCTGCACCGCGGCCTGCACCTTCCCACAGATCACCATGCCCATGAGCGGCGACGGTTGCTGCCCGGCCGGCGCCAACAACAACAACGACGGCGACTGTCCGCCGCGTTGCGGCAACACCGTCGTCGAGCAGGGCGAGCAGTGCGACGACGGCAACATGAACAACACCGATGGATGCAGCAACCTGTGCCGGTTCAACATCACGGCGTTCCGGTTCTCCGATCTCGACCTGCGTGACCCGCACGTGTTCGTGAGCTTCATCGGCTGCCGCGACGTCACCGACACCCAGCTGGTGGGCTTCTCGGTCAACAACGAGCTCCAGACCAACATCCAGACCGACGGCGACAACGACGGCCTGCTCGATCTGTCGCCGGTGCTGGTGTTCCGCAGCTTCAACCAGGCCGCGGCGACCCAGCCGGTCGAGCTGCACTTCGGCAACTGCACCGCGCCGGTCGGAACCACCTCCTGCACCGCCGGCACCGGGACCGCGCCGGTCATGGCCACGGCGACCTACAACGCCGCCAGCCAGTGCCTGACCTTCCTGCCCGGCACGGTCCGGCCGTACACGCCCGCCATCACGAGCACCGCGGGGCCGTGCTTCGTCACCAACCCGGTGACGGTGACGATCGACCTCGGCGGCATCCCCATCACCTTGCGCGACGCGCGGGTGGCGGCGACCTACGTCGGCAACCCGGCCACGGCCCTGTCCAACGGGCTCCTGATGGGCTTCATCAGCCAGGCCGACGCCAACACGACGATCATCCCGGCCTCGTTCCCGCTGGTGGGCGGGATGCCGCTGTCGGCGCTGTTGCCGGGCGGCACCAACAACTGCGCGGCGCACAACGACCGTGATCTGAACAACGGCGTGATGGGCTGGTGGTTCTACATGAACTTCCCGGCCACCCGCCGCCCGTTCACCTGAGTCAGACGATCGGCTCGCGCCGCTCGCGGCCCGGCGTCGTCCTCGACGGGATGATGCGCTGGAGCGCGTGGCGAGGGGTCTTGGGCCCGAGCGCCGTAACGATCTCCTCGTGCGCCGCGCGCAGCTCGTCGGTCATGTCCGGCGCCGCGTAGCGCAGCGACAGGTTCACGCTGCGCGAGTCGACCCAGATCATGACCGAGCTGCGCAGCTCCGCGCCGGGGAAGAGCGGGGCGTCGGCGCCCGGCCGCTTGACCTCGAACCAGTGGGTGATCGTCAGGCCCACCGCTCGTTTGGACGGCGCCCACTCGACCGGCGGCAGCTCCTCGCGCTCGAGGTAGAAGGCGATGAAGGGCCCCGCGTCGATCGTGCCGTCGCGGCGATCGCGCCGCCAGCGGGTCAGGCTACGACCCGAGCCGCTCGAGCTCTTCTTCTCGGCCTCGAGGCCAAACAGGCTGCGCGCCTGATCGCAGAGCCGCGGCGTCCCCGGGTCCTCGTAGATCGACAGGTCGAGCGAATCCGGCGCCGGGTCGACCGCGACCGCGGTCAGGAAACGCTGGATGCGCTCGAGGATCACGAGGCCGCTCCTGGATCGGTCCTTCCACGGCGCGTGGAAGCTGATCCAGGGCTCGGTGACCGTCACGCGCCGAACCTTACCCCAAGTGCCGCGTTGCTTTTGGCAACGTGCCGGGACATCCCGCCTCAGCTCGCCGCGCTGCGGCGTCGTTGTCTCGACGGTGAACCTTGCGGATCTCCGCGCAGTTCGAGCCTGCGCACGAACCTTGCTCAGGTGGAGGTTCGTGGCGACCCGTCCCACCGGTCGCACTGACCCTTCGACTCGGCCGCTGCGCGGCGCTCGCTCAGGGCTGAAGGCCGGCCGGTTGCCGGCCGAGTCGAAGTGCGCGTTGCTCATACTCGCCTGGCTCCTGGCCGGTTGCCCGGCCGCCCAGGATCCCATCGGCGACCCCGGCGATCCCGACGCACCGCCGGTGGTTCCGTTCAGCCCGCCGCGCGGACCCAGCTGGAATCCGCCCGGCACCGAGCTGCACTTCCGCGTGGCGGCGCCGCGCGCGACCCGGGTGGAGGTCTGGCTCTACGCCCAGCCGCTGGGCGCGCCGTCGGCGCTCCAGCTCGTCGCCTCGCCCGATCTCGCCGGCACCACCGACTGGCACGCGACCGTCTCCGCGACCGAGCTCGCCGCCGCCGCCGGCCTCGATCCCGCCGCCGCCCCCGTCTATTACGGCCTCCGCGTCTGGGGCCCGTCGTTCACCCACGACCCGTCGTGGACGCCCGGCTCCGACACCGGCTTCGTCGCCCGCGTGACCGCCGACGGCGATCGCATGAACCCCAACAAGCTCGTGCTCGATCCTTACGCGCGCGAGGTCTCGCACGATCCCACCACGCCCATGCCCGGCGGCGCCCTCGACACCGTCGCCTACCGCACCGACGACACCAGCCGCGCCCTCGACAGCGGTCCGATCGCCCCCAAGGGCATCGTCTTGCCGCCGTCGGCGACGCCGTCGCCCACCGAGCTCGCCGCCGCCCTCGGTCCGCGGCCGATCCGCGCCCTCGCCGACGACATCATCTACGAGGTCCACCTGCGCGGCCTCACCGCCGGCGACGCCGCCACCTGGTGCGCCGGCACCTACGCCGGCGCCGCCGCCCGCGCCGCCGAGCTGGCCGCCCTCGGCATCACCGCCGTCGAGTTCCTTCCCGTCCAGGAGACCTGGAACGACTCCAACGACGTCAACCCCGACAGCTCGGCGGGCGACAACTACTGGGGCTATTCGACGCTGGCCTACTTCGCGCCCGATCGCCGCTACGCGTGCGACCGCTCGCCGGGCGGCCCGACCCGGGAGTTTCGCGCCATGGTCCGCGCCTTCCACGATCACGGCCTCAAGGTCCTCGTCGACGTGGTCTACAACCA
>SXJR01000405.1 GCA_005779305.1 Myxococcales bacterium
CTCCGGGTCGTAGCCGACCGCCTCGAAGACGGCGGGATGGACCATGCCGCTGCCGAGGATCTCGATCCACCCCGTCTGCTTGCACGTGCCGCAGCCCGCGCCCTTGCAGCTCCTGCAGCTGATGTCGATCTCCGCGCTCGGCTCGGTGTACGGGAAGAAGCTCGGGCGCAGCCGCACTTTCACGTCGCCGAACAGCTGCTGGAGCAGCGAAGAACGGCTCGAAGATGTGAGGGACGGTCTCCTCGTCCATACCGCAGCCAGTGTCCTCGACGACGATCGAGGCCTGATCGAGATCGTCGACGACGGAGATGCGGAGCGTGCCGCCGCTGCTCATGGCGTCACGCGCGTTGATGGCCAGGTTGAGCAGCACCTGCTGGAGCTGCATGGCATCGGCGCGGACCAATACGCCAACTCCGAGCGCGAGCTCGATGGTGATGGTCTCGGGCAGGGTGCGACGCAAGAGCTTCACCGCGCGACGGACCTCGTCGCCGGCGTCGAGGTCGCGCAACTCGAGCACCTGCTTGCGCGAGAAGGCGAGGAGCTGGGCCACCAGGGCGCGGGCATCGAGCGCCGCGGTCACGATCGACTCGGCGAGCTCGACCTGCTCCGGCTGGTCCTTGAGATCGTCGTGCAGCATCTCGGCGCACATCAGGACGGGCGTGAGCAGGTTGTTGAGGTCGTGGGCCACGCCACCGGCGAGCAGCCCGACCGCCTCCATCTTCTGGGCCTGGCGCAGGCTGTCCTCGAGCGTGACCTGGGCCTGCTCGACCTCGCGCCGGCGATGGCCCTCGAGTACCAGCGACACGCCGTCGGCGACCGAGCCGGCAAACGCCTGCTCCTCCAGCGTCCACACCCGCGGCGCGCCGACGTGCTCGTGGCAGACCACGCCGACCACGCGGCCGCCGATGCGGCAGGGCGCGTCGAGCACCGAGCTGATGCCGTGGCTGCCGTAGTACGCGGTGCGCTCCATCGTCAGCGGATCGCGCACGCAGTCGGCGGCGGCGATCGCGCGATCGCGGAGGATGGCGTCGAAGTAGCGCGGGCACGCCTCCACGGTGATCGACTCGGCGGGCACCACCAGCGCGGTCGCGCGCTCGACGCGGGTCAAGCAGCGCATCGTGGTGCCGCCGTCCTCGAGCATCCACACGCCGACCCGCGTCGCTTCCATGGCGTGGGCGATGTCGATGCAGCTGGCGGTGAGCATGGTGCCCAGATCGGTGCCCTCGACCAGGCGGCCGGCCATGCGGCGCAGCGCCTGGTTCTGGCGGATCACCACCTGGCGGCGACGCAGCTCGAGCTGGCGGACCTGGACCTCGGCGGTGACGTCGGTGCAGGCCGCGACCACGCAGCCGTCGGGCTCGCGCCAGCCGCGCAACTCGAGCCAGCGCTCGACGCCGTCGGGCGCCACCCGGAAGCGCACGTCGATTCGGCCGCGCACCGGGAGCTCACGGAGCGCGCGATCGAAGGCCTCGCGATCGTCGGGCGCCACCCGAGCCAGGAGCTCGGTCCGGTCCAGCGGCTCCTCGGCGGGAAGGCCGACCAGCGCGCCACCACTCACCCGACACGTCTGTCCGCCCTCATCCCACACCCACACCGCGACGCCGGCGGCGGTGAGCGCGATGCTCTGCGCGCGCGCGCTGCCCGGCTCGATGCGGTCGTCCACGTCGGCATCCTACCCCAGGCCGATCGCCGCCGGACGGGGTGCCGGACCTCGCGGCCATGTTAGAACGGTGGGGTCATGCCGTCGACCGAGCCGAAGACCAAGGTCCAGGCGCCCGACGAGGGTGAGGACCTGGCCCGCATCGGTCAGCTCATCGACGGCCGCTACCGCCTCGACAAGCTGCTCGGCCGCGGCGGCATGGGCGTGGTCTACCGCGCCGAGCACATCGCGATCCGCCGGCCGCTGGCGATCAAGCTGCTCCACCCCTCCCTGGCCGCGATCCCCGAGCTGCGCTCGCGCTTCGAGCGCGAGGCGCTGGCTATCGGCCGCATCGATCACCCCAACTGCGTGGGCGTGTCCGACTTCGGGCGGCTCGACGACGGCACCCTGTTCCTGGTCATGGACCTGCTTGACGGGCGCTCGCTGGGCGAGTTGATGGACGCCGAGGCTCCGCTGCCGCCCGAGCGCGCGCTCAAGCTCCTGCGCCACGTGCTGTCCGGGCTGGGCCACGCCCACCAGCAGGGCATCGTGCACCGCGACGTGAAGCCCGAGAACGTCTACGTGGTCTCGACCGAGACCGAGCCCGAGTTCGCCAAGATCCTCGACTTCGGCATCGCCAAGATGATGGACGGGCGCGAGATCGACGATGGCCTGCGGCTGACGCAGGCCGGCGTCGCCTTCGGCACCCCGGTGTACATGTCGCCAGAGCAGGCGCTGGGCAGCCCGCTCGACGGGCGCAGCGATCTCTACGGCGCATCGGTGATGGCGTTCGAGATGATCTGCGGCCGACCGCCGTTCTGGGCCGACGACAAGCTCGAGATCCTGTCGATGCACACGACCCGGCCGCCGCCACCGATGGGCGAGATGCTGTCGCGGGTGCAGGGTCACCCGGCCGGGGTGCCGCCCGCGGTCGAGGAGATCATCCGCAAGGGCCTGGCCAAGCGCCGCGAGGAGCGCTGGACCACCGCCGGCGAGTACATCGCCGCGCTCGACCAGGTGCAGGCGCTGCTTGTCGACCCGACCTACGAGGGGCCGCGGGCACCATCGACCGGCGCGATCGGGCTCACGCCGACGCCGGCGCTGGCGCTCGACGCCCGACGCGATCCATCGTCGGGTCCGATCCTGCTCGCCCACCGGAGGCGCAAGGCGGGTCCATCACTGCACGTGATCGCCGGGCTGGCGCTGATCGGCGCGGCGGCGCTGGGGGTGCTCATCGCCGTGCTCCTGCGCAGCCCCGCGCGCTCGAAGCCGCGCGACATCGATCCGGCCACGCCGGCGGGCAAGGCGGCAGCGCTGCTCGACCGCGGCAAGCCCAACGACGCGATCAAGGCGATCGAAGCGGCCAGGAAGGAGACCGCCACCGATCCCGAGGCCCAGCTGCAGCTCGGCCACGCCTACCAGGCGCTGCGCAAGAACGACCTGGCGGTGGCCGCGTACAAGCGATCGGTCGAGCTCGATCCGCGCAAGGTCGCCGACCCGTCGATGCGGTCGGCGCTGCGCACGATCTCGACGGACACCGACGTGGAGGCGGCGATGGCGGCGCTGGCACTACGGGTGAAGCTCGACGACGCCGAGGCCCACCGCACCCTCGTCGAGCTGGCCAGCGGCTCCGACATGACGCGGCGCCGGCCGGCGGCGGTGGTGGCCGAGAAGCTCGGCCTGTCGAGCGAGGTCGACTGGCTGAAGAGCTACCTGTACGACCTCGAGCAGCGCGATCTGTGCCTGCAGCGCAAGGACGCGGTGATCAAGCTGCGCGCGCTCGGCGACAAACGCGCCATCCCCGCGCTCGAGCAGGCCCAGTTCCGCAAGGGCAAGGTCGGCAAGTGGAAGGGCAAGAACGTCAACGACTGCCTGGTCGACGATGCCCGGGCGGCGATCACGTTCCTGTCGGGCGTCGGTCCGTGATCCGCACGATCGTGGCGGTGGTCGCGATCGCGCTTGCGGCGCCGAAGACCGCGCGCGCCGACGAGCCGAGCGACCAGAAGCTGTTCGCGATCGGGGCGGCGCTGGCGGTGCCGACCTGGCTCCTGGGCACCGTGACTCACGAGGGTAGTCACGTCGTGGCCGCCGAGCTGGTCGGTGGCGACACGGTGTCGTTCCGGCCCTGGCCTGGGCGCGATCGCACCAGCGGCGTCTTCCAGATGGGGCTCACCAAGGTCCGCGGTGTCCGCGGCGACGGCAAGCGGTTCTTCTTCTTCATGGCGCCCAAGATCACCGACGTGATCATGCTCGGCGGCTACGTCGCCCTGTACGAGACGAACGCCTACCCCGACGGCGCCTACGGGCAGCTGGTACTGACCGTGCTCGCCACCGGCTTCTGGGTCGACTTCGCCAAGGACACGCTGGCGTTCTCGCCGCACAACGACCTGGTCAAGTCGATGTCCATCCTCGGCTTGAAGACCGAGTGGCAGCGGCTGCCGGCGCGGCTCGGCATGGCGGCCGCCTCCGTCGGCCTCGGCTACCTGGTCTGGCGCGGGCACGAGCGCCTGTTCGAGCTGAACGACGAACCCGGCGCCTCCCCCCTCGCGCCACCCTTCCTGGTGCCTGTCGTCACCAGGCCATTCTGACCGGGGGATCGGTCAGTTAGGCCGCTCCGGGGGGCGCTGGTCGTGGCCGCCCCAGCGCGGCGGGACTTTCCCCCCCAGCCGAGGCCAGGGGTCGGCACGTGCCGACGTAGATCCGCGTCATCAGCGCTGCGTCCTGCTGGCCCGTGCCTTGCTCTACCGGGGGTGGTGGGGACCACATCGCTAGCGCGCGAACGTCCGACCGCCACGGCGAGGCCGCTGGCGCGCGGGAGTCGAGCGCCGGCGGTGAGCCCGGCCGGGGGCCGGTACGTCCTCGGGGACCTGCTGGGGCGGGGCGGGATGGCCGAGGTCTTCGCCGGACACGCCCTCGGTAGCCTCGGGTTCCAGAAGCCAGTGGCGATCAAGCGGCTGCTCCCCGAGCGCGCCCGCGACGAGGAGTTCGTCGCCCGCCTGGTCGGCGAGGCCAAGCTCCTGGTCGGCCTCCAGCACACCAACGTGATCAGCGTGCTCGACCTGGTCCGCGACGGCGACGACGTCTTCCTGGTCATGGAGTTCGTCGACGGCCCCAGCCTGCGCCAGCTGATCAACGTGCGCCGCATGCGCACCGGCGGTCCGGTCTCGCTCGGCCTCGCCGCGTACATCGTGCAGGCCGCGTGCGCCGGCCTCGAGTACGCCCACGCCCGTCCGAGCGGCGCGATCATCCACGCCGACGTCAGCCCGTCGAACGTGCTGCTCACCACCGCGGGCGAGGTCAAGGTCGCCGACTTCGGCATCGCGCGCCGCGAGGGCATCGCCGCGGCCGTCGAGGGCAAGTGGGCCTACATGCCGCCCGAGCAGGCGCGCGGCGAAGCGCTCACCCCGCGCAGCGACGAGTTCGCGCTGGGCGTCGTGCTGTACGAGCTGATCACCGGCGTCCACCCGTTCGCGCGGCGCGTGACCGAGAACGGGCGGGAGGCCGGCGCGGTCGAGAACGTGCGGCCGCCGCGCGCGATCCGCCCCGAGATCCCGCTGCACCTCGAAGCCGCGTGCCTACGCGCGATGGCGCCCGAGCCGGGTGACCGCTACGCGCGGCTACAGCAGCTCCACGACGCCCTGGCCGAGATCCGGTTCGCGTGCGGCTGGCGCGAGGGCGCACCCGAGCTGGCGACGGCGATCGCCGAGTCGGGCGCGACCGCAGGCGAGTCGACCTCGGTCGACCGCAAGCCAGCGCCGGCGCGCACGCAGGTGACGTCAAACCCGGTCACGCTCGTGACCAAGTCCCTGCTCGAGGGCACCGGGCCCTCGGACGCGGGCTCGAAGTCGAAGTCGAAGTCGAAGTCGAAGCCCGGTGCGACGGTGGAGATGCCGAGCGCGGTGCCCGAGTCGAGTCAGTCGGAGCTGCTGGCGCGCGCCGAGTCGATGACGCCGCACGCGTGGGTGAGCTCGCCGGCGGCGAGCCACCGCCGGCGGTGGCCGATCGCCGCGGGGCTGGCGACGGCGGCGCTGGTCGGCGCGGCGATCGCGGCGGTGATCGTGAGCCGGGGTGGTGATGGCGTGGACGCGCCGGTCGCCGCAGCCGCGGCCGCTGCCGCACCCGGATCCGCAGCCGTGGCCGCAGCCGCAACCTTGACCGTCACCGCGACTGATCCCGTTGCCGTTCCCGTAGCCGCTGCCGTTCCGTCACCCGTCACCCCGCCTCCCGCTCCCGTCCCCGTTGCCGCCACCGAGACGGTGATGGAGGGCGAGACCGTGGCGGTGGCCGACGAACCCGCGAGAACGGCGACACCGGTCAGGCAGTCCGTGAAGGCGAAGGCGAAGGCGAAGGCGAAGGTCGACGCCAGGGAAGACGGAGAAGGGCAAGGGCAAGGGCAAGGGGAATATGAGGCTGACGGCGGCATGGGCTCGGTCCGCATCTACGCGCGACCGTGGGCCTACGTCGAATCGGGCGGCAAGCGCCTGGAGACGCCGGTCACGCTCACCCTGCCGGCCGGCATGCACGACATCTCGCTCTACAACCCCGAGTCGAAGATCCGCAAGACCGTCACCGTGACCATCCGTCCCGGCAAGCCCAAGACCCTCAACGTGAGGCTGGCGCCGTGACGGCGAAGCAGCCTCGGGCGTGGCTCGTCGCCGCGGCATGTCTGGGCTCGGTGTCGGCGATGGGCACGGCGCGCGCCGAGGATGACGACGAGGCCGATGAGGGCGTGGCCCTGGTCAACGCCGCGGCGCCGGGCGTGGCGCCGGCCTCGGAGCGGCAGCTCGCCCGACTGCGCAAGCGCCTCGACGCGCTGGGCGCGCTCCACCCGACGCCGCCCGAGCTGGCCGCCGCGCTCGACGGTTCGGCCAGCTCCGACATCGGGCCGATCAAGGAGGCCTTCGAGAAGTTCGACTACGACGGCGCCGAGGAGCTGCTCGAGCAGTCGATCAACGACCTGCTGACCACCGGTGACCCCGAGCGCCTGGCCGCCCCGCTCGCCGAGCTGCTCCACTACCGCGGCCTCATCGCCGATGAGCTCGACGACGCCAGCGACGCCGAGACCTGGTTCGCCGCTTCGTACCGCCTCGATCCCGATCGACCCGTCGACCGCGAGTCGACGCCGCCGCGGGTGCGCCGCGTGATCGAGAAGGCCCGCAATGCCGAACGCCCCGACGGAAAGATCGCCGTCGAGCTGGTCGAGATCGACGAGGAGACCGTGCGCGTCGCCGTCGACGGCGGGCCGCCGACCCGCCTGGGCGGCCCGCTCGACGTCACCTCCGGCTATCACCTCCTGGTCGTCACCGCCCCGCGCAAGAGCCCCTTCGCCAAGCTGGTGAGGGTCAGCCCCAACCGCACCGTCGCGATCTCGGTCGAGCTCTCGCCGGAGAGCGAGGTGGCCCGCGCCCGCCGGGCCCGCGACGCGGTCGGCGCCGCCCGCTCCGACAAGGTCCGCCTCAAGAAGGCCCGCCCGCTGGCCAAGATCACCGGCGCCCGCAAGCTGCTGGTGATCGAGGGTGAGGAGGAGCTGACCGTGCGGGTCTTCGATCTCGACGCCCGCACGGTGTCGGCGCCGATGTCCCTGCGCGACGCCTCGCGCACCGCCATGCTCGCCGACCTGCTCGGCGTCGAGGGCGGCTTCAGCCGCGAGCGCGACCGCCAGTGGTACGAGCGCTGGTACGTGTGGGCCGGCGTCGCCGTCCTCGCTGGCGGCGGATACGCCACCTGGGAGCTCACCCACCGCGAACCGACGTCCATCCGGGGGTTCTGAATGCTCACCCTGCGATCATCGTCCTTCGTCACCGCCGGTCCCACCGCCGCGTTCGCAGCCGTGGTCGCCGCCACCGGACTCGCCGCCGGCTGCGACTCGGCGGTCGAGATGAAGCTGGTCCCCACCGGCGACGAGGTCGACACCTCGTGCGTGACCGCGGTCGAGCTCACGCTCACTGGCCGCCGCGTCGAGGAGGAGACCTACTACTGCAAGGAGCTCTCGCCCGGCGACGTTCGCTCGCTGCGCGACCACGGCCTCGAGGGCCTGTTCGACGTGGCCCTGCCGCCGTTCGACATCATCGGCATCCAGCTCCGCGGCGTCTCGGCGGCCCAGGGCTGCGTCGAAAACCGCGCGGTCGGCCCCACCATCTTCGTGGCCTCGAGCGACGAGATCGACGACTCGATCGACCTGGCCATGCGCGGCGTGCTGTCGTGCGCGGATCGCGTCGACACGCCCACCCCGGTGCGGGTGGTCGACTTCATGTCGCTGGTCGCCGACGGCAGCTGCCTGCCCGTCGAGGGCCTCGAAGCCCAGCCCGGCCAGCTCTTCCCGACCATGCTCTACAACAGCTACTCGGGCTACCAGTGGTGGTTCTACTTCTGGGCGCCCCCGTCGACGACACCGGCCACCGGCTTGCTCGAGATGCCGTACACGTTCTCGTCGTCGAGCGCCGGATCGTGCGTGGGGCTCTACTCCGCCGACGGCGACGCCTGCCTGACCCCGCCCGGTCGGGGCGCATGCGGCGCCGAGACCGAGCTCCAGTACATCGACTACTACACCGTGCGCGACGCCAGCCTGTCGATCGAGGACCAGCTCGCCCACTACAACGTCGTGTTCGGCCTCGTGGTCGATCGCCAGCGCCGCCCCATCCCCGGCGCCACCATCACGACCACAGCGCCGGGCGCGGTCGTCCAGTTCACCCGGCCCGCCGGCGCCGGCTTTCAGCGCGTCGACGCGGCCAGCACCACCGCGAGCGGCACATTCACGGTGCTCGCCGACCGGCCCGCGCTGATCGAGGTCACCGCGCCCGGGCATGCGACGCGGCGAGTCATGGCCGGCGGCACGTCGGCGACGGTGGTGGTGATGGAAACCGGCGCGCCGATGTGACCGGCAAATGACGATCTGCTTGCCGCGGCCTGACCCTGGCGGTGCCATAGCCCTTGCATGAAGTTCTCGTCGCTCCGTGCGTACGGCCAGTTCGGCGCGCTCTCGGCGGTGTGGCTGCCGCTGGTCGCCGCGGCCCGCGGCCTGTCCGCCGGCGATCCGACTCATCGCCTGTCGGGGCGCGCGCTCCGCGCCCTCGGGCGGACCGTGGCACGGGCTTCGATGACCTGGGACTTCCACGTCGACGGCGAGGCGCCGCGCGGGCGGCCGTTCGTGGTGGTGGCCAATCACGTGTCGATCGCCGACCCGCTGCTGCTCTCGTTCTTGCCCTTCGACATGCGGTTCGTCGCCAAGGACGAGCTCTTCCGGATCCCGCTGGTGGGCTGGCTGCTGCGCCTCGCCGGCGACATCCCGGTCCGGCGCGGTGACGCGACGAGCGGTCGCGAGATGCAGACCGCGTGTGTCGAGACCCTGCGCGGTGGGCTATCGGTGATGATCTTCCCCGAGGGCACGCGATCGCGGAGCGGCGTGCTGGGCACGTTCCGCGACGGCGCGTTCCGGGTCGCGATCGCCGCCGGCGCCGCGATCCTCCCGGTCGCGCTCCACGGCTCCGAGCGCTGCGTGGACGCCGACGGGCCCCACGCCGCGCGCGCCAGCGCACAGATCCTGACGCCGATCGAGACCACCGGGCTCGACGAGCACGACGTGCCGGCCCTGCGCGAGCGCGTGCGCGGCGCGATCGCCATGGCGCTGGACCGCCAGGCCCCGGCCGGGTCCGGGCCGGGCTACGCGTTCTCGCCGGTGTCGCTGTCGTCGACGCCGGCGCGGGTGTCGAGCCCGAGCCGCTTGATCATCTTGTAGATCGACATGCGGTCGATGCCAGCGGCGCGGGCGGCGGCCGAGATGTTGTCGTCGTTGGCGGCGAGCAGGGCCTCGAGGTAGCGGCGATCGAAGTCGTCGATCATGTGCTGCTTGGCGACCTTGAACGGCACGGTGACGTCGACCGGCGCGCCGCTCGAGCCGGCGGGCCGGGGCGCGGCCTGCTCGGCGAGCACGGTGGGGTGATGAGGCAGGAGCGCGGCCCGCTCGACGGCGTTGCGCAGCTCGCGCACGGTGCCCGGCCAGGGGTGGGCCTGGGCGCGATCGAGGAAGTCGGCGGGTAACGGCGCGACCCCGGCCCCGTCGAGCTGGCGGAGGAAGTGCGCGACCAGCACCGGGATGTCGTCGCGGCGTTCGCGCAACGGCGGCACGGTCAGGCGCGCCACCGCCAGCCGGTAGTAGAGGTCGGCGCGGAAGGTGCCGCGGTTGACCTCGACCGCGAGATCGCGGTTGGTGGCGGCGACGTTGCGCACGTCGCACGCGATCTGCTTGGTCGAGCCGATACGGCGGATGCGGC
>SXJR01000406.1 GCA_005779305.1 Myxococcales bacterium
ATGAGCCGACGCAACGGGACCGTGACCGACGATGTGGCCGATCAGCTGCTCGACAGCTACGAGGGCGGGGCCGCGGGGATGCAGCAGCTCGCCGCCTACGAGCTGCCCAGCGCCGAGCAGATCGCCAGGGTCGTCGAGCAGTGCCGGGCGCTGCTCTTCCCCGGCTTCGCCGGCGGTGGCGCGGCCCGGCTGACCCGCAGCGAGCTGCGCGACCTGGTACGCGAGCGCGTCGACGATCTGCGCAACGGTCTGCGCCGCCAGGTCTACCGCGCCATCGATCACCGCCAGCAGGTGATCGCCGCACGCGCCGGCGGCGACTGCCCGTCGTGCGCGGCCCGCGCCGAGCTCATCGTCGACCAGTTCGTCGAGCGGTTGCCGGTCCTGCGCGCGGCGCTGGCCAAGGACGTCAAGGCCGCCTTCGAGAGCGACCCCGCCGCCACCGGCGCCGACGAGATCATCGTCTGTTATCCCGGCTTCTACGCCATCACCGTCCACCGCATCGCCCACGCGCTCCTGCGCGAGGGCGCCGTGATCGTGCCGCGCATGATGACCGAGATCGCCCACGAGCGCACCGGCAGCGACATCCACCCCGGCGCCCGCGTCGGCGAGTCGTTCTTCATCGACCACGGGACCGGCGTGGTGCTCGGCGAGACCACCGTGATCGGCGATCGGGTGCGCATCTACCAGGGCGTCACCCTGGGCGCCATGAGCGTGCCCCGCACCGAGGCCCGGCCGTCGCCCGGGGCCCGCCGGCACCCGACCATCGAGGACGACGTGGTGATCGACGCCGGGGCCACCCTCCTCGGCGGGGAGACCGTGATCGGCAAGGGGGCGGTGATCGGTGGCAACGCGTGGGTCACGGCCAGCGTGGCCCCGGGGGCGCGGGTGGCGGGGGCGGTCCACCGCCGCGACATGATAGATTCGGGGGCGTGAGCCAGGACGTCGACTCCGGGTCGCGACCGCGCACGGTGTCGCGCATGCGCTTCGTGGCGCCGCCCGGCATGGAGCTGGACGGCGACGAGTCCCGGCAGACCATCGGCCGCTACGAGATCGTGAAGGTGCTCGGCAAGGGCGCCATGGGCGTGGTCTACAAGGCTCGCGATCCGCTGCTCGACCGTACCGTCGCGGTCAAGACCATCGTGTCGCCGCAAGGGTCCGGCAAGCGCATCCGCTCGGCCTACCTCGAGCGCTTCCAGCGCGAGGCCAAGGCCGCCGCCAAGATGCAGCACCCGGCCATCGTCACCATCTTCGACGTCGGCGTCGACGAGCCCACGGGCGCGCCCTTCATGGTGCTCGAGTACCTGCCGGGCGAGACCCTGGCCGATCGGCTCGATCGCGTCCGCATGCCGCTGGGCCGCGGCGTCAACATCGCGCTCGATCTGGCCAGCGCGCTCGCCTTCGCCCATCGCCAGCGCATCGTTCACCGCGACGTGAAGCCGGCCAACGTGCTCCACGCCGGGGAACAGCGCTGGAAGCTGGCCGACTTCGGCATCGCGCGACTGCCCGACAGCGACCTCACCCAGGTCGGCATCTTCATGGGCACGCCCGGCTACTCGCCGCCCGAGGCCATCCGCGAGGGTCGCTACACCGCCCAGGCCGACGTCTTCGCCTGGGGCGCGGTGCTCTACGAGGTCCTTTGTGGCCGCATCCCGTACGAGGGACCCGACACCAAGACCACCAACCAGTTCGTGGTGAAGGGCGACGCGATCTCGCCCAGCCAGCACGACACGTCGGTGCCCGAGCCGCTCGCCAAGGTCTGCCTGGTCGCGCTCGACCCGGCGGCGGCCCGTCGTTACAAGGACGCGGCCGAGGCCGAGGTGGCGCTGCGCAAGGCCTGGGAGCACTGCCTGCGCGACGGGCTGGTGACGCCGATGGCGCTGGCCGGCGACGAGGTGCCACACGAACGTGCGGGCAAGGCCATGCACGCCGCGGTCACGTCGCAGAGCAAGAACGATCGCACCGCGCCGCTGGCGCCCCAGACCGCGATGCTGCGCACCGAGGATCTGGTGCCTCAGACCGAGGGCGGCGAGACCGATCCGGGCCTGGTCACCGAGCGCCGCGACGGCGGCGCCATGCTGGTGGTGCAGCCGATGGGCAAGGGCCGGGTCGGCGACGACGATCCGACCCGGGTCGTGCATCGCGACAGCGGGCCGCGCGGCACCGACAAGGTGCCGAAGCCGGAGGGCAAGGGCAGCTCGCCCGGCTCCAAGCCCGGTGATCGGAACGAGAAGAGCGAACGCAGCGACCAGGCGATCGCCAAGACCGGTGAGAAGCGCACCGACAAGGCGGCGGCGCGCGAGGGCAAGCGGTCCGACGCGCCGTCGAAGGCGCCGTGGATCTTCGTGATGGTGCTGGTCGCGTCGATCGCGGCGGTGATCACCGCCTACGTGTTGACCCGGACCTGAGCGTGCACGACGGCGGCGGCGGTCGCTGTTCGCGACGCTGTCAGCGGATCGTGAAGGTGAGCACGCCCGACATCGACGTGGTGAACACGCCGGAGGCGGGGGCGCGGCCGCGGAAGCCGACCTCGAAGCGCACGGCGCAGCCGGGACCGGCGTCGTCGTCGTAACGATAGCTGCCACCGCAGGTCGAGACGAAGGGCATCTGGGCAACGAGCTCGTCGCAGACCGTGTCGACGAGGGCGCCGGCCTCGGCGCACATCTGGGCGCCGACCGGTTGCATCGCGGTGGCGGTGTTGACCATGAGCTGGCTGCGCCGGGCCTCCCACGTGCTGGCGTCGACGCGGGCGAGGCCGGCGACCGCGTAGGCCTGCTCGATCACCGCCTCGCAGCCGTTGAACTCCTCGATCTTGCAGTTCGAGTCGCAGCCGTCCCAGAGCTCGAAGTTGCCGTCGTCGCACATCTCGCCGGCGTCCAGCTCGCCGTTGCCGCACTGAGGCTCGGGGCCGGAGAGCGGCTCGCCGGTGAAGTCGAGGGCGTAGATCCACGGCACGTTGGTGCGCGGTGCCTGGCCAGCGCTGTTGCTGTGGAGGTACAGGCGCACGCCGCAGCGGGGCACGGCGTGCGCGTAATAGAACGAGGTGATGCGGCCGCAGCCGTCGGCCTGGCCGGCCGCGACCAGGTCGCTGCACACGTCGTCGAGGGCGACGTCGACACCGTCACAGGTCTCGGCCGTGATCGATCCTGCGATCGCGGTGTCGCGCAGGTCGACCACGCGGTACGCGATCTCCTGCTCGGTCGTGGTGCCGCCGGTGATGCCGCGCAGCGCGTCGTCGATGGCCTCCCCGATCTCGCCCGGATCCGGATCGTGCGGCACGGCCTCGCAGGCAGCGAGCGCGAACAGCGACACGAGCGACGGGGAGACCAACCTCGAGATCCGCATGGGGCCCGGCACAGCAAGCGGCGTGCCCTGCGAAGCCCGCGACTTCGCTGAGCCCGGTCTCGGATTCCTGAGGTGCGCGCCAGAAAATCAGGCGAGCAGCGCGACCACGTCCTCGGCGCAGCCGCGGGCCAGCGTGTAGCCGCCGCCGCCGTGGCCGTAATCGTGGATCACCCGCGGGTCATCCGGATCGCGCTCGAGGCGCACGGTCGGGCGCCATGGCCGGAGGCCGGCGCGGGTCCGGACGAGCGCGCCGGGCGCGCGGTCGAGCGCCTGGGCCTGGCGCGCGATGCGGGCGTCGATCGCGGCGTCGACGGCGAGCGGGTCGTGGTCGGGGCGGGGCAGGGCGCAGCCGCCGATCACGACCTCGGCGGCGAAGCCGGCGCGGGCGGCGCGCGGGATGACGTAGAACATCGCATCGGGATCGCGATCGTCGGAGAGGGTCACGCCCAGGTCGAGCGCGCCGGGCGCGGTTACCCGGACCTGGCCGTAACGTGCGGCGAGGCTGTCGTCGCCGGCGAGCGCGCGCGCGCCGAGGCCAGTGGCGTTGACGACGGCGTCACCGGGCAGAGCGGTGAGGCGCGCCACGTCGGCGATCTCGATCGGGCGCGCGAGCTGCGCCGTCAGCCACGGCAGGTGCAGGCGCGGATCGACGCGCGGGGCGCGGAAACCGTAGGCCGCGGGCGCGCCGGGGAACGGCGCGGTGACCCGCTGGACAGCCGGCACCGCCGCGGCCCAGAACGGCGGTGGCGCATCGGCCGCCTCGGCGTGAACGACCTCGAGGACATCGACGCCAGCGGCCGGTATCGAGCGGGCCAGCTCCTCGAGCCACACCCGCGTGCGCGTGGCCCAGCGGATGACCGCGTCGGCTGGGCCGACCTCGAACGGCAGCCAGATGGCGCCGGCGACCGCCGAGGTGGTGGCGTCGCCCGTGGCGCGGGCGATCACGCGCACGTCATGGCCGGCCTCGGTCAGCGCCACCGCCGCGGTGAGCCCGACCACGCCGGCGCCGACGACGGTGACCTGCATGTTGCGACCGCGCGCCGTCAGGAGACGGCGGGCAGGCCCTTGCCGGCGCGCAGGGCCCGCACCAGCGCGGCCTGGCCGTCGGCGTGGTAGCTCGAGCGCACCAGCGGGCCCGACTCGACGTGGGTGATTCCGGCGTCGAGCGCGAAGGCCTTCCACTCGTCGAACTCGTCGGGCGGCACGTAGCGCTCGACCGCCAGGTGTCGCTTCGAAGGCGACAGGTACTGGCCCAGGGTCAGGATGTCGACGCCCAGGCCGGCGAGCTGGCGGATCACCTCGGCCACCTCGTCCCGCTCCTCGCCGATGCCGAGCATGAGGCCGGTCTTGGTGACGGCGTCGCGGCGGCGGGCGTGCTCGAGGATGGCGTAGCTGCGCGGATAGCTGGCCTGGACGCGGACCTGGCGCGACAGGCGGGGCACGGTCTCGAGGTTGTGGGCGAAGACGTCGGGCGCGGCGTCGAGGACGAGGTCGGCGAGCTCGGGCTTGCCCTTGAAGTCGCCGACCAGGACCTCGAGCGTCATGGCCGGGCAGGCCTCCTTCACCCGGCGGATGGTCTCGGCCCAGTGGGCGCCGCCGAAGTCGGCGAGGTCATCGCGATCGACGCAGGTGATCACGGTGTGTTCGAGGTCGAGCTCGCTCAGCATGGCGGCGACCCGGCGGGGCTCGTCGGGATCGGGGGGCAGCGGCTTGCCGGTGGTGACGTCGCAGAACCGGCACGAGCGGGTGCAGATGTCGCCGAGGATCATGATGGTGAGCGCGCGCCGGCTCCAGCACTCGCCGATGTTGGGGCAGCTCGCGCTCTCGCACACGGTGTGCAGCTCGAGCTCGTGCACCCGCTTCTTCACGTCGAAGAAGGTCGGCTTGCTCGGCATCGGCACCTTGATCCAGGGTGGATGCCGGCGACGCGGGGCGCCGGCGTCCGCCGGCGTGCCCTCGGTGGCGACGGGCGCGGTCGCAGGTGCGCCGTCGACGACGGGCAGGTGCACGCGGCGCTCGGCCATGACGCACGTGTACCGCGCGATCGCTGGCTCGTCGAGTACCCGGGGCCGGACTCGAACCGGCACGAGCTTTCGCTCAGGGGCTTTTAAGGCCCCAGTGGCTACCGATTACACCACCCGGGCGAATCACGTCGTCGACGATAACATCCGCCGCCGCAGCCGGTCTCGCTGCTCGTCGGTCCGCGCCCACGTGAGCGATTCGGGGTTGATCGCGTCGAGGTCACAGGGGTGGACCCGGTAGTAGCTGGGTTCGATGGCCAGGAGCTCGGCCGCGACCTCGCGCGAGGCGAACACGCCGATGATGCGACCGCCACCCATGGTGTCCACGACCACATAGAGCTGCACGGAGTCGAGCGTAGCTCGATCAGGGGCGGATGCGACCCCCGAGCAGCTCGCCGGCGAGGTAGCGGGTCCCGGCGGGTGGGTGGTCGGTGCCGTGGCGGAGGTAGCTGTTGACGGACCTGCCCTCACGATCGCGGGCGACTCCGGGACGGGAGAGGTCGAGGTGGCCGGTGCGGATGACGCCGCGGGCGAGGTAGAGGAACTCGGTGACGCCGCGAGCGTCCGTGACGAGGGCGACGGCGACGAGAGATGCGGGGGCGTTCTCGACGGCGCGATCGAAGACGAGCAGGTCGCCGGGCGCGAGCGACAGCGTCGGCGCCGTGGGCGCGTCGGGGACCGAGGCGAAGATGCCCTGCTCACGCGCCCAGGCGACGAGGGCAGGGCCGGTGCGGAGCGCGGGCATCGGCGCGGGGCCCAGCGACGCGGCGACCGCGAGAGCGAAGGCGACCGGGTCGCGCGGGTCGCGGTGACCGGCGAGGGTGCGAGCGTCGGCCACGGTGCTCGGCGTCGGTGCGTCGGCGGCGGCCACGCGGTGGGGTGCGGGCAGGCGCGAGATCACGATGCCCGAGGTCGGGTGAGCCGGGGACGCCGAGACGGCGGTGACGTTGAGGTCGAGGAGATCCTGGGCGTCGACGTGGAGTGCGGAGCCGAGGACGGCAGACGGGGACCGGGTGGCGGGCGGCGGGACGCGGGTGGCGGAGCTCGTGTGGCGGAGCTCGGGATCCGAGAGGTCGGAGCTGGCGAGGTCGGCGCCGGGTGGGCCGAAGTCGCCGGGGGCGCGCGGATGGGTCCCCAGGACGGCGCGGGGACCACACGCGGCGAGGAGCAAGGCGATCAGTCCCGGAGCCAGACGCACCCGACGATCGTAGGCGGCGGAAAAGGGCGGGGCCAGTTTCGGGTCAGCGCTGCAGGCGCACGACGGTCTCGACCTGCGCGGTGCCGGGCATGAGATCGAAGGGCTCGATGGTGTCGATGGTGAAGCCGCCGTCGCGCAGGAGCACGAGGTCGCGGGCGAGCGACTCGGGACCACAGCTCACGTAGACGACGCGGCGGGCGCTGCTGGCCACGAGGGCGGTGATCACGTCGGTCGAGAGGCCTTTGCGCGGCGGGTTCACCACGATCACGTCGAGCTGGCCCCCGTGGGCCAGGGTCGCGGCGTCGCCGGTGCGGGCGTCGACCCGGTCGCCGAGGCCGGCGCCGGCGGCGGCGGCCGACAGCGCGGCGACGGCGCTCGGGTCGCGTTCGATCGCGATCACGCTGGCGCGCGCCGAGGCCAGCGCCAGGGTGATCCCGCCCAGGCCGGCGTAGATATCGGCGGCGCGCGTCGCGGTCGCGTCCCAGGCCTCGAGCGCCAGCGTCGCGACGCGGGCGTAGATGGCGTCGGCCTGGGCCGGGTTGACCTGGGCGAACTCGCCGGCGCCGAGCTCGATGGCCACGCCGGCGACGGTGTCGCGGACGGTGGCGTCGCCGGCGAGCACCCGGGCGGCGCCGTCGAGCAGCGCGCCGTCGTCGCGATCGTTGTCCATACGCAGGACGCCGGCGACGCGGGGATCGCCGGCGATGGCGCGGGCGACGGCGGCGACCCGCGTTTCATCGGCGATCGAGCGCACCACCAGCACGACCAGCCCGCGTCCGTCGCGGGTGGCGCGCACGATCACGTAGCGCAGCTCGCCGGTGCGCTGCTTCTCGACCCACGGTGTGAGACCGGCCGCGGCGGCGGCGCTGCACGCCCGCGCCCGCAGCTCGTCGACCAGCGGCGCGACCACGCGGCAGCCGGCAGTGTCGATGAGGGTGTGGCTGCGCGGGGCGTAGGCGCCGAGCCCCAGCCGGCCGGAGATCCAGCCCGCCACGTACTTGCCCTTGTGGCGATAGCCGAGCTCGGCCGGCGACGGCGTCACCGCGGCGACGGCGACCGCGGTCGCGGCCTCGACGCCACCGGCTCCGAGCACCGGCGCCAGGGCGCGCACCACCCGCGCCCGCTTCTCGGCGAGCTGGCCGGGATAGGCCAGGTGTTGCCACGCGCAGCCGCCGCAACGTCCGAAGGCCGGACAGGCCGGCGAGGTCCGGGCCGGCGACGGCTCGCCCAGCCGCCGGACGATCGTGGCCCAGGCCTCGGCCTTGTGCGGGCTCTGGTGGTCGATCGCCACCTCGGCGCGCTCGCCGGGCAGGAGGTCGGGGACGTGCATGGTCCGCGGTCCCGATGGCTCCTCGGACATGCCGACGCCGCGGCCGGCCTCGTCGAGGCTGGTCGCCTCGATCTCGACGAGCTTGCGAGATTCAGCCACGGATGGCATTGGTAGCACGCCGTGTCCGCTACCGAGACCACCCTCGTCGATCGCGCCCTCGCCCGCGCGCTCGATGCGCTGCCGCCGCCCGATCCGGGGCGCCGCGTCGTGGTCGCCATGTCCGGCGGCGGCGACTCGGCGACCGCGGCCGGGCTGCTGGTGCGCGCCGGCCACCAGGTGGTGGGCATGACCATGCGGCTCTACGACGCCCGCGGCACCACCGCCGCCCGCGGCCGCTGCTGCGGCCCTCGCGACATCGAGGATGCGCGTCGGGTCGCCGACGCGCTGGCCATCCCGTTCTTCGTGATCGATCTCGAGGAGGCGTTCAGCCGCGCGGTGGTCGACGACTTCGTCGAGACCTACCTGGCCGGCGCCACGCCCAACCCGTGCGTGCGCTGCAACCAGCACATCAAGTTCTCGCCGCTCCTGGCCCGCGCCCGCGCCGTCGGCGCCGAGGTGCTGGCCACCGGCCACTACGCGCGGCTCGCCGCTGGCCCCGACGGCGCCCCCGCGCTGCACCGCGCCGCCGACGCCGACAAGGACCAGTCGTACTTCCTGTTCTCCATGCCGGCCGCGGCGCTGTCCGCGGTGTGGTTCCCGCTCGGTGGTCTGGTCAAGGGCGAGGTCCGCGCCGTCGCCGCCGCGCTCGGCCTGCCCAACGCCGCCAAGCCCGAGTCGCAGGAGATCTGCTTCGTGCCCGACGGCGATCACGCCGGCTTCGTGGCCCGGGCCGCCCTGCGCCGCGGCCGCACGCTGCCGGCCGAGGGCGACATCGTGGACCAGGCCGGCGCCGTGCTCGGCCGCCACGGCGGCGTGCACCGCTTCACCATCGGCCAGCATCGCGGCCTCGGCAACCTGCGCGGGGTGGCCCCCGGCGATCGCCGCTTCGTCACGGCCATCGAACCGGAACGCGGCCGTGTCGTCGTGGGCGATCGCGGGCGCGCTGCCCGCCGCGAGGTGTGGATCGACGAGGCGCGCTGGCTCGGCCCGCGCGCCGAGTCGCTCGCCGTCCAGGTCCGCCACCGCGGCGAGCCCCTCGCCGCCACCGTCGAGGACGACGGCGGGCGCGTGCGGGTGCGGTTCACCGGTGACGGAGCGGTCGCCGCCCCGGGCCAGGCCGCGGTCTTCTACGACGGCGATCGCGTGGTCGGCGGCGGCTGGATCAGCCCGGCCTGATCGCCGCCGCTCGCGGCGAGGCTCGCGCCGGCAACGGGCATGGCCCGACGCTCGGCGATCTCGGCGTGCTTGACCGGATCGCTGCCGGCCACCCGATCGAGCTCGGCCAGATCCTCGGCGCGTGTCGTGGTGTCGCCGCGGTCGCGCATCGCCGCCTCGCGCCCGAGCCGCGCTTCCCAGCGCCGCGCCCACGAGGCCGTGGTCGGCGGCTCGGCGCCGAGCCGGGTCTCCAGCGCCAGCACCCGATTCCACAGCGACACCGCCGCGTCGCGATCGCTGGCGCCCGCCGACAGCCGCGCGCTGCGCAGCCAGAACGCCGCCGCGCCGGCGCCGTCGCCGCCGCGCTCGAGATGATCGGCGATCACCGAGGGCGGCTCCTCGCGACCCTGGTGGAAGCGCGCCGCGTAGAGCCGGCCGATGCGTAGGTGCGCGTCGCGCCGGGTCCGCTGCGCGAGCGAGTCGTAGACCACCTCGCGCACCAGGCCGCGGGGGAAGGTGAACGCGCCCTCGGCGCCGCCGGGCGCGCCGGGCTCGGCGCCGAGCAGGAGGCCTTCCTCGGCCAGCTCCTCGAGCTCCGCGCCGACGTCGGCGGCGCCGATCAGCTCCTCGAGGATGCGGCCGCGCACGCCGTCGCCTGCCACCGCCGCGTACTGGAGCACGGTCTTGGCTGCGGTCGGCAAGCGCGCGACGCGGGCCGCGATCACGTCGCGCGCGCTGGGTGGCACCTCGGCGCCGCCGGCCTCGCCGACGGCCGCGGCCAGCTCCTCGACGAAGAGCGGGTTGCCGCCGGCGCGGGCGATGACCGCCGCGATCGCCGCCGGGGTCGCGGCGTCGGCCAGGCGATCGGCGCACAGGGCGTGCAGCTCCTCGCCGCTCAGATCGTCGAGCTCGAGGGTGACGTCGGCCGGAAACGTCGCGTGATCGGGTCGGGATGTGGCCAGCACCAGCTCGCCGCGATCGGGTGCGGTGAAGATCCAGTCGCGCAGCACTGCCACGCTGGCGGTGTCGGCAAGGTGCAGATCCTCGATGACCAGCACGCGTGAGCGGCCGGGGCGCTCGGCCCGCGCCGCGGCGGTCAGGCACGCGGCCAGGCGCGCGCGCAGTTCGGCCGGCGCCACCGGCAGGAGCGCGG
>SXJR01000407.1 GCA_005779305.1 Myxococcales bacterium
CGCCGGCCACACCGATCGTTTCGCCGCGCTGGTCTGCCATGACGGAAACCTCGACGAGCGCATGGCGTACTTCGACACCGAGGAGCTGTGGTTCCCCGAGTGGGAGCATGGCGGCACACCGTGGGAGAACCCCGAGGGCTACACCAAGCACAACCCGGTCGACTACGTGAAGAACTGGAAGACGCCGATGCTGGTCATCCACGGCGGCAACGACTTCCGCGTGGTCGATACCCAGGGCATGTCGACGTTCACGGCGCTGCAGCGCAAGGGCATCCCCAGTCGCTTCCTCCACTTTCCGGACGAGACCCACTGGGTGCTCAAGCCGCTCAACTCGAAGCTGTGGCACGAGGAGGTGCTGGCCTGGATCGACCGCCACGCCGCCGGCAAGAAGTGAGGGCGCGGGTCTTCACCGCCTGCGCGCTGGTCGCCGCGTGCGGCGGGGAGCGCCGCGCGCCGGCGCCCGGACTACCGACGACGGTCGGGTCCGATGGTGGCGACGCCGCGGGCGGTGCGATCGGCGTCGCATCCGATGTCGCCGACGTGCCCGACGTCGCGAGCGACGGCTGCGGCACGCCGACCGCCGATCCGCCGATCACATCGCACGGCGGCGTGGCCGGCCTCGGCCACCACCTGTACTGGTTCGCCGGCACCGACGGCGCGCCGACCACGCGCGCTCGCCGCTTCGACGTGCGCACCCGGCGCTGGGAGACCTTGCCCGAGCCCGACGGCGCACGCATCCACCCCGCGGTGGTCGCCGCCGGCGGCGCGCTGTACGTCATCGGCGGCGTGAGCGGCTCGTTCCTGGGCATGTCCGACATCCACCGCTTCGATCCCGCGGCGTGCGAGTGGCGCCACGTCGGTGCGTTGCCGTGGGCACCGGGCTCGGCGCAGGCAACCGCCGTCGGTGATCGCATCGTGGTTGCCGGCGGCCGCATCGACAACCGCGCCGGCAGCCTGTACACGCTCGAGATCTGGAGCAGCGACCAGTCGGCAGTTCTCGACACCAGCGGCACCATCCTTCCGCTGTCGCCGCTGGCCCAGGCGCGCAACGACGGAGCCGCGGTGACCGTGGGTGACGCGGCGTGGGTGCTCGGCGGCAACGTCGTACCCAAAGGGGTCGACACCATCGGCCGCGGCACCGACGACGTCGAGATCCTCGCCGCCGGGGCGACGACCTGGACCGCCGGCCCGAGCCTGCCGTTCTCGGCCGAGGTCTTCGCCGTCGCGTTGCCCGATCGCACCGTGGTCGCCTTCGGCCGCGGCGTGCTCGAATCGCGCGCGCCCGCCATCCTCGATCCCGGCAAGACGACGTGGCGCACGGGGCAGAAGCGCGACGCGAAGCTCGAGTTCCTCGAGGGCGCCGCCGTGATCGACGGCGTCATCTACCTGCTCGGCAACGAGATCACGGGCGGACTGTCGAACCCCGCGCCCGACATTTACCGCGTCGCCACCTACGATCCCCGCACCGACCGCTGGACGATCGTGAACGAGGTCGTCGCCGACGGATGACGCGGCGTCAATCGGCGTGGAAGGCGACGCCGCGCAGCACGCCGTTCAGCGGCTGGGCGTTGCACGGGGCGCCGCAGGTCGTGTGGGCGAAGTGGAGCGGTTCGGTCATCGCATGCGGCGTCGTGTGAGGTGCGCCGCCGCTGGAGAGCGTGTCAGCAGACGCGCCATCGATCAGGATCGAGATGGTTCCGCTGGTGGCGCGCCGACAGGTCACCACGTGCGGCACCGACAACGAGAGGGCGTTGTCGGGTGTCCGGCGGCTGTAGGCGTCGCCGCCATTGGTACCGATCTCGCAAGTCACCTGTCCGCTGGCGCCGAGGGCCAAGAACACCCAGCGATCACCCGCCGGGTAGATCGCGCGCTCGAAGAGCGCGTTGGACGGTGAGGGATACCCGTCGACCGTCAATGCGATCTCGATCGTCCATCCCGTGTTTTGGTCGAGCGAGGTGTGGTCAGCCGCAGTGATCGTCGAGGTCGTCGGGCGCACGCCACCACCGGTCTGCCACTCGCTGGGCACGATGCCGGTGGCCGATGGCGCGGAGCCGAACAGGTTCGCCGACGTCGTGCCGGTCCCCTCGTTGAAACACCAGAGGCCACGCGTGGTCGCGCGCGCCGTCAGCCCACCGCAGGCCGGCGCGGCGTCGGTGAGCACGGCGTCGATCGCGGTCGCATCGATGGCGGCCCCGTCGATCGTGGCCCCGTCGATCGTGGCCCCGTCGATCGCCCCCGGCTGCTTGTCGGCAATGACGCAGGCCCCCATCAGCGCGAGCCAGAGCACCGCGTGTCCCCTCATCGTTTCGATGATGGCACCCGTCGCCGGCGTCGATCAACCGACCCAGGCCGTCGGAAACCCCGGCAGCGTCGGATCCGGCCACGATCTCCGGACGACCACGCCCAACGATCTCGTGGGGATGGGCGTGGCATCGCAGGTGCAATCCTGTGACCGGAAATGAGCTTCGCCCGTCCCCTCGTCGCGCTCCTGGTCACGGTGACCGGCCTGGCCGCCTGCGGTGCTGACGACGCCGCGGACGACCCCGATGCCGGTCCTGACGCAGGCCCTGGCGTGGATCCGACCGAGGCGGTCTACGATCCGACCCACGTCGTCCAGGTCGACATCGAGCTACCAGCCGCCGACTGGGATGCGATGCGGCTCCAGAGCCGCCCCCTGAGCACGCTGTTCGGCAACTGTCTGGCCCAGCCGTTCCCCGATCCGTTCACGTACTTCAGCGGCACGGTCACGATCGACGGACAGCGGTTGACCCAGGTCGGCGTGCGCAAGAAGGGCTTTCTCGGCTCCCTCGACGCGGTGAAGCCCAGCATCAAGCTCAAGTTCGACGAGTACGTCGAGCAGCGCTTCGTCGGCATGAAGACGCTGACCCTCAACAACGCCAAGCAGGATCCGTCGTTCGTCCGTCAGTGCCTGTCGTACCGGACCTTCACCGCGGCCGGCGTGCCGGCGGCGCGCTGCAACTTCGCTCACGTGCGGGTCAACGGCACCGACCTCGGGCTGTACGTCAACGTCGAGGCCGCCAACAAGAACTTCCTGCGCCGCCATTACGACGACGAGGACGGCAACCTCTACGAAGGCACGCTCAGTGACTTCCGCGACGGCTGGACCGGCACCTTCGAGCTCAAGACCAACGAGACCGAGAACGACCGCACCGATCTCGAAGCACTCACCACCGCGCTCGAGGTCCCTGACAGCCAGCTCCTCGGAGCGCTGGGCCCGCTGGTCGACGTCGACAAGTTCATGACTTTCTGGGCCACCGAGACGCTGGTGACCCACTGGGACGGCTACACCGGCAACGCCAACAACTTCTACGCCTATCACGACCCGACGTCGGGCAAGTTCGAGTTCATCCCCTGGGGCGTCGATGGCACCTTGACCAGCGCCGAAAACCCCTTCGGCGGCGGCGGCAGCGCCGCGGTGCAGGCGATGTCGGTCCTGCCCCGCCGGCTCTACTCGATCATCCAGACCCGCGATCAGTACCTGGCGCGGATGCGGGCGTTGCTCGACGACGTGTGGGACGAGCCCGCGCTCCTGGCCGAGCTCGATCGCATGGAGACGCTGATCACGCCGGTGGTGCCTTCCGCGGATCGCGCTGGCCTGGCCGCCGCGCTGGACGAGGTCCGCGACGTGGTGATGACCCGGCGCGCGGCGATCGAGGCCGACCTCGCCGGCGCGCCGCCGGTGATCACCGAACCGCTGCGGGCGGCGCCCTGCTTCGAGGACATCGGCGACCTCAACGGCACCTTCTCGACACGATGGGGCACCGCCGGCGCGCCGGATCCGTTCTCGACCGGCACCGGCACCCTGACCGGCACGATCTCGGGCGTGCCGCTGTCGGTCACCGCGGTCGGCGCCACCGCCGGCGTCGACACCGATGCCATGCCGGTCAAGTACCAGATCGCGGCGGTGGCGCTCCTCGCCGACGGCACCGTGGGCCTGGTGGTCTTCCAGATCGAGCCGTCGGTGTTCGGGCCCAACCGTGACCTGCCCATCGACTGGAGCAACGTGCTGGGCGTCGTCTACCACTACACGCCCAGCACCAGCGCCTTCGTGCTGGTCGGCCTGATCGGCAGCGGCACCCTGCACCTGGGTCAGGCCGGAACCGCCGCCAACGCGACGATCAGCGGGTCGTTCACCGGCGACCTCATCAGCTCTCCGTTCTGATGTGACGAGCCGGAGTACGGTGTTCTGGTAGTCTGACGCGGTGCGCATCGAGGTCACAACCGGAATGGCGCTCGTGCTCGCGGCTGCAGGTTGCGCCGGCGAGGACGAGGACTGCTACATACCGACCTCGTTCACGCGGGCCGACATCTGCACGCTGCTCGGCGACGCGTGCGCGACGGCGCTGGCCAGCGAACCAACGCTGTCGGCGCCGATCACGGTGGTGCCGACCGATCCGGCGTCCATGCCGGCTGGCGTGATCTCGCAGGTCTCGCACAACAACCTCGACATCGTCTGGCACGGCGACCGGCTCTACGTCGCGTTCCGCACCGCGCCCAACCACTTCGCCTCGGCCGACACTCGACTGTATGTGGTGTCGACCCAGGATCAGGTGACGTGGACGCTCGAAGCGTCGTTCTTCCACAACACCGATCTGCGCGAGCCGCGCTTCCTGTCGGTGGGCGACACGCTGTTCTTGTACTACGCGCTGCTCGGTCAGAACCCGGCGGCGTTCGAGCCGCAGGGCTCGATGCTGACCGAGCGCACCGGCCCCTGCGGCTGGACCGAGCCCGAGCCTTTCTACCCCGAGGTGCCCGGCTTCATCCCGTGGCGGGCCAAGCAGGTCGGCGACACCGCGTACGTGATCGGCTACGAGGGCGGCGAGAACATCTACGTGCCCGGCGGCGATCCGGTGCGTGTGCACTGGCTCACCACCACCGACGGGCGCACCTTCGCGCCGGTGGTGCCAGGCCAGCCGGTGGTCTTGACCGGCGGTGCGTCGGAGACCGACCTGGTGCGCATGGACGACGGCTCGGTGGTGGCCGTCGCCCGCAACGAGCTCGGTGACGCGGAGGGCTGGGGCAGCAAGATCTGCCGCGCCGAGGCCAGCGCGCCCGGCGCATGGACCTGCGCCCACGATCGCCGCAAGTTCGACTCGCCGATCCTGTTCCGCCACCGCGACGAGGTCTGGCTGATCGCCCGCCGCCAGCTCGACAACGACGGCTACTACGATCTCGAGCGCCGCGAGCTCACCCCGGAGCAGCAGACCACCCTCTACAACCGCACCTACTGGCTCGGCCCCAAGCGCTGCGCGCTGTGGCGCATCGACGGGAATCGGCTCACGGCCACCCACGTGCTGGACCTGCCTTCGGCGGGCGACACCTGCTTCCCCGGCGTTGTCCAGCTCGATGCCGATCGCTACCTGGTCTACAACTACAGCTCGCCCTTCGAGCCCGCGAATATCACGTGGTTCGATGGTCAGTTCGGGCCGACGTTCATCTATCGGACCGTGTTGACGCTGCCCTGAGTGGGTTCGCGATCACTGCGGCGGCGGCGTCCTTGGTATCGTGCACCGATGCCGAGGCGAGATGTAGCGGCTTTCGTGGTCGTGGCTGTGGCCGCCTGGTCGACGCCCGCGCTGGCCGGGCCCGGCGTCACGGCGACCCACGCGCGCCACGGCCTGCGCTGCGGCACCGACCACGCCACCGCCACCCCGGTGGCGCCGCCGCTGTGGCACGCGCCAGGCGTCCAGCGGGTCGTGTACCTCAACCGATTCGGCGCCACCTTCCAGATCATGGGCAGCACCACCAACTCGGCAACCAACGTGGTGTCGACCTCGGTGGCATCGCCGCGCACGGCGGTGATCCCGCCGCTCGAGTCAGGCTTCGACTGGCCGGGCATCGCCGAGTGCGTGACGGCGGCGTTCGCGCCATACGACATCCGCGTCGTCGAGATCGAACCGCCACCGGACACCGTGTACATCGAGGCGGTGGTCGGCGGCGATGGCACCGAGCTCGGTTTCGGCGCCGACGACCTGTTCGGGATCGCCGCCACCAACAACGTCTGCGCCCTGACCGAGGCCGGCGTCGCGTTCAACTTCTCCGAGACCCACCGCGGTGTCCCCGAACGCGACGCCGAGCTGTGCGCGACGATCGCGCACGAGGTCGGCCACCTGCTCGCGCTCGAGCACGAGACCCTGGACACCGATCTGATGTCATACGTCCTGTTCGCGGACACGAACTCGAAGTCGTTCGTCGACGCGGATTCGACGTGCGGTGTGAGGCCCGGCGGGGACATCGCCTGCCGGTGCAGCGCCGGCACCACCAACTCGGCGATGCGGTTGCGCAGCTTCGTCGGCCCCCGCGCCACCGAGACCAACCTGCCGAGCATCGAGCTGCAGTCACCGAGCTCGAACGGCCAGGTCACGCCGCTGTTCGACGTCGAGGTGCTCGCCACCGACGGCGAGGGCATGGCCGACGTGCTGGTCTTCCTCGACGGCGTCGTGGTCGGCATCGATGCCAGACCGGAGGGCGACGTCTACCGTGTCACCGTGAACGGTGCCGAGGTAGGCGGTCACATGCTCGCGGTGGTCGCCCGCGATCTGGCCGGCAACACCGCGCGGCTCGAGGTCCCGATCACGGTGGAGCTGCTCGACGACGGAGAGGCCTGCGACGCGGCCAACCAGTGCGCCGGCGGGGTGTGCGCGACCAACGCCGGGCAGAACTTCTGCACCCAGATCTGCGATCCGGCTGCGGCCGTCTGTGATGACGGCTTCGAGTGCGTGGCCGCGGGTGACACCCACCTGTGCGCGGCCGAGGCCGGCGGCTGCTGCTCGACCGGCCGCAGGTCGCCCTCCGATCTCGGCGCGCTGGGCCTGTTGATCCTGATCGTGGGCCTGAAGATCAGCCAGCCGCGCCGGCGACGGGACTTGACCCGCGCGCGTTGACACCTGCCCGGCGCGCGGGTGCCGCGAGGTCTTCTCGCGACGAGCGAGGAAGCCCGATGGCGACGCGGGGCGGAGGCCAGGCCGCAGCGTACGTCCCTACGTGAGGACGAGGAGGGACCCGCGGACGAAGCCAGCGGGCTCCGCAGCCGTCGCCGCCGCCAGCAGCAGCGCCCTCTCAGCCCAGGAAGCCGCGGGCGATGTTCATGAGCTCGGTGTTGGCGGTGACCGCCTTGCCGAAGGCTTCCTTCTCGGAGGCCGAGAGCTCGATCTCGTAGACGGCGACGGCGCCGGCGGCGGTGAGCTTGACCGGGACGCCGAGGAAGGCGTCCTTGATGCCGTACTCGCCCTGGAGCTCGACCGAGCAGGGCAGGACGCGGCCCTGGTCGCGCACGATGGCCTCGACCATGAGGCAAGTGCCGGCGCCGGGCGCGAGCCAGGCCGAGGTGCCGATGAGGCCGGTCAGGGTCGCGCCACCCTTCTTGGTGTTCTCGACCACCTCGGTCAGCTTCTCGGGCGAGAGGAACTTGGCGGCCGGCACGTTGCCGATCATCGCGTTGGACACGATGGGCACCATGTCCTTGTCGGTGTGGGCGCCGAGCACCATGGCCTGGACGTCCTCGACCGAGACCCCGGCGGCCATGGCGAGGTAGGTGCGGAAGCGGGCGCTGTCGAGCACGCCGGCCGAGCCGATCACGCGCTCGCGGGGGAAACCGGTGACCTGCTTGGCCACGAACACCATGGCGTCGAGCGGGTTGGAGACGACGATCAGCACGGCGTCGGGCGCGTGCTTCTTCACGTCGGCGCAGATGCCGCGCACGATGCCGGCGTTGATGTTGATCAGCTCCTCGCGCGACTGGCCGGGCTTGCGGGGCACGCCGGCGGTCATCACGACCACGTCGGCGCCGGCCATCGCCTCGGGCTTGTCGGTGGCGACGTAGCGGTGGGCGTTGAAGCCCTCCCACGGGCCGCACTGCGAGAGATCGAGCGCGCGACCCTCGGCCGGACCGGCCTTGATGTCGATGAGCACGAGCTCGCCGAGCTCCTTCTGCACGGCCCACTGGGCCACGGCCGCGCCGACGTTGCCGCCGGCTCCGATGATTGCGATCTTCGGGCGCTTGATCATCCTGGGTTGATATCGCCGCGGTCGGGTCAATGCAATGCTCGCGATGTGCAATGCATGCGCCTGGGTGCGTGCCCGCTGTGCGACGGGCGGTCGCTGGCCGCGCTCCCGGTGCCGCGACGGACGGTGGGCGGGCGCTTCGCCGCCGCAACCGGCCTGGGTCTCCGGCGTTGCCGAGGCTGCGGCTTCGAGTTCGTCGATCCGCGGCCTGACGACGCGTCACTGGCCGCCTTCTACCAGGCCCAGGACTACACCGCCCACGAACCCGTCGACGCCGCCGCCGCCCAGCGGCGGGCGCGGATCCAGCTCGACGCCATCGAGGCCGCGGTCGGCGACGTGAAGGGCGCGACGGTGCTCGACGTCGGTTGCGGCGGCGGACAGCTCCTGGCCGAGGCCCGTGCGCGCGGCGCGGTGCCGTGCGGGGTCGACGTGGCGGCCCACGCCCAGGCGGCCTGCCGGACGCTGGGCATCGAGGTGGTGGCCGGGCTCGACGAGCTGCGCGGCCGATCCTTCGACGGTGCGGTGATGAGCCACGTGCTCGAGCACGTGCCGGACGTGCGGGCGACCCTGGGTCAGCTCCGCGCGCTCACCGGCTGGCTGGCGGTCGAGGTCCCCAACGTGCGATCGCTGCGGGCCCGGCTGAGCGGACCGCTGGCGCGCCGCCTCGGCGCCGACGAGCGCCACCGCGCCTTTCCGATCCACCTCTCGTACTTCGCGCCGGCCACGCTGGCCCGGGCGCTCGAGGACGCCGGCTTCGCGGTGGTGGCGATGACCACCGCGGTCACGCGCCGGCCCGCGACGACGCTGAAGGCGACCGCGAAGGAGGCGGTGAAGCGGGCCTACTACGACCGCCTGCTCGGCGAAAACCTGCTCGCGGTCGCAAGGATTCCACGAGGCTGAGCTACGATCGTCACGATGCGTGGGGCGTTCGTCCGCTCGTTGCTGATCGCGTTCGGCGTGTTCGCGGCGCTGTTCGGGCTCGAGTTCTTCCTCGAGTGGAACCGGCTGGGCCGGCCCGGGCTCGACGCGATGAGCTGGGCCGACCAGAACAACGCCAAGCTCGTCGACGTGCTGTCGCCGATGGCGCGGGCCTACAACAACGTGCTCGCGATGCTGCTCGCGACCATCGGTCTGGCGATCCCGCTGACCGCCAACATGCACACGCCCAAGCTGATCGACATGTTCTTGCGCGACCGCATCAACCGGTTCGTGCTGTCGTTCATGGCCCTGGGCGCGGCCCACGTGCTGTTCGTGGCCTACATCATCGGGCCCGAGTTCGCGCCGATCTGGGCGGTCCGGCTGGCGGTGTTCATGTCGCTGGTCGGGTGGGCGTTGCTCATCCCCTACTTCTTCTACGTGGTGCGCTTCCTCGATCCGTCGCGGGTGGTGCGCCGGCTCAGCGAGGAGACCCAGCAGATCGTGGCCCGGGTCGCCGACGGCAAGCTCGACCCGGTGGCCGGCCAGGAGGAGGTGGCCCAGCGCCTCGACCAGCTCGGCACCATCATCCTCAAGTCGCTCGACCGCGCCGACCGCGGCGTGGCCCGCGAGGGCGTGTGGGCGGTCAAGCAGCTCATCGATCACCACGCCGCGCTCAAGGCCCGCATGCCGGCGGCCTGGTTCCGGGTCGATCGCGCCGACTTCATCGGCTTCTCGGCCGAGGCCCTCGACATGGTGACCGAGGCCAGCACCTGGTACGAGATGAAGTGCGGGCTCCAGCTCGCGCTCGGCTACCAGCAGGCGCTGTCCAAGGCCTCGGACACGGTCTCGAGCATCTCCGACGCCAACCGCATCATCGCGCTGCGCGCCGCCGGCCGCGGCGACGACGAGGCCCTGCGCCTGGCGGTCCGCTTCTTCAACAACTACACCCGCGAGGCCATCAAGGCCCGCAGCGTCCACGCCGTGTACGACGTGTTCCACCAGTACCGGCTGCTGGCCAAGGACCTGACCGATCGCCAGGACCTGATCCGCGAGATCGCGCGCCACTTCGTCTACTACGCCAACATGGCCCACGCCTACGGCATGGTGTTCGCGCCCCAGCTCGCGGTGTTCGACCTCGGCTACGTGGTGCGCCGGGCCTTCGAGTCGAAGTCGCCGGCCGCCACCGACCTGCTCGACGTGACCCTGGCCCTGCCCCACCGCCACGGCAACGACGTCCACACCCTGGCCGTGAAGGCCAAGCTCATCCTGGGCGGCTTCTTCCTCGAGACCGGCAACGACGCCCAGGCCGCCAAGGTCCGCGCCAACCTCGACGACGTCGACGCCGTCGAGATCCGCACCGCCGCCGCCGATCTGCTCGAGTCACCGCGGGTGTTCTTCGAGGTCACCGACCGCCAGCTCAATCTGCAGTACGTGCCGCCCGAGCGCCGCGAGCCGTTGCGGCGGTTCTGCAGTCAGCTCGACGCGGATTGACCGCCGCTGATCACGGATACGGCACGCAGACGATCGCGCCGTAGCAGCACTGGGCGGACGAGCACTCGGCGCCGGAGGAGCAGAACGTCGGGTTGGGGCCGGACAGCTCGTCGATGGCGCGGAAGTAGTAGTCGATGGTGTCGGGGCACTCGACGCCGCCGGTGGTCGGCGCGTCGGTCTGCACCGGGGCGTCGACGAGGCTGCCGTCGGGGCCACCGCCGCCCGGGGCGTCGATGCGGGCGTCGATGCTGCCCCCGCCGCCGTCACCGCCGCTGTTGATGCGGGCGTCGATCGGGCTGTTGCCGTCGTCGTCGTCGAGCGGCTCACGGCCCTGGGCGCAAGCGGCGAGGCCGCCGGCCAGGACCCAGGCGCTGCTCAGTGCCAGCAGGACCACCCTCATCCCAGGGAGCTTAACCCCGTCCACCATGGCGGGTCCATCGCCGACTCGCGGGCGCCCGCGACCAAGGTTTCCGCCACGGCCCGAGGTAGACTCGTGCACCGATGGCCTCCGGGAAGCGCGGGGAAGGCTCGGGTCGCGGGCTCGCCAGCGACATCGAGGCGTGGCTCGAGACCATCGCGGTCGATTCGTCGAAGACCCTGCACGACGCGCCGGGCTCGACCATCATCCCGACCCAGGTCAAGTCGACCGGCGGGCGCCGGGCCATGGCCATGCTCGAGCAGCTCTCGGGGTTGTCGCCGGGCGCATCCGCCCAGCTCAAGCCGGGCGCGACGATCGGCGAAGGCGGGATGGGCATCATCCGCATGGCCGAGCAGACCGCGCTCGGCCGCATCGTCGCGGTCAAGACCCTCAAGGGCGACAAGAAGGACGCCGCCGCGGCGCTCGATCTCTTGCGCGAGGCCTGGGTCACCGGCGCCCTCGAGCACCCCAACATCGTGCCGGTACACCACGTCGGGCTCGACGACGACGGCAGCCCGATCATCGTGCTCAAGCGCATCGAGGGCGCGGTCTGGCACGACATCCTCGAGGACGCGGCCCAGGTCGAGGAGCGGTTCGGCGCCAGCGATCTGCTGGAGTGGAACCTCGGCATCTTGCAGCAGGTGCTCAACGCGGTGCGCTTCGCCCACAGCCGCGCCATCATCCATCGCGATCTCAAGCCGGCCAACGTGATGATCGGTGAGTTCGGCGAGGTCTACCTGCTCGACTGGGGCATCGCGGTCAGCCTGCACGACGACGGCAGCGGCCGCCTGCCGCTGGCCAGCGACGTCGACGAGATGGCGGGCACGCCCTGCTACATGGCGCCGGAGATGCTCGGCCGCGACGGTCAGCCGCCGCTGTCGGAGAAGACCGACGTCTACCTGGCCGGCGCCGTCCTGTTCGAGGTCATCACCGGCGGCCCACCCCACCAGGGCAAGACCGCGCTCGAGGTGGTGACCAGCGTGATCGCGTCGCGACCGGTCTTGCCCGAAGACGCCCCGCCCGAGCTGGCCCGCATCTGCCTGCGCGCGATGGCCGCCGATCCCGAGGAGCGCTTCGGCTCGATCGACGAGATGCGCACCGCCATCGCCAGCTACCTCGAGCACCGCGGCTCGGCGCGGCTGGCCGAGGTGGCGCGCCTGCGCAAGGACGAGCTCCTGGTGCGGCTGGCCTTGCCGGCGGGCGCGCCCGGCCGCGAGCGAGAAGAGATCTATCGCCTCTTCGGTGCCTGTCGCTTCGGCTTCCACGAGGCGATCTCGGCCTGGCGCGACAACGACGAGGCCCGCGCCGGCCTGATCGAGGCCACGGTCGCGGTCGCCGAGTACGAGCTGGCCGGCACCGATCCGCGCGCCGCCGTCGGTCTGCTCAGCGAGCTCGAGGCGCCTCCGCCCGAGCTCTTGCGCCGCGCCCGCGCCGCCGCCGACGAACACGCCGCCCGCCAGCGCCAGCTCGAGGGCATGCAGCGCGAGCTCGACGAGCGCATCGGCAGCCGCACCCGCACGTTCATCACCCTCATCCTCGGCACCATCTTCACCTTCGCGCCGCTGGCCGGCGCGCTTCAGCCAGGGTTGATGGGGACCCGCACCCACGTCGATCACATCCTCTGGTCGGTCGGACTCCTGGCGGTCCTGGCCGCACTCGGCTTCTGGGCCCGTGAGTCGCTGAGCAAGACCCTGGTCAACCGCCGGCTCTTCATGGCCGGCGTCCAGCTCTTCCTGTCGCAGATCGCGTTGTGGGTCGGCGCCTGGTACCTGGAGCTGCCGGTGCCGAGCACGCAGGTCCTGATGATCCTGCTCTGGTTCACGACCAACGGCATGGTCGCGATCTCCATCGACCGGCGGATAGCGCCGACCTCGGTCGCGTTCCTGCTCGCCTTCGTGCTCGCCGCGCAACACCCCGGCGACGCGATGTTCATCATCAGCGGTTGCAACCTGATCTTCACGATCAACGCGGTCTGGGTCTGGCGGCCGGACACGCTGCGCTGGACCGAGGAGGAGCGCCGGGCCCGGGATCAGGCCCGCGCCGA
>SXJR01000408.1 GCA_005779305.1 Myxococcales bacterium
CTCCCCGTATCCCGTCTCCCCGTCTCCCGTCTCGCCGCTCCCCGTCTCCCCGTCTCCGCCTGCCCTACGCCTTGTTCCCCTGCGCGTCGTACACATAGAACCCGCGCCCCGTCTTCTTGCCCAGCCAGCCCGCCGCCACGTGCTGCCGCAACAGCGGACACGGCCGGTACTTGTCGTCACCGAGCTCGTGGTGCAACACACCTGCGATCGCCAGCACCGTGTCCAGGCCGATCAGATCGGCCAGCTCGAGGGGCCCCATCGGATGATTGAGACCCAGCTTCACGCCGGTGTCGATATCCCCCGCCGAGCCCAGGCCCTCGTACAGCGCGTAACAGGCCTCGTTGAGCAACGGGATCAAGACCCGGTTGACGATGAAACCAGGGATGTCGCGGGCAGCGATCGTGGTCTTGCCGAATCGTTGCGCGAGCCCGACGGTCGTATTGTAGGTCGCGTCGCTGGTCGGCAGGCCGCGCACGATCTCGACCAGCTTCATGAGCGGGACTGGATTCATGAAGTGCATGCCGACCACGCGATCGGGCCGACCCGACGCCGACGCCAGCTGGGTGATCGAGATCGACGACGTGTTCGACGCCAGAATGGCGTCGGGGCCGAGCACCGCGCCCAGTTTCTGGAACAGATCCAGCTTGAGCGCCTCCTGCTCGGGCGCCGCCTCGATCACGAAGTCGCGATCGGCCAGCGCCTCGTGGGTGCCGGCGGGATGAAGGCGCGCGGAGATGGCGTCGCGCGCGTCGGCGCCGAGCTTGCCGCGCTCGACGAGTCGATCGAGGGTGCGGCGCAGCTTGCCGACCGCGGCCTCGGCCTGGGCCTGGCTCATGTCGACGAGGATCACGTCGATGCCGGCCTGGGCCGCCACCTGGGCGATGCCCTGCCCCATCTGGCCGCCGCCGACCACGCCGAGCTTGGTGATGGTCTCGGGATCGCGGGCGAGCACCATCTAGATGCGCTCCACGAGGAGCGCGATGCCCTCGCCGCCGCCGATGCACAACGACGCGCCGCCGGTCTTCGCCCCGCGCGCGGCCATGGCGTGGAGCAGCGTGACCAGCACGCGGGTGCCCGACGCGCCGATGGGGTGTCCGAGGGCGACCGCGCCGCCCCACACGTTGACGCGCGCCGCGTCGATGCCGAGCAGCTGGTTGTTGGCGATCGACACCACCGAGAATGCCTCGTTGATCTCCCAGAGCTCGACCGACGCCGGCTTCCAGCCGGCCTTGGCGCACGCCTTCTCGATGGCCGGCGCCGGCGCGGTGGTGAACCACTCGGGCGCCTGGGCGTGGTAGCCCGACGCAACGATGCGGCCCAGCACGGTGGCGCCACGCCGCCGGGCCTCGTCGGCGGACATGAGCACGACCGCGGCACCGCCGTCGTTGAGCGACGACGCGTTGCCAGCGGTGACCGTGCCGTCCTTCTGGAACGCGGCCCGCAGCGACGGCAACTTCTCGATGTTGCCGCGGCCGGGCTCCTCGTCGAGCTCGACCGAGGTCTCGCCGCCCTTGCCGGGCACCTTCACCGCCGTGATCTCGGTGGTGAAGCGGCCTTCCTTCTGGGCGGTGAGAGCGCGCCGGTAGCTCTCGGCGGCGTATTCGTCCTGGGCGCCGCGGCCGATGCCGCGCTCCTTGGCGCACAGCTCCGCGCAGGTGCCCATGTGCACGTTCGAGTACACGTCCCACAGGCCGTCGTGGACCATGCTGTCGACGGTGTCGAGGCCGCCCATCTTGACGCCGTTGCGCAGGCCGCGCACCAGGTGCGGCGCGTTCGACATCGACTCCATGCCGCCGGCCACGACGATGTCGCTGTCGCCGACGGCGATGGCGCGGGCGCCGGCGATCACGGCCTCGAGGCCCGAGCCGCACACCTTGTTGATGGTCACGCACGGCACGCCCTGGGGCAGCCCGGCGGCGAGCGCGGCCTGACGCGCCGGCGCCTGGCCCTGACCGGCGGGGAGCACGCAGCCCATGAGCACCTGGCTCACCTCGCCGGCGGGCACCCCGGCGCGCTCGAGGGCCGCACGGATGGCGGTGGCGCCGAGCTTCGGCGCCGGCACCGGGGCGAGCGAGCCGAGGAAGCTGGCGATGGGCGTACGAGCTGCACCGACGATGACGACGTCACGCATGACCGGTCCTCCGTGAATGGGCGGCTGTGGTACCCTGTGAAAAAGGATGGCGTCAAGTTCGCCTCCTGCCCGTCCGTGCGTCGAACGCCTAGCAGTTCTCTTTGGTTAGCTGTGGCGGTGCTCGCCGCCGGCGCGTGTGGCGGCGAGGATCTTCGCCCCGACGTGCGCTACCAGTTCATCGGCCTCCTGCCGGTGAGCGGCGGTGCCTGCCCGCCGCCCGCCACCACGCCCCCGGTCGTGACCGGCGCGACCACGGTCCGGCTCACCTTCCGCGACGAGCTCGATCGCACGCTGCGCTGCGATGCCGTCGTGCCGCTCGGCGGGGAGGCGCCCTACGTCGCCGTGCCCGATCGAGCCAGCCCCGTGACCATGTACGTCGAGTACTTCGACGGCAGCGGCGCGCTGCTGGCCCGCGGCCAGCGCGGCAACGTCTCGCTCACCGGCGAGGCCACGATCCAGATCCACGTCCAGCCCACCGACGCGTACGTGTGCCCGCTCGGCACCGCCGCCACGGCACGCGCCTTCCACAGCGCGACGCCCTTGCCCAACGGCGAGGTCCTCCTGCTCGGCGGCCTGGTCGGCGAGGCCGGCGGCGACTCGACCGCGTTCTCGCCGTCGGCCGGCGCGTACGTGTCGAGTGCCGCCGAGATCTACGACCCGATCGAGCGCCGCTTCTACTCTCTGACCATCACCGGCCTCTTGCCCCGCGCCTTCCACGAGGTGGTCGTGCTGGGCATGGAGGGCGCGTCGATCGAGCTGCTCGTCGTCGGTGGCGTCGGCGTGGGCGGCGATCCTGCCGCCGGCGGCAACGTGGCGGTCCTGCCCACCGGCGGCACCGCGGCGCCGTGGACCTCGGTGGCCGCCGACCTGCCGATGATGCGGGCCGGCACGATCGCGCTGCCCCCCGAGATCCTCCTCTACGATCCGGCCACGCGCACCGTCACCCGCAGCGAGCTCGTCGGTGGACCGCTCGCGCGCGTCTTCGGCACCGCCACCCTACCTGGCGCTGCGCCCGGCGAAGGCATCGCGGTGGTCGGCGGCAAGACCATGGCCGGCGCCAACGAGCTGGCCCACGAGTCGGTGAACATCGCCGACGGCACGTCCGCGGGCGCGGTCAACGGCCATCCGCGCCTGGGCGCCACCGTGACCGCGATCTCGGCCACGGAGGCCGTGGTCTGGGGCGGCAATCTCACCACGCTGGCCACCGACGTACGCGCGGGCGATCGCCTCTCGATGCTCGGCGGAGTGCCGGTGCTGGCCGTGGGACCCGTGATGACGGGCGGCAGCAATCGCGCTTACCACGCCGCGGCGCGCCTCGGCAGCAGAGTGGCGGTGGTGGGCGGATTGACCGTCACTGGCGGGGTCGTCAACGATGCCGGGTTCACTCCGTTCGTGCAGCTCGTCGATCCGAGCCAGCTCACCGCGTCGCTGGTCGACGTTCCGACGGCGACGCCGACCGCGTACCCGGCGGCGGTCGCCCTCGCGTCGGGCGACGTGCTCATCTCCGGCGGCGCCAGCCCCGGCGTCTGCGCGACCACGCTGACGTGCCCGAGCGCGCAGAGCATCCGCCTGCGCCGCGGCGCCGGCATGGGCCCGACGCCCGTGTCCACCGGTGCGCCCGGCCTGGCCCGTTACGGCCACCGCCTCACCGAGCTCCCCGACGGCAGCGTGCTGGTCTCGGGCGGCTTCTCGCCGGCGGTCGAGGCCGACAAGATCCGCGCCCTGCGCGACGCCGAGCTGTTCGCGCCCCAGGGCGCCGCCGACGATCCCATCGCCGATCTCAACCTCGCCCGCGCCGCCGGCGACATCGCCCGCACCACCGGCGGCCAACCCCTCGCGCCCTGCACCCTCCTCGGCGGAAGCGTTCCCACCCCCGACGCCTCCATCGACTGATGCTTCGATCCACGGGTCCGTGGACGGGTGGACCTGGACCTCGAGCTGGGCTCACCCCACCCCCGCCGCCCTCACCCTCGCGACGATCCCCGGCAGTATCGCGATCACGCGATCGATCTCCGCCTCGGTGTTCCCCCGTCCGAGCGAGAACCGCACGCCCTCGCGCGCGCGCGCTCGCCCAAGCCCCATCGCCAACAACACCGGCGACGGCTGCACCGACCCCGATGTGCACGCCGCGCCCGTCGACGCCGCCACGCCCTCCAGATCGAGTGACATCACCACGCTCTCTCCCGGCGCCCCGGCGAACCCGACGTTCACCGTGTTGCCGACGCGCGGCGCTCCGCCGCCGTGCACGCGCCCGCCCTCGATCGCCAGCACGCCGCGCTCCAGTCGTCGGGCCAGCTCGGACACCGCCTCGAGGCCCGAAGTTGACAACGTTGACACCGTCCCCGCAAATCCTGCGGCGCCGATGGAGTTCTCGGTGCCGGGGCGCCGGCCGTGTTCCTGATGGCCGCCCGGGGTGAGGGGCGTAAGCTGGACGCCGGGCCGGATCCACAGGGCGCCGATGCCAGCCGGGCCGCCGAGTTTGTGCGCCGAGAGTGCCAGGGTGTCGGCCACGGCGGCGATCGGCGCGAGCGGCAGGCGGCCGGCCGCCTGGACGGCGTCGACGTGGACGCGGGCGCCGGCTCGCCGTGCGGCCTCGGCCACGGCCGTGACGTCGGCCACCACGCCGGTCTCGTGGTTCACCGCCGCCAGGGCCACCACCGCCGCACCGCCGGCCAGACACCGCCCGAGGTCGCCGAGATCTACCCGGCCCTCCCCGTCGACGGCGAGGGTCTCGGCGACGAAGCCACGGGCCACCAGCGCCGCGGCCGCCCCGTGCACCGCGGGGTGATCGGTCGCGAGCACCACCACCCGGGCCGGGGCCCCGGCCGCCTGGGCGGCCAACCCCAGCCCGACGATGCCGGCGACATCGGCCTCGGTGCCGCCGCTGGTGAACACCACGGACTCCCCGCCGCCGACCCCGATCAGCGCCCCCACCGCGTCGCGCGCGCGCTCCAGGCGGGAACGGGCGGCCCGGCCCTCCCCGTGGATCGAAGACGGGTTGCCGACCAGGTCGGCGGCCTCGAGCATTGCCGCACGCGCCGTGTCCACCAGCGGCGACGTCGCGTTGTGATCGAGGTAGATCCGCATGGGGGTTCGTTGACAGCGGTCCGGGGGAGCCGACATGATCCAGCGACGGGCCTCACCGGATCGCCGGCGGGAACCGTGGATACACCGTGGCCGACGACGCCGGAGCGCTGATGGTACGAGCGGGTCTCATCGCGAGCCATCATCTGGCCGCGGCCCGAGCCCTGCAGGCGTCGGACGGCGGCACGATCGGTGAACACCTGGTTGCGGTCGGCGCGGTCAGCGACGAGGCCTTGACCGAGTTCTATCGCAGCCGCTTGATGGTGCCACAGATCAACCCCAACACCCTGGCGCGCCTTGCCAACTCGGTGGTGGCGGTCCTGCCCGGGGACATGGCGGTCGAGTTCCGCGCGGTGCCGGTGTCCCTCGACAGAGACGGCAACCTGACCGTGGCCATGTCCGACCCCAGCGATCGCCATGCCGTCGACGAGATCGCGTTCTTCACCAGCAAGTACGTGGTGCGAGCGGTGGCCACTCAGATGCAGATCGCCTGGTGCCTGGCCCAGTACTACGGCCATGTCACCGAGCTCGGCGAGCGGCTCCTGCAGCCAGTGGCCGACGCCAAGGCGCCGGATACCAAGCCCGCCAGCGCCGCGGCACCCGAGGCAGCCGCGGGCGCGCCGGTGAAGCGGCAGCGCGGTGACACCTCCCGCGTCGAAGCCTCGCGCCACCGCGTGCTCGCGCCGGTGACCACACCGCCGCCGATGGGCCCACGCCCGGGTCCCGAGGCGCTCAATCGCGGACCGGTCCAGACGCCGCCGGTCACGACGATCCCATCAGTGGTCGCGGCCCAGGCCTCAGGGCCAATCACCATCGAGATGCAGCTGGACGATCCGAGCGGTCCGGTGCGGATGCCATCGGACATGCCGGCCAGCGTGCTTGCGAAACCGGCGCCGGCGGCTCCGGATCCAGCTCCGCCGGCTCCGGCTCCGGTGCCAGCGCCACCGGTCGAGGCGACGCCGTCGGTGATCGTCAGCCCCGAGGCCACCCAGCCCAAGCGCAAGCGGCCAGCGCTGCCCGATCCGCCCGAGCTGGCCGCACGCTCGGGCGAGATGGAGTCGCACGCGTCGTCGGTGGGGTTCGCCGTCCCGTCGCACACCATCGAGATCCACCTCGAGGACGACGAGGCCGCGCCCACGCCGGCCGCGGTGACCACGGAGATCCCGCCGGTGGTCATCGAGGACGCCGATGGCGCCGCCTCGCCGCGCCCCCTCTCCGACGGCGACAGCCGCTCCGACGAGCCGGCCGTCATTCACGACGCCGAGGGCGAGCCGGCGATGATCCACGACGCGCACGACAGCGCGGCAGAGATCCACGCCGCGCGCGACGCCCCCGACGGCAACGACGGCAGCAGCGACGGCAGCGTCGACGGCATCGACCGCGACGACGACGGCAGCGACTCGCAGCCCATCCTGCTGTCGACGCCGCGCAAGAGCACGCTGCAGCCGGCACTCCTCGTCGACGACGAGCCCGAGCCCGACCCCGATGCGTTGTCGCCCGAGCCGCCGCCGCGCGACGAGCCGTCGGGACCGATCCTCCTGCTCGCGCGCAAGAAAGGCGCCACCGAGAAGCGGCGCGAGAAACGCACGCAGATCGGCATCGGCGCCTTCGGCTCGCTCGGCCCCATCCCGGCCTCGCCGGTGGAGGCGCGGGCCCCCGACACCGAGGCGGTGCCCTCGCCGGTCAACGAGGACGAGGAGGCCAAGACCCGCCGGGTCGAGACCAAGCCGCCGACGACCGTCGACGACGGCTGGGGTCCGCCCGGCACGACCATCCCGCCGCCGTTTCTCGGCGCGGTGGTGCCCGCCGACGAATCGACGTCGGCGAGCATCCCGGTGCCCGGCGACGAGGGCGACTCGGCGCCGCTGGTGATCAACGCACCGCGCGAGCCGAGGCCACGACCGGCGACGTCATCACACGAGGCTGCCGAGCAGGCCCGCGCCCTCGAGGCCGCAGCCATCAAGCTGGTCGAGACACTGCGGAGCTTCGATCAGGCCACGTCGCGCGATCACGTGATCGCCATGCTCGTCGGCTTCGTGGGTGAGACCCATCACCGGGTCGCGTTCCTGGCCGCCAAGACCGGCGAGCTCACCGCCTTCATGCAGCAGCCGCCCCCGACGGGTGCTCAGGCCCACCTTTCGCTTTCGGCGCCGTCGGTGTTCCAGGACGTGGTCGGCACGCGCCTGCCCTACCGCGGCCCCATGTCGGATCCGGTGAGTCGCGAGCTGGTGCGCACCCTGTTCGGCTCGCCCACCGACGAGATGCTGGCCGTGCCGGTCGCCGTGCGCGAGCGTGTGGTCGGGGTGATCTACGCCGACGGCCGCCAGCGACTGGCCTCGGACGAGCACGTCACCGTCGCCGCGCGCGCCGCGGGCATGGCGCTCGAGCGGCTCCTCAAGGCGAAGAAGGGCTGAACCCGTGGCCAGGGCGTGGAGCGCACCTCGATGACCAGCCTCGACCGAGACCGAGCGATGCGAGGCGGATCCGGGCGCGACGGTCGCAGCCGGCGGTGGTTATCGAGATGGGTTCCGATCTGCGCGGCGGTACTGGCGGGTGCCGGTCTAGCCGTGGCGCAGCCGGCCGACACCACCGAGTACGTGGTCAACGAGGGCGACACCTGCGTAGGCATCGCGGAGCGCGAGCTCGGCGACCGCGAGGCTTACGCCGCGATCCACAGGGTCAACCCGGGGCTGGGGCCGCTGCCGCACGTGCTGGCGCCGGGGCGGGTGCTGCGGCTGCCCCGACGAGCCGGAGCCGCCGACGCTCGCCTCGCCGCCGTGAGCGGCGACGTGCGCGTGCAGCGGCCGATCGAGAACGCGTGGAACCCGGCGGCCAGCGGCGTCGAGCTGTTCCGCGACTGGCGTGTTGCCGCCGAAGATCGGGCGAGCGCGCGGGTGGCGCTCAGCGGCACCAAGCAGCTCGTCCTCCGCGACCACACCACCGTGACCATCCGCGGCACGACGGTGGGCGCGGCCCGGGTCACGACGTCGGTGGCGGCGCTCGATCGCGGCGCGGTGAGGACCTCGCTCGTCGACGCCGCCGGCGGGGGTCGGATCAGGCTCACGACGCCAAACGCGTCGATCGGGCTGGCCGGTGGCCACGCGCTGGTCGCGATCGGCGCCGACGGCAGCACCACGGTGGCCAACCACGGCGGACGGTCGATCGAGGTGCGTGGTGCGCGCCGCGGCACGATCACGCTCGTCGCCGGCACCGCCAGCCGCGTGACCGTCGAAGGCTCCCCGGAGGCGGCGCGTCCGCTCCTGCCCGCGCCGTCGTGGACGAGCTCGTCCGATCGGCCGGACCGCCTCACCGCGGCCGCGGTCGGCGCCCACGGCGCCCAGCTGGCGCTGTCGTGGTCGCCCGTGCCTGGCGCGACGTCGTACCGGGTCGAGCTCGACGGCCCCGGCGGCGTGCCCGTGCTCGCCGTGGTCGGGCCCGCCGACACCACGCAGATCGCACTCAGCGGGGTTCCCGCCGCGACCTACCGCGCCCGCGTCGCCGCGGTGGACGCCGCCGGCGTCGAGGGCCCACCCGGCCCCGAG
>SXJR01000409.1 GCA_005779305.1 Myxococcales bacterium
GCGGTGGCCCGGGTGCGCCGCACGGTGCGGCGCCGCAACGACCTCGCCGTCGGCGTCGTGATCGCCGATGCCGTCGACGCCGGCGTGCGTCGGGCACGGGCGCTGGCGCCGCCATCGGGCCGCATCCCGGTGGTGGTGCGGCCGGCCGCGCTTCTGCACGGCGGCCGCGGCTTTTTCGAAGCGCTGGTGGCGCAGGCCGATCCGGCGCTCGAGCGCCAGGGCCTGGTGCGCTACCGGCCGGGCCAGCCCATCGCCAGCGGCTCCACCACCGGTGAGGAGCCGCTGACCGTGACTAGCGACGGGACGCTTCCGTTCGGCCTGCGCTCGGCGCCGCTCGACGAGCACGGCGCGGCCGTGCGCCGCTTCGAGCTGGTCGGGCGCGGCGTGGCCCGCGATCTCGCGCTCGACGGTCGCGAGGCGGCCCTGCGCGAGACGTCGCCCAACGGCGGCGTGCGCGGCATCGTCGTCGGCGCGGGCGGCCAGCCCGAGGCCGCGCTGCTCGGCGGCGGACCGCTGCTGGTCGTCGAGGCCTGGTCGTGGTTCGAGCTCGCGCCGGTGACCGGCGACTTCCGGGCCTCGATCGCGCTCGGCCGCCTCATCGACAGCGGCGGCAGCCACGACGTCACCGGCGGCGTCGTGCGCGGCGACGCGCTGGCCGCGCTCGCGCGCTCGCGCCGCAGCCGCGAGCTGGTGACCACGCCCGAGTACCGGGGGCCGGCGACCTGGTACCTGGGCGACCTGTCCGTCGATTGATCGCTTATGTGATCGCGGACGTGGACCTACGTGGACCTGGACGATCGGTCTGGGTCATCGCCCACAGATCGAACGCGTGAGGCACGCGATGGCTGGTGCGTGACCACCGCGACCGCGACTCCGCCGAGCGCCATCACGACGATCTTACCGCCGTCGGTGGGGCGGTCTTCTGCTCAGCGCTTGCGCTTGCGGCCGCGCAGCGCCTTGACCGCGCCCGACTCGAGCAGCTTGCGAAGTTCCCGTTCCATCTCGCGGGCAAAGAGCACCTTGACCGCCTCGATGCCGAGCGGCCGCAGGCTCGCGAAGGCGGTCTCGGGCTCGTCGAGCACGATGTCGCCGTGACGGATGCCGCGGACGAACAGCTCGACCAGGTCTTTGACCGCCTTGCCCAGGTGCTTGCGCAGCACGTCGCCGGCCGCGGACGCGGCCTCGAGATCGATGCCGGCGGCAACCAGCTTCATGGTGATGCCGAGCAGCGCCGGGCTGGGCACCAGGTAGACGCCTCCGTCCTTGCGCTCGATCAGGCGCGTGCGCAGGAGGTCGGCGACCAGGCCGGGCCGCTTGCTGCCGGCCAGCGCGTACAGGCCGGCCTCGTCGACGGTGCGAGCCTGATCGTCGGCCCACGGGGCCTGGACCTCGCGCTCGAGCCCGAGCCACTCGGCGAGATCGAGCTCGCCGCGATCGATGCCCGCCACCACGTCGCGGATGGCGTCGATGCGCAGACCGCGATCCTGGAGCTGGGCGATGAGGCGCAGGCGCTCGACGTGGGTGGGGCCGTAGAAGGCGACCCGTCCCTTGATCTCGGGGCGCATGAGCGCGCCGCGGGCCTGGTAGAAGCGGATGGTGCGGGTCGGCACGCCGGTCTGCGCGGCCAGCTCGTCGATGGTCAGGGTCGCGGTCACGTCGGACGACCCGACGGGCGAAGCGGGCGCGGGCATGCCTGCCGTTAGTAACAGCATCAGGCCGCCTCGCGCAGCACCGCGCGCGGTCCCTCGTCGCGCGAGAGGCGCTTGATGTGGGCCAGCGCCTTCTTGAGCTGGTTGCCCCAGGTGTCGGTCTTGTAGGCGAAGCCGTTGCGCTCGACGATGGCCTTCACCTCGGGCGCGATCTGGCGCAAGCGCTCGGGCGGCAGCTGCGGGAACAGGTGGTGCTCGATCTGGCGATCGAGGCCGCCGCACAGGATCGAGACCAGGCGCGGCACCTCGTAGTCGTTGGTCGACTCGATCTGCATCGCGTACCACTCGCCGCGGCTGCGGGCCTTGGTGCCCTCGGGCCAGCTGGCGACGTCGCCGCCGACGTGGCCGCAGTAGATGGTGGCCGCCGAGTAGACGTCGCGGCCGAGCTCGGCGATCGCGTTGCCGAGGAGGACCTTCCACCACAAGGGGCCGGCCAGCGCCGGATAGAGGCCGTAGTTCTTGGCGTAGTAGGGCACGTACTTGCGCAGTGCGGCCTTCCACGCCTGGCGACGGCTCTTGAGCGAGCGATCGGGGAGGACGTCGAGCTTGCCGGGCAGGCCGTTGTCGGCGAGCAGATCGGCGACGCCGGTGAAGTGCAGGTTCATGCCCCAGGTGAAGGTGGGCACGACGAAGAGCAGCCACCACGCCTGGTGCTCGTGGGCGGGCTTGTGCGGCGTCTGCTGGGTGAGGCGCACCGGGCCGAAGTGGATGTCGGGATCCTTGCCGGCGATGTTGGTGTTGCCGTGGTGCTTGTGGTTGTGGCCGCTGCGCCACGACTCCTCGTCGATGGGCACGTCCCAGTCGAAGGTCTCCGAGGCCCAGCGTTCGCCGCCGGGGATCTTGTCGTAGGCGCCGTGCAGCGCGGTGTGGCCGATCTCGGTGGCCTCGAGCTGCTTGTGGAGCCAGAGGGCGGCCACGCCCGCCGACCAGGTGAGGGGATCGAGGCTGACGTGGAGGAGGGTGCGGCCGACGACCTCGGCCGCGGTGGAGACGCGCTGGACCTTCTTGACGTGGGCGATGTCGGCGTCGCCGAGCTGGAGCTGGATGCGGGCCTTGAGGGCGTCGAGCTCCTGTCCGAGGCGGCGGTGACGTTCAGTGAGGCTCATGTGATGATGACTCCTGGTGATGAGTCACTGATAACTGTGACACCGTTTGGTGTCAAGATAGATTCGCGACCCGGGCCCGAACCACGCGAAATCTCGCGGGTCCGCTGCTAGCCTGGTGCGGGCGGATGCGCTTACGGCGCAAGATCACTGTCGCGTTCTTCCTGGTCAGCACGCTCGTCAGCCTGCTGCTGGCCTTGTTCCTGTACCGCTTTGTCGAGCGGCAGCTGCGCGATGATCTGCGCGCGCGCCTGCGCAACATCGCCCACGTCGGCGCCGCTGGCATCGATCGCGATGCGTACCAGCGGCTGTCGGCGCGCCTGGGTCCCGACCTCACCGAGGCCGAGGCCACCGCCGCCGAGTTCTCGGGCGACTACAAGCGCATCTCGGATCAGCTCAACGCGATCCGCGAGGCCGAGCCGCGGCTGCTCCGCTACGCCTACCTGCTGGCGCCCAGCGACGATCCCGACAACCCCCGCTTCGTCGTCGACGCCGACGTGGTCGCCGGCAACGCCGCCAAGACCACCGATCCGCTGTCTCACTTCAACCAGCCCTACGAGATCAAGGACCTCCCGTCGCTGGGCCTGGCGCTGCGCGAGTGCACGCCGGTGCTGGAGAAGAACTTCGTCTACGACCCCGACTTCAAGGTGTACTCGGTGTCGGCGTACTACCCGCTGGGCAAGGGCGACGACGGTCGCTGTCGGGGCGTGCTCGGCGTCGACATCACCGACGACGACATGCAGGCGGCGCTGGACGCGGCGGGCGGCCTCGCCATCAAGGTGTCGCTGGCCGTGATCGCGCTGGCCCTGGTGGTGTCGATCATCATGGGCACGCTCTTGACTCGCTCGATCGTGGCGCTGTCGGAGACGGTCGAGCGCTTCGCCCACAAGGACTTCCGGGCCCGCACCCGGGTCGCCAGCAAGGACGAGATCGGCCAGCTCGGCAAGAGCTTCAACGTCATGGCCGAGACCATCCAGGCCCACAGCGAGAACCTCGAGGGACTGGTCGCCGAGCGCACCAGCGAGCTCGAGGCCGAGAAGCAGACCTCGGAGCGGTTGTTGCTGAACGTCTTGCCGTCGCCCATCGCCGATCGCCTCAAGCAGGGCGAGGGCGTGATCGTCGATCGCTTCGACAGCGTGACCGTGCTCTTCGCCGACATCGTCGGCTTCACCGCGCTCTCCTCGCGGACCTCACCCGAGGCGCTGGTGTCGATGCTCAACGAGCTGTTCAGCGCCTTCGACAAGCTGGCCGAGGAGCACCGGCTCGAGAAGATCAAGACCATCGGCGACGCCTACATGGTCGTGTCGGGCATCCCCGAGGCCCGCGCCGATCACGCCCAGGCCATGGCCCGCATGGCCCTCGACATGCTCGACGCGATCACCGCCTACGACGAGCGCGTCGGCGGCGAGCTCACGATCCGCGTCGGCCTGCACTCGGGGTCGGTGGTGGCCGGCGTGATCGGTACCAAGAAGTTCATCTACGATCTGTGGGGCGACACCGTGAACACCGCCAGCCGCATGGAGTCGAGCGGCGTGCCCGGCCGCGTCCACGTCACCGAGGCGACCCGGGTGCTGCTCGGCGACGCCTTCGAGTTCGAGGCGCCGCGCCAGGTCGAGATCAAGGGCAAGGGCGTGATGTTGACCTACCTCATCGTCGACCCCAAGGCGGCGCCAGCGTCGGCACCTGCGTCGGCGCCCACGGAGAAGCCAAGGTCGTGACCGCGTCGCTCGTGCACCAGTTCCTCGGCGAGCGCGCCGCCGGCACGCCCGACGCCGAGGCGCTGGTCACCCACGACCCCGGCGGCGCCCGCCTGACCTACGCCGAGGTCGCCGCCGCCGCGGCCGCCGTGACCGCGCAGCTCTCGTCACTCGGCGTCGCGCCCGGCGATCGGGTCGCGATCCTCGCCCACAACGGCGTCGAGTGGGTCGCCGCCTGGTTCGGCGCCCTCGCCGCCGGCGCCGTCGCCGTCCCCCTCAACACCGCCGCCGATCCCCACAGCCTCGTTCACTACCTCACCGACTGCGGCGCCAAGGTCCTGCTCCATGGCCCCCGCTTCGATCGGGTCCTGAATGCCGCCAAGGGACAACTCGGCACGGTCGGGGTGTTTCCGGTTCGTGCCGAGCCGGGCTCGCGGAGCGAGCCCGCGTCGGAGCACGCCGTGAGCCCACTCGACCCGGCCGCCATCATCTACACCTCCGGCTCCACCGGTCGTCCCCGCGGCGCGGTGCTCACCCACAAGAACATCGTCTCCAACGTCACCTCGATCGTCTCGTACCTGGCCCTCTCACCGTCCGACCGCGTCCTCGCGCTCTTGCCCTTCTACTACGTCTACGGCCTCTCCATCCTGCACATGACCTTCGCGTCGGGCGGCACCGTCGTGGTCGAGAACCGCTTCCAGTATCCCAACGTCGCCCTCGACACCCTCGAGCGCGAGCGCTGCACCGGCCTCGCCGGCGTGCCGTCGACCTACGCCATCCTCATGAACCGCTCGACGCTCGGCGAGCGCCTCGCTCGCCACGAGCTCACCCACCTGCGCTGGGCGACCCAGGCCGGCGGCGGCATGAACCCGACCCTCACCCGCCAGGTCCTGGACACGATCGCCCCCCGCGCGCTCTTCGTGATGTACGGCGCCACCGAGGCCTCGGCCCGCCTTTCGTACGTGCCGCCCGACGAGCTCGTCTCCGCGATCGGCTCGATCGGCCGGCCCATCCCTGGCGTCACCCTCACCGTCCGCAACCCGGACGGCACGCCCTGCGCCGACGGTGAGACCGGCGAGCTCTACGCCCAGGGCGACAACATCATGCAGGGCTACTGGAACGACCCCGACGAGACCGCGCGCGTGCTCGGCCCCCATGGCTACCGCACCGGCGACCTCGCCCGCCGCGACGAGGCCGGCCGCTTCTGGCTGGTCGGCCGCACCCGCGACATGCTCAAGGTCGGCGGTCACCGCGTCGCCGCCAAGGAGATCGAGGACGCCATCCTCGAGCACCCCGCCGTCCACGAGTGCGCCGTGATCGGCCTCCCCGACGAGCTCCTCGGGGATCGCCTGCGCGCCTTCGTCGTCGCCAAGTCGACCGGCGCCCTCGACGCCAACACCCTCGGCCTCTTCCTCAAGGAACGCCTCCCTGCCTACAAGATCCCGGGCGAGATCCTCCTCCGCACCGAGCTGCCCAAGAACGAGAGCGGTAAGATCATGAAGGAAGCGCTGCGGGCCGAGGGTGCGACTCCGTCAGCTGGCTGACCTCCGAGGCACGCGCTACTTCACCGCTACCGCGCCGGTGCGGCCGGCGTTGCCGCCCCACATCGGCCATCCCGTGAGCGTGCGATCGCGGGTGTCGATCGCGACCAGGCGGCCGTCGTCGGTGCCGACGAAGATCCAGCCGCCGTCGACCACCGGCTGAGACCGGACCGGAGCGCCCACGGTGTGGCGCTTGCTCACGCCGCCCTTGACGGGATCGAGCTCGAGGATCTCGCCCTTGAGGGTGCCGATGAGCACGCGGCCGCCGGCGGCCAGGGGCGCGGTGCCGAGGTGGCCGCCGTCGACGCGGGTGTCGCCGTCGAGCTTGAACGACCACAGCTCGTCGCCGGTGTCAGCGCTGGTCGCGACCACCTCGTCGCCCATGGTGTTCACGTTGGTCTTGCCCAGGTGCAGGATGCGCGAGCCCTGGAAGGTCTGCATCGACGACACGCTACCTACGCCGACGTTGAAGAGCGCCGATTCGGCGTTGGCCGCGACCGGGGCACCGCTGCCGAAGCCGTTGCCGCTGTCCTCGGCCTTGCTCTTGGCGGCGTGACCCGAGACGGCCTGCTCGGAGAAGTCGATGTACTTGGCCGGCTTCTTCTTGGTCTTGTACTTGGTCTTGGGGTGGTTGTCGTCGGCGCGGATGATCATCTCCTCGGCGCCGTTCACCTCCTCGGCGGCCACGCCGCGGCGGGTGTAGTACATCGACTCGCGGCCGCCCTCCCACGTGATCACCGGGGCCGACGTGGCGCGCGACCTGATGGCGTAGCGGACCTTGCCGGTCGCCGGCTCGAGCTTCATCACCGTGCCGGCGAAGGTCGAGATGTAGAGGAACTCGCCGGCCACCACCGGCGCCGACATGACGTCGCTGTCGAGCCACATCTGCCACTTGATGGCGCCGGTCTTGAGATCGAACGCGGCGAGGGCGTGGGTCGCGCTGGGCGGCCGCGGCTTGTCGTCGTCGGCGCTCGCCGCCGGATACGACGTGAACACCAGCCCGGCGCCGATGGTCGGCGCGCTGGTCAGCGGATCGCCCAGCCACCACGACCACAGCTGCTCGCCGGTGCGGCTGTCGACCGCGAAGATCGTGCACGACTCGGTGTTGAACACGCACACGCGCTCGGCGCAGGCCGCGGTCGACGGCCCGTCGTCGTCGAGATCGATGGCCCAGGTCGGCTTCCCGGTCGCCATCTCGAAGGCGTAGAACTCCTTCGAGTTGAAGCCGCCCGAGGTGTAGACCATGCCCTCGTAGACGGCGGGGGTGGTCACCGCCGCGCCCGAGCCGAACTTCACCTGCCAGCCGCTGGCGGTCTTCACCGCGGCGGGGGCGATGCGCTTGCTGACGTGGCCTCGGCGGAACTCGCGCGACGGGCGCGCGAAGGTCGCGCTGTTCATCTCCTCGACCTGCTTCGAGACGTCCTCCCCTGAGGGCGCTTCGAGCTCGCCCTTGGCCGCGCCCGGGCTGGCGACGGGGCGGCCGCCGCGCGGGGGAGCGGTGCCGCTGCCACAGGCCAGCAGGGGGACGAGGCCGAGGGTGACAAGCTGGGTGATGCGCATGGTTCCTCCCGGGACGTGGAACGCCCGATCACCGCCGGCGATCTACCCGGCGATCGGCCGCTCGTGCCGTTGGACACAGCGTGCCGCGGCCGGTTGCCTCACACGGTCACGCTCGCGTAAGGCGTGCTAGCGTTCAGGCCTCGTGTCGCGCGTGCGTATCTGTGTCGTTGCGGCGGCGGTCGCCGGTGTCGCCAGTCCCGTGGGCGTCGCCCATGCCGGTGGCTACAGCCTCCACGTCCTCGCCAACGGCCAGGTCGCGTGGACCGACAACCTGTTCTCGGTGCCCGACCAGGACCCGAGTGGCGTCCTCCCCGAGCGCGAGGGCGACGTCTACTACCAGTTCCGGCCCGGCGCCCTGGGCACCTACGAGACCCCGCGCTCGGTCCACATGCTCTCGTACGACCTCGAGGCCAACCTCTACACCCGCCACAACGAGGCCTGGTCGCTCCAGCACATCGCGAGCTGGCGCGCCTTCTTCCTGACGTCGCCGCGCACGGAGCTGGGCACGTCGGCTCAGTTCTCGACCGGCGCGTTGACCACGCTGTCGACGCGCGGCGCCGCGTCGGACGGCACCGTGACCGGCTTGCCGTCGGCCTCGGGCGAGAGTCAGTTCACGTCGATCGACGTCGGTCAGAACCTCAGCTACACGGCGACCCAGGCGCTACGCCTGACCCAGGGCGCGCGCGGCCGCAGCTTCAGCACCGAGTCGATCGGCACCGAGACCACCGGCATCGAGATCGGCGGCAACGTCGGCATCGATCGGACCTGGCGCTACTCGGCGGCGTCGATGCAGCTGTCGAGCTCGTTCGTCACGCTCGAGCGCATCGTCGCGATGACGCCGGTCGAGTCCAACGACCAGGTCAATGCCAGCGCGATCGTGTCGTGGCGCCGCGACTTCGGCCCGCGCTGGTCGTCGCTGCTCGACGCCGGCGCCACCGGCATCATCCCGCTCGATGAGGGCGATCAGCTCGTGGTGCAGCCGACGGTGGGTGCGCAGCTCGGCTACTTCCCCAACTGGGGCAACGCCGGGCTCAACCTGCGCCGCTCGGTCGCGCCCAACCTCTACCTGGCCCAGAACACGATCTCCGACTCGGCGATCGTCCACGCCTGGCTGCCGCTGCCGTGGCTGGCCCGCGACGTCCACCGGCCGCGGCTGACGCTACAGACCACCGCTGGCGCCCAGCGCACACGCCTCATCGACACCGCGACCGGCGACGTCGACAGCGGCTTCGATGTCTTCAGCGGCGACCTCGCCATCAACTACGCCATGCGCGACGGCGTGACCGTGTCGCTGCGCGCCCAGCACCTGCGCCAGGTCGCCGCCGAGGACGCGTCGATGGAGGTGCTCGGATACAACCGGAACACGGTGATGATCTCGATCACCGGCCGCTTCCCCGACCGCCTTGCCGCCGAGGTCCCGACCCGCGAGTCCCTGCGGGTCGATCGCTCCAACGTCACGCCGGTCGGCGAGGAAGCCGCGCCGGCCCAGGCGCCCGGCGGCGGCGGTTCGTAGCGTCCGATCAAGGCGGGTTGAGCTGACCCACGTTGGCGACGAAGTACCCGAACTGGGCCAGCGGGTCGGCCAGGTTGGCCTCGCCGAAGTCGAGCGCGCCCGAGGTGTGGCCGACCAGATGGACGTTGCCGGTGGCGACTCGCACCGCGACGCCGTACCCGACCTCGTCGCCGCTGTCACCGAAGCTCGCCGACGCGACGTGGACGCCGGTGGCCCCGGCGTAGCGCGCCACCACGACGTCGGACGCGAGTGCGTAGGGCAGGGGGCCGCCGCCGGGGTTGACGGCGGCGCTGCCGAGGCGGCCGGTCGCGATGAGGTCGCCGGCGCCGTCGACCGCCAGGTCCTGGCAGTCCTCCTGGCCCGAGCCGCCGAACGACCGCGACCAGACGTGGGCGCCATCGCCGGCAGCCAGGCGGGCCACGAAGAAGTCGTACTCGCCGCCGACCGCGACCGGTGGCCCGCCGGCCAGCGTCGCCGCGCCGCGCGAGGCGCCGCCGACGAACACCGCGGCGCCGCTGACCTCGACCGCGTTGAGATCGCTGTGGGTGCTGTTCTCGACCGCGCGCGACCAGATGTGCGCGCCATTGCCACCGTCGAGCTTGGCCACGAAGCCCTTGCGCACCCCGGTCGACGACAGGGTCGTGCCGCCGAGGTCGATCGATCCGCCGCTCGGGTTGCCGAACACGCCGACGATGAAGGGATTGCCGGCCGCGTCGGTCGCGACGTCGAAGCCGGCGTCGCCGCCGGAGGTCACGAACGTCTTGGACCAGACCACGGCGCCGCTGGCGCCCGACAGCTTCGACAGCGTGATGTTGCCGTCGCCAGCGGCGGAGTACGGGTTCCAGTCGATCGCTCCGATCACGAACACGTCACCGGCGGCGTCGACGGTGACGCCGTAGGCATGGTCGGCGCCGGCGGTGGCCAGCCCCGTCGACCAGACGTGGTTCCCCTGGCGATCGAGCTTGAGCACGAACGCCTCGTAGTTGCCGGCCACTGGAAGGGGCGCGCCGCCCATGTTGACCGCTCCGGTGTAGGCCCCGGCGACGATCACGTTGTCAGCCGCATCGACGGCGATCGCGTGAGCCATGTCGATCGCCCCGCCGCCGACACGTCTTGACCAGCGCGGGGCGCCGGTCGACGACAGCTTCGTGACGAAGCCATCGTAGCTGCCCAGCGAGGGCATCGCCGCTCCGCCCGGGAACGACAGCGTCGACGACGCGGTCCGGCCCACGAACACCACGTCACCGGCGCCATCGACCCTCACCGAGTGCATGCTGGCGAACTCGTGCGAATCACCCGCCGATCGCTGCGACCAGACCCCGCAGCAGGTCGCGCCGTCTTGCCAGACCCGCGACGCGTCGCCGGTGCCCGGCGCCAGGTCGACCTCGTTGAGCGCGACGGGCTCGCTCCGGAAGTGAAAGAAGCTGCGCGTCGCGCGGCTGCCGACCCGGAGATCCCCCAGCACGCCGGCGACCGTGCTACGCAGGTCGACGCTGACCTGGGCGCCGTTGCGCGCGCGGATCCCGTGACCCTGGCTGCCGGTCCCGACCACTCGCTGGAGTACGACCGGTCCGGCGCCGTACGCGTTGACGGCGTCGCCGACGCTGCCGTCGATTCGCACGCGCTTGAGCCAGTGCGGTGATCCGCCGCCGGCGTGGAACCCGTCGGTGCGAGCGTTCTTGATGTAGGCGTCCTTGATCAGCCAGGCGCCGTCGTAGCCCTCGTTCGGGTTCTCGCCCAGGTAGGCGCAGCCATCGACGATCGACGTGCTGATCGTCGCGAAGCCGCTCCCTCCGCCCGAGGTGGCGAACGCGACGTCCTGGATCAGGGAGTTGGCGAAGGAGTACGCGCTCACCGCTCGCGTCATCCGGCGGCCCGAGCCGATCGGTGGCCACGGCGGCAGCGGCGCGCCGCCCTGGATCCGGGTGCCTACGAACAGCGGCGGCGCTCCGCCGCCGACCACCGAGATCGCGTCGATGTCGCAGGAGTGGTAGCGGCCGACGATCTCGGAGTTGAGCTGCAGCGCCGGGATGAAGCCGTTGGCGTGCGAGAGGCGCAGGCCGGCAAAGACCAGCGAACCGGTCATGCCGCGCACGGCGAGCGTCGGGCGGGCCGATGTCGCGTTGCTGTTGCGGAGCTCGCACGATGGCGCCGCGATCTGGATCGGCGGCGTGAGCTCGCCGGGGTAGGTCGTCTGGAGCGTGGTGGCGGTGTTCCCGGCCACGACCGCGATCTGGCCGCGGGTCGCGCCGAACAAGAGCTTCCCCTTCCACTGGTCCGGCGCCCAGTTGCGGCCAGTGATCGTGATCGTGCGTAGCGAGTTGATCGGGTCGCGGTAATAGGCGGCCACCTCGGAGGCCGCGATCTGTTCCACGACCGCCGGGGTCGCGCGGATCGTGACCGCGCCCTCGTACTCGAACGCCGGGTGTTCGACCGGATCGTCGACGCGGACCAGCCCGTCGGCCGACCGGATGGGTGGCAGCGACAGGCCTTCGAAGGGCACCTCCTCGAGCCCCAGGCCGGTGCAGTCGATCACGTAGCGCGTGCCGATGAGATCGAGCGGGATCGCCGACACCGCCTTGCGGATCGTCCGGTACGGTGCCCCGGAGCTGCCATCGCCGGTGGTGTCGCTCGCCTCGGGCGTCGAGCGCACGTTGAGCACGATCCGCATCGAGAGCCCTTGCGTGATCTCCTGATCGAGCATCGGGTCGACCACGCACGCGCCCAGGACGAGCACCGCGGCCAGGCCCGGGAGCGCGCGAGAGAAGACGACAGCGGTCCGGTCATTCATGGCAGAGCTCCGATGTTGGCGACGAAGAAGCCAAAGCCGCCGAGCGGATCGGCGGCGAGGCCGTCGCCGAAGTCGATCGCGCCCGAGCTGTGTCCGACGAGATGGACGTTGCCGGTGACCGGATCGGCCGACACGCCGAGACCCGACTCGTCGCCGCTGCCGCCGAAGCTGCGCGACCCGAGGTGGGCACCGTTGGACGTGGCGTAACGGGCGACCACCACGTCGCCGGCACCGTTGAACGGCAGGACTGCGCCGCCGAAGGTCGAGCTCGCGCCCAGGGAGCCGGTGGCGACGACGCCGCCGCTGCCGTCGAGGCCGATGTCCTCGCAGTAGTCCGACGGCGCACCGCCGTGGGAATGCGACCACACGTGCGAGCCGTCCGACGTCGCCAGCCGGGCGACGAAGAAGTCGTATTCGCCGTTCACGGCCACCGCCGGGCCACCGCCGATGGTCGCGAAGCCGCGCGAGTTGCCGCACACGTAGACCGCGGTGCCGCCGACCACCACCCCCTGGAGCTGGCTCTGGTTGCTGTTCTGCACCATCCTCGACCAGATGTGGGCACCGGTGCCGCCGTCGAGCTTGGCGACGAAGCCGGCGCCGACCGCGACCGAGGTCAGCACGGTCCCGCCCAGATCGATCATGCCGCCGTTGCCGTTGGCGAAGGCGCCGACCAGGTAGACGTCTCCGCTGGCGTCGGTGGCCACGCCGAGCCCGGCGTCTCCGTTGGAGGTGGCGAACGGCTTCGACCACAGCACGGCGCCGTTGGCGCCGGAGAGCTTGTGCAGCGTGGTGTCACCAGCGTCGTGCAGGAACAGGTTCCAGCCGATGGAACCGGTCACGAACACATCACCGGACGGATCGACCGCGACGTCGAAGGCCTCGTTGCGACCGCTGGTCGCGATGCCGGTCGACCAGACGTGGTCGCCCTGCGGCGAGAGCTTGAGGACGAAGACCTCGAGATCGCCGTCCACGGCGGTGGGCAGCGCGACGCCGCCCAGGTTCACGGCGCCGCTGTAGCTGCCCACGACGATCACGTTGTCGCCGGCGTCGACCGCGACGGCGTAGGCCAGATCGAGGCCGGAGCCGCCCAGCCGCCGCGACCAGCGATGGACGCCCGCCGGAGACATCTTGACGACGAAGGCGTCGTAGCTGCCGAGCGTCGCCATGACCGGTGCGCCCGGGAACGAGAGCGTGGTCGAAACGGTGCGCCCCACCATCACCAGGTCGCCGTCGCTGGCGCGGCGCACGCTGTGGCCGCGGGCGAACTCGTGCGAGTCGCCGGCCGAGCGTCTGGACCACACTGGCGGTGGCGGCGCGGCGTCGGGTGCGGCGTCGGGTGCGGCGTCGGGTGCGGCGTCGGGTGCGGCGTCGGGACTGGCGCCATCGACATCGACGGCGTCGGGTCCGTTGGCATCGACGCCTTCGCAGGTGCCTCCGGCGCCCGGGGCTCGGCACATGCCGGCGCGGCACTCGAAGCCCGAAGGGCAGCTGTCGCTGGCCAGGCAGGTGTACTGGCAGTCGCTGACGCTGGGCTGATAGCAACCGGCCGCGGTGACGGCGGTGACCAGCGCGATCAGAATGCGCACGAGACCTCCACGGCGGCGACATCGGGCGTCAGGGTCAGGCCGACGCGGGGCTGGGGCTCGCGGCTGCGTCCGCTCCACCACAGCAGCGCGCCAGCCGAGATCGCGACCAGACTCGCGGCGCCCAGCCCGATGGCGGCGTTCCGGGCCCGCCGGCCGTCGGCGTCGCGAGCCTGCGCGCCGACGTCCCATTCGCCGCTGCCGCGCTCGACGTCGCCGGCGAGGTCGACGGCGCGCTTCGCGAAGTAGACGCTGGCGGCGCCGCCGAGGATGCCGCCACTCATCATCACGAGTCCGGCGGTTCGCCGCGACGAACGCCGGCGCGTCGCCGTCGAAGGCGCGGCCGGCAGCGTCACGCGAGGCGTGGACGTCGCCGGCGTGATCGCCGGGGTGATCGTCGGGGTGATCGTCGGGGCGATCACGGGCTCCGTCACGGGCCCGACGACCGCGGGTGCATCGCCGTCGTCGGACGACGGCTGCGCGTCCTTGCAGAGCGCGAGCGCCTGGCTGAGCTCGGCGGCGTTGGCGGGCTTGGCGTCAGCCTGCTGATAACGCGCGTAGAAGTGAAGCGCGTGAGGGCAGTCGCCGGCCTGGCGATAGGCCTGTCCGATGTTCCACAGCAGCCGTGGCGCCTGCACCAGGCGATAGGAGGCTTTCCAGGCCGCGATGGCGTCGGTGAAAGCGCCGCGATCGTAGTGAGCCTTGCCCTCGGCATGGAGGCGGCGAGCCTCGTCCGGCTGCGCCCAGGCCAGGCCGGTGGACACGAGCCAGAACGTCAGGACGACCACATGGAAACGCATCGAGCTCCTCATGGTTCGAAGGGATCGAGGACCGCGTTCACGTCCGGCGCTGGGTCGGCCGGTCCGGCGTCGTGGGTCGCTGCCGGTGCGCGGCGGGTGCGCGGGCGAGGGGCGGAGACGGGAGGCGGGGAGACGGACGGGGAAGCGGGAGGCGGGGAGACGGACGGGGAGGCGGGAGGCGGGGAGACGGGAGGAGAGACGGGCGGCGGGGAGACGGACGGGGAGGCGGGGGGCAGGGAGACGGGAGGAGAGACGGACGGTGAAGCGGCAGACGGGGAGACGGGAGGCGATGCGGGAGGCGACGACTTGCGCGCCGCGCCGACCGCGAAGAACGCGACGGCCGCGACGACGAGCGCGGCCGCGGCCACGGCGACGAAACGCGCCCCCGTGCGCGTCGGCGGTGACTGCACCGCCGAGATCTCGGCGCTCGGCGGCGCCGTGGTCGCCATCGCGGCCATCGACACCGTCGGCATCGCGGTGCTCGCCGGCCGAGGCGCGGTGGTGGTGAGCGCGACGCCGGCCTCGTTCGCGATCGCGAGGAGCCGGCGCCTCACCTCGGGCAGGCCCGGCCGCTCCTCGGGGTCCTTGGCCAGCAGATCGACGATCAACGAGTCAAGCGAGGGCGGGATCTCGGCGCGCACCCGCGACGGATGCGGCACCGGCGCGGCGATGTGACTGGCCAGGATCTCGACCGCCGAGCCGGTCGGGTAAGGCGGCTGTCCACACGCCATCTCGAACGCCATCGCGCCGAGCGCGTACAGATCGGTCCGGCCGTCGACGCCGGTGCCGCGCGCTTGCTCCGGCGACATGTACAGCGGGGTGCCGACCACCATGCCGGTCTGGGTGCGCGAGGTCGACAGATCGCCGGTGAGCTTGGCGATGCCGAAGTCGAGCAGCTTCACCCGCATCGGTTCGTCGCCACCGCCGACCAGGAAGACGTTGTCGGGCTTGAGATCGCGGTGGATCACCTTCGCGCCGTGAGCCGCGGCCAGCGCGCGGACCACGCCGTCGAGGATCAGGAGCTGTTCCGCCAGCCGCATTCGCCCGCGCTCGAGGCGCTCGCCCAGCGTCTCGCCGAGCAGCCACTCCATCGCCATGTACGAACGGCCGTCGGGTAGGGTCCCGAACGCGAAGATGTCGACGATGTTGGGGTGCCCGATCTGGTTGACCGCCTGGGCCTCGAGCACGAAACGCTCGATGGCCTGCGGATCCGCGGCGTAGCGGGCGTTGAGCACCTTGATCGCGGCCCGCTTCCCGATGAGCCGGTGACGTGCGCCGTACACCGTCCCCATCCCACCCACGCCGATCGGGGTTTCGATCAGAAACTCTCCGACCTCGGCGCCGGGCGCGAGCGCCTCGACGGTCTTGGTGTGTTCCTCCCCGGCCATGAGGGACAGCAGTGCAGGGGCCGATCCAGCGAGGCTCGTGCGCAACCCGGTGTCACTCCCCGGCGGGTTCCATGCCGAACTTGCGTGGTGCGCAGCGTTGGCCACGCCGAACCTGCGTGGTGCGCCCGGCCCTGATACGCTCGACCACGTGTCGGGGAACCGAGGCACGAGCCATCCCGGGGGCTTGCGCTTCGAGCCTGAGGCACAGATCGCCGCGCCTGCGGCGGCGTCCGACCCAGCTGCTGCGCCGCGCATGCGGCAGGTGTTGATCGCCGGCGCCGTCCTCTGGGTGTCCGCGGCGCCCATCGACTGGGTCATGAGCCAACGCATCTACCCCGGTGGCTCGTTCGAGGTGATGGCGGCGGTGCGGGTCGTGTCTTCCGCGCTGCTGTTGCTCGGGATCGTGCTCTTGGGCCGGCAACCGCCGCCGTCGGCGACGGCGATCCGGCGTCTGTGGCGGGTGATCTTCGTGGCCGCCGGCGCGGCGCAAGGGGCGTTCACGGTGGCGCTCGGCCAGATCAGCAGCGCCTACGCCAATGGTGCAGCGGTCGTCGTCGTCGCCTGTGGCCTCGCCACGCCGGATCACTGGCGCAGCGGTCTACGCATGCTGGGCCCGACCGCGGTCGCCTATCCGGTCGCCATCCTCGGCGCAGCCGCGCTGTCGCCCACCATCGCCCACCGCCTCGGCACCGAGGTCCATGTCCTGGCCCTGCTCGTCGACCTCACCGTGCTGTTCATGGGCACCGCGCTCATGGTGGCCAGTGGCCACGCGTTCTGGGCGCTGCGCCGCGAGCTGTTCGAGGCGCGGCGACTCGGCGGCTACCGGCTCAAGTCGCGGATCGCCGTCGGTGGCATGGGGGAAGTCTGGCGGGCCTGGCACGGCGCGCTCAAGCGCGACGTCGCGATCAAGATCCTCCGCCTCGACCTCACCGAGGCGGCCGCTGCCGCCCGCTTCGAGCGCGAAGCGGCGGCCACCGCGGCGCTCTCACATCCCAACACCGTCCGCGTGCTCGACTACGGCATCACCGACGACGGACTCTCGTTCTTCGCCATGGAGCTTCTCGACGGCATCACGCTCCAGGAGCTGGTCGAACGCGAGGGCCCGCTGCCTCCGGCCCGGGTGGTGCACCTGCTCGCCCAGGCGTCGGCGGCGCTGGCCGAGGCCCACCGGCACGGCATCATCCATCGTGACATCAAGCCGTCGAACCTGCTGGTGACGACGACCGGTGGTGTCCCCGACTTCGTGAAGCTGATCGACTTCGGGATCGCGCGCCGCCCGCGCAACCTCGAAGACGCGACCCTCACGCGCCAGGACATGGTGGTCGGCACGCCGGCCTACATGGCGCCCGAGCAGGCCGTCGGCGGCACCGCCGAGGCACCGACCGACGTCTACGCGCTGGGCGCGGTCGCCTACTTCGCGCTCGCCGGGTATCCGGTGTTCGCCGGTGCGACCCCCGAGGTCGTGCTCGGCGCTCATCTCCGCGAGCTGCCGATCCGGGTCGCGCTGCGCGCGACCCAAGCCGTGCCCGAGGATCTCGACCAGCTGGTCATGCGCTGCCTGGCCAAGGATCCGCGCGATCGTTTCTCCGACGCCGGCGCGCTGGCCGAGGCCCTGGCCATGAGCTCGCTCGCCGGCAGGTGGCGGCCGCAGTCGCCGGTGGCCGAGCCGGTGCGGGCGCCGGCGGCCGACGATCTCGCCTTCGAGCCGACCCGGCCGCTCGATCGCGCCTGAGCGCCTGCGGTATCATGATCCCGTGTCCGGCTCTCGGGGTACCGCCGATGGTGCGACCACCGTCGTCCCGGCGCGTGTGGGCGGGAGCGCGGTCGAGTCGTACCTGCAGATCATCGACGGCGACGCGTCGTGGCGCTTCCCGCTGCCGGTCGCCGGTGAGATCACCATCGGCCGCGTGCCCGGAAACGAGGTCGTGCTCGCCGACACGGCGGTGTCGCGCCAGCACGTTCGCCTCGAGCTGGCGGCGGGGCGCGCCATCGTCGTCGATCAAGGCAGCCAGAACGGCACGCTCGTCAACAACCAGCGGGTGACGCGGCAGGAGCTGGTCGATGGCGACGTCCTCACCATCGGCACGGCGATCGTCGTGTTCCATGGCGCGCGCGCCCCGGCCCCGGTGGCCGGCGTGGTGAGCGCCAGCGAGCTGCGCACCCAGCTCGACCGCGAGCTCGACCGCGTCGTCCGCCATGGCAGCGAGCTGGCGCTGGTCGCCATCGCCGTCGGTGACACCGAGCGCGCGGTCGTCGAGCGCGAGCTGCTTTCGCGCTTGCGGCCGCTCGACCTGATGGCGTGGGACGGCTTGCAGCACGTGATCGCGCTCCTGCCCGAGACCGATCACGCGGTCGAATCCTTCCTCGATGGCTTGCTGGCGGAGGTGCCGCGCTGTCGCGCCGGCTTCGCCGTCGCCCCCCGCGACGGCTGCGATCGCGCGGCGGTGCTGGACGGCGCCCGCGCGGCAGCC
>SXJR01000410.1 GCA_005779305.1 Myxococcales bacterium
CTCGCGCCCGTTGCCGGGCCAGGCGTGCTGGGCGAGCACCGCCTGCGCGGCCGGCGCGATGCCGCGCACCGCGTGGCGGTGGGGACCGCGCTCGTCGGCGTAGAAACGACCGATGAAGAAGGCGGCGAGGGCCGGGATGTCGGCGGCGCGTTCGCGCAGCGGCGGCAGGTGGATGATGATCGTGGCCAGGCGCTGGTAGAGATCGGGCGCCAGCTCGCCGCGGGCGATGAGCTGGTCGGGATCGCGGTTGGTCGCGGCGACGACGCGAAAGTCGACCGCGCGCCACACGTTCTCGCCCAGGCGCGAGACCACGTGGTCCTCGAGCACGCGCAAGAGCTTGGCCTGCAAGGTCGGTGGGGTGTCGTCGATCTCGTCGAGGAAGACCGTGCCGCCCGAGGCGGCGGCGAGCTGGCCGTCGTAGTCGCGGGCCGCGCCCGAGAAGGCGCCGCGCACGTAGCCGAACAGCTCGGCCTCGATCAGCTCGTCGGGCACCGCCGCGCAGTTGATGGCGACGAACCGATGGTCGGCGCGTGACGAGCGGGCGTGGAGCATCCGGGCGGCCACGTCCTTGCCGGTGCCGGTCTCGCCAGTGAACAGCACCGGCAGCGAGGTCTCGGCGGCGCGGGCCACCGCGGCCAGCACCTCGCGCATCGCGGCCGAGCGCGCGACCAGGCCGGAGGCATCGATCGCCGGCTGGGGCGTCGCCAGCTCGCGAAGCCGGGCCACGAGGCGCGCCGCCGCGTTCGGCTCGCCGAGCCCGATCGCGTCGTAGGCGCCCGCTCGCGCGGCGGCCATGCCCAGCTCCGCGCTGACCTCGCCCGGGATCACCCACAACCACGGCGCGCCGGCGGTACGCGCCATCATCGGCAACTCGTTGCGCCGTCCCGCGACCACGATCGCCGCCGGAGCGAGCGGGTAATCGCCACGGCCGCGAGGGATCACGACGATGCCGGCGGCCTCGAGCGCACGCGCGACGAGCGCGGGCATCGCCGGCCCCTCCCACGCCAGAGTTGACAAAGTTGACACCGTCCCCGTTGTCGTCATCTGGTTTTTGTATCACGAATTTTATTTACGATCTGGGCTGGTCTCGGCGAGGTGATTCGCCAACTTGGCGGCGGCGGGGCCGGCACGGCGGGTGCTCTTCCGGAGCGGCATCCCCCAAGGAGGGACCGCTCATGGGCAACCTGTTCGCGTTCGTCACCGGTCATCCGCCGCTCTTCGTGCTCCTCGCCACCGTCCTGGTCTTGCTGCTGATCCTGCGGCTCGGGCTGCGCGTCATCCACGAGCAGGAGTCGGGCCTGCTCGTGAAGCGCTTCGGGCCACCGCTCGCCCCGGGACGCCTCATCGCCACCGATGGCGAGGCCGGCTACCAGGCCGCCATGCTGCCGCCGGGCTGGCACTTCCCGGTGTGGCGCTTCCAGTACAAGGTCGAGCGCGTGCCGCTGGTGGTCGTGCCGGCCGGCGAGATCGCGTGCGTGGTCGCCGCCGACGGCCGCGCCATCCCCGCCGAGCACGTGCTCGCCCGTAGCGTCGACTGCGACCACTTCCAGGACGCGGCGGCGTTCATGCGCAAGGGCGGCGAGCGCGGCCGCCAGCTCGGCCTGTTGACCGCGGGCTCGTACCGCATCAACCCGGCGCTGTTCACCGTCATCACCGCCAGGAACGCCAGCGCCCACGGCCTGTCGCCGGCCAGCATGCGGGTGTTCCAGGTGCCGTCGGAGGTGGTGGGCATCGTCACCGTGCTCGACGGCCGACCCATCGCGCCCGGCGATCTGGCCGGGCCGGTGGTGCCGCACCACGAGGGCTTCCAGCGGGCCCAGGTCTTCATGGACGCCGGCGGCTGCCGCGGGCTGCAGGAGCAGGTGCTGCTGTCGGGCGCGTGGAACCTCAACCCGTGGTTCGTGCGGGTCGAGCTCATCCCGCTGACCGAGATCCCGATCGGCTACGTCGGCGTGGTGGTGAGCTACGTCGGCCAGGAGCACGTCGACCTGACCGGCGCCGACTTCACCCACGGCGACCTCGTCGAGCGCGGCCGCAAGGGCGTGTGGGTCGAGCCGTTGCTCCCCGGCAAGCACCCGGTCAACACCCAGGTCATGAAGGTCGAGCTGGTACCCACCACCAACATCGTCCTCAACTGGGCCGGCCGCACCGAGAGCCACCAGTACGACCAGCGCCTCGCCCCCATCACCGTGCGCAGCAAGGACGGCTTCTCGTTCTCGCTCGACGTCTCGCAGATCATCCACATCGCCATGAACCACGCGCCCCGCGTGATCTCGCGTGTCGGCTCGATGCAGAACCTGGTCGACCACGTGCTCCAGCCGGTGGTCGGCAACTACTTCCGCAACTCGGCCCAGCAGGTCAGCGTGCTCGAGTTCCTGAGCGCCCGCAGCGAGCGCCAGCGCGAGGCCTTCGGCCACATCCGCGAGGCGCTCGGCCTCTACGACGTCGAGTGCATCGACACGCTGATCGGTGACATCCAGGCGCCCGCCGAGCTGATGAAGACCCAGACCGATCGCAAGATCGCCGACGAGCTGCAGCTCACCTACGACGCCCAGCGCGAGGCCGAGGTCCAGCGCCAGGCCCTGGCCCGCGAGAACGCGGTGGCCAACATGCAGGCCGAGGTCGTGCGCTCCGAGCAGATGGTGCGCATCGCCCAGACCAACGCGACCGCGGCGATCGAGGCCGCGCGCGGTGAGGCCGGCGCCGCCCTGGCCCGCGCCGGAGCCGACGCCGCGGCCACCCGGCTGCGCGCCGAC
>SXJR01000411.1 GCA_005779305.1 Myxococcales bacterium
GCCGACCCGCTCGCCGACCTCGAGCTCACCGTCGACGGTCAGCGGGCGGCGTACGTCGCGCTGCACGAGCTGGCCCACGAGGTCGCCGGGGGCCGCTGGATCGCCACCGGCGGTGGAGGGTACGCCGTCGCCGACGTCGTGCCCCGGGCCTGGACCCACCTGCTCGCCGTCGTCTCCGGCTCCCCGCTCCCGACGACGACGGCGACGGCGCGGTGGAGCGGCATGGCGACGTGGACACGGCCGGCGACGTGCCGTTGCGCCGTGACGCCGTCCCACGGAAGTCCCATGGGGCCGCCGCCGGCAAGCCTGGCGCCCGCCGCCGCATCTCGGCGATTCCCGGCGACCGCAGGTGGTGCGGGCCTTGCTGAACGCCAGGACATGAACCCCAGAGACCTCCTCTCCGCCCTCACCACCTTCACCATGGCGGCGACGCTGCTCTCGCCGCTCGCCACCGGCTGCGTCGAGCCCGACGACGCCGACCCCGATCTCGGCGAGGACGAGCTCGCCATCAGTGGCAACCCGCTCAACGGTGGCAACGGCTCCATCGTGTTGAGCGGCGTGATGCGCCTCGACATCATCGGCGACACCCGCGTGCGCACCGGCGTCCAGATCGGGCCCGATCTGGTGATGACGTCCTCGCGCTGGGTCACCGCGACCACGCCGCCGTCGAACATCACGGTCTCGAACGGCACCACCAACGGCACCAACGTGCAAAGCCGTCAGGCCATCTACGTCACCGTCAACCCGTACCTGCCGGTCGCGATCATCCAGACCGCGCAGGCCTTCGCCACCGCGCCGGTGGTGAGCGACACCCGCACCGCGGCGCAGCTCGTCGCCGCCGGGCAGGCGGTGAACTGCATGGCCTACCGCACCGGCGCCGACTTCCGGCGCGCCGGCCAGGAGTCGCGCCGCACCGACGGCGCGCGCGAGTGGATCGTGGGCCCGCCGCTCGGCCTCTCGACCCGCCTCGACGACTGGGACGCGGGCGCGCCCTGCTTCGACGCGATCAACAACACCTTCGTTGGCTTCGCGCTGTCGTCGCCCGGCAACAACGAGACTCGCCTGTTCGGCACCTCGCACATCGAGTTCTTCCTCGCCGGCATGCGACGCGTGGCCTCGACCCGCCGCAACCTCAACTGGGCCCAGCCGTTCATGGTGCAGACCATCGCGCCCAGCGGCTCGAAGATGTGCCTCGACGTGGCGTGGGGCAGCCCCTACGACCACGCCGGCCTCAACCAGTACGGCTGTCACGGTGGCCTCAACCAGCGCTGGCTGCTCGACCACACCCACCCGACCGGCCCGGCCTTCATCAACATCATGACCGGCTCGTGCATCGATGTACCGGGCGCGTCGACCACCGCCGGCCAGGCGATGCAGATGTTCGGCTGCCACAGCGGCGCCAACCAGGGCTGGGTCTCCAACGGCAACGCGGCGTCGTTGCCCGGCGACCTGCTCTCGCCGCTCAGCTCGCCGACGATCTGGACCGCGAACGGCCAGCGCCCGACGCTGTGCCTGGCCGTCCGCGGCGGCGCCAGCAACAGCTCGGTACCGGTCGAGCAGGCCGCCTGCAACATCAACGCCGCCGGCCAGGACTGGTACCTCGGGTACGCCCTCTGATCGGTCGTCGACGATGGTCGCGGCCAACGCGCCGCGGCCACAATCGATCTATTGTCGGGGGACGCTGAATCCCGGCCGTGCCGGCGGCGTCCCCAAACCATGTTTCGCGTTCTTGCCGCACTCCCCCTGGCCGCGTTCGCCGTCCTCGCCGGTGGCGCGGCCCACGTCCACGCGCAGGGTGCCGGCCGTCCCCCGCCCAGCGACGAGCTGCGCATCATGCCGGTGGTGAAGGGCGTCGAGGTGGTCAGGGGCCACGCCGTGGTGGCTGCCCAGATCGAGGACCGCAGCGGCGCGCTCCTGGCCTGCGCCCAGCGCGGGCGCACCACCTTCGTGCGAGCCAACGTGCGCCTGCGGTGGAACGCGCGCGGCCAGGTCCGCGCGGTGACGGTGGCCGGCGGCGGCGGCGCCTTCAACCGCTGCGCCGGGCGCGCGCTGCGCGGCGTGATGGCGGACCCGCCCACGCGGGCCGGCACCGGCGTCGCGGCCGTGATCGTTCGCACCGGTGCCCCGACGACCCCGACCACGCCGCCGCCGACGACGACCACCCGGCCCGACGGCACGGCCGATCTGCAGCGCTGCACCGCCGACAGCGATTGCACGATCTACTTCCAGACCAGCGCCTGCATCCCTCAGGATCCGGTCGCGGTCAGCGCCACCGCCGACCCGGCGGCCGTGCGCACCGCCTTTCCGCCGCGCCGCATCGAGTGCGGCATGGGCGGCCCGCAGTACGACGAGTTGCGCGAGTCCAACGAGGGCCGCTACTCCGCCGCGTGCGAGCGTTTGACGTGCGTGGTGCGCGACGCCGGCCTGCGCCCGACGATGCGCCAGAAGCTCCAGGGCCTATAGCAGCACGAGCGCCAGCGCGACCGCCGCCGGAAGGGATTGCGCGACGAGGATGGTGGGCTTGGCGCTGACGGCGCCGACCACGCCCATGGCGATGAGGAAGATGAGGAGCGCGGCGGTGGTGTCGCTGCGATCGGTCACGGCGGCCCAGGCCAGGAGCGCCGCCACGCCGCCGTTGTAGACGCCCTGGTTGAGCGCAAGCACCTTGGTCGCCTGGGCGCCCTCGACGGTCTGGCCGAAGATGCGGCGCCCGGTCGGCGTCGTCCACAGGACGCTTTCGAGGACCATGAACCCGACGTGGGCGACGGCGACCACCAGGGTCGCGACCAGGGCGGCGGTCGACATGCACCATTCTTGAATGATCGTTCAAGAAAGACAAGAGCCGGCGCGCCTCGCCCCGACCTCCGCCGCCGTCACTTGAGCTCTTTGATCGGGCTCCCGATCTCGTCCTCGAGCGTCTGCACCCGCTTGCGCTCGCGTCCGAGCAGCTTGTCGAGCTCGAGCTCGAGCGCGGCCGCGCGCTCGCCGTTGGCGGCGGCCTCGGCGCGCGCGGCGGTCAGCTCGCGCCTGGCCTTGGCCAGGTCGTCCTTGCAGGTCGGCTTGGGCCGCGCCTCCGCCGACTGCACCTGCCCGGACTGGCTGGTCCCGAGCACCCAGCCGGCGGCGAACATGACGACGAGGGGGGCGATCCAGGTGATCCGGCGCATCCCCCGAGCCTATCAGCGGGTCTCCGGGTGCGCCCGGCGAAAACCCCTGCCCTCACCGTGGGCGGGAGTGCTTGCGAGGCGCGGGAGCGGACTTACGTTGACCGGTATCGCCATGCAGTCTCCTGTCGTTCAAGCCCTCGCCGAGCTCGACGCCGCGCGCGCCCGCGTCGACCGCGACGCCGCCCGGGTCCTCGACGAGACCCGGGCCAAGCTGGTGGCCGAGCTGCTGCCCGTTCTCGACAACCTGGACCGCGCGATCGCGGCCGGTCGCGCCGCCGACACCGGCGACGAGTTGCTCGAGGGCGTCACCTTGGTCCGTGCCCAGCTCTCCAGCGTCCTCCGCGGCTATGGCCTCGAACGCTTCGACGCCACCGATGAGCTCTTCGATCCGCGCCTCCACGAGGCCATCTCGGTGATGGCGGTCGACGATCCGGTCTACGACGGCGTGGTCGTCAAGCAGTGGGAGGCGGGGTACCAGATCGGCGCGCGCCTGCTCCGTCCGGCCAAGGTGATCGTCGGGCGCTTCGCCGGCGCGGGTGTCAGTACGGCTCGATCAGCTCGCCTCGGGTGAGCTCGGGCGCTTCTTCGACCGGCTCCTCGGGCACGACCAGGGTCTTGAGGCGATCGGTCAGGCGCGCCGGGATGATGCGCGCCGGGTCCTCGACCACGAGCTCGAGATCGCGGCGCACCGCGGTCCAGCGCAGGCGCACGGCGTCCTCGCGGTTGCGATCCCGCGCGGCCTGGCGGGCGATGGGGACGGCGGCCGTGGCCAGCGCGCGCGCGATCGCGAGCACGCGTTCGTAGAGCGCGTGGCGGTCGTCGAGCACCCGGCGAGCGATCGCGACCACCGCGTCGGCCGTGTCATCGGCTCGCCGCGCGTCGACCCGCATCGCCACCGACAGCACGCGCTGGCGCAGCACCTCGAGGTCGTCGGCGTAGCTGGTCACGGTTCCGGCCAGCACCTTGCGCAGCGGCGTCGCGACCGAGCTGTCGCCGGCCAGCACATGATCGAGCCGGATACGCATGCAGCGCGAGACGTAGGTGTCGATCGCCGTCAGCGCGGCGCGCAGGCCGTCGTCACGGGTCTCGAGGGTGGCCACGGCCTCGACCCGACCGGCGAGCTCGGCGGCGAGACGCTCGGCGTAGGCGTCGGGATCGAACGAGTCGATCTGGACCAGGCTCTGCACCGCGTCGAGGAGCTGCTGCGCCGTGCGTCCGCCTGACGTCGCCATGATCGCTGCCAGCCTACCGCGCTCCGGGGGGCGCGGCGATCAGAAGTAGCGACCGAGCGGGAGCCCGAACATCACCGTCGCGCTGGTGCCGGCGACCTGCTGATCGATCATCACGCCCAGCAGGGCGCGGCCACCACCCAGCGGCGTCGACACCGCGCCGCCGAGGCTGACCTCGTCGGCGTCGAACAGCGGGCTCCCGAACACCGGGGAGCGGTTGGTATCGCCGACGATCCAGCTGGTGCGCACCCACCGGTGGCCGCGCTGGCGCCCGCGCACGAGCTGGAGGCGCATCTCGAACGGCACCTCGGCGGCGAGCGGCACCGGCGCGCCCGCCCCGCCCACGCCGCTCACCCCGCCGCCCAGCGAGACCACCAGCGTGCCGGCACTCCCCTGAAGGGGCAGGCCGAGGCCGACCAGGGCCCGCGCTGCGCCGGTCGCCTCGCCGTCGCCGGTGGCGCCAGCCTCGAGCTGGTAGGCCGCGACCAGGCGCAGGTCGGACGCCGGCCAACCGCCGACCAGACCGTGGACACCGGCGCCGAACGATGGCACCGCGCCACCACGCAGCGCCGCAAACGCGACCGCGCCGCCTGCGATCGGCGGTGACGGCGGCCAGCGCCGGCGATCGCCAGGTCGGACGACGGTGACGACGGTCGCCGCCAGCACCGGCGCGACTCCGTCAGGGACCGCCGGCAGCGAGACGGCGCGTAGCCGGGCCCGCACGCAGCGCGCCGCCTCGGTCGCGGCGCGGCCCGTGATCGCCACGCTGAGGGGGACACCGCCGGCCGCGGACAGGGTCAAGCGCACGTCCACGAGGCGCCCACCGTCGCCGAAGGCGCAGCGACGACCGGCGTCGAGGTGCTCTCGATGTGCACCGAGCAGACCCCGGCGGCCGTCGTCGTCGGCCCCGGTGATCCCGAGCGCCGCCGCGTCCTCACCTCGGCGCTGCGCCTGCGC
>SXJR01000412.1 GCA_005779305.1 Myxococcales bacterium
CCGCCGCCGCGGCCGGCGGCAACGCGTCCTTCCAGCGACCGGCGCGCCCCAGGGCGGCGGCTCGATCGAAGTCGGCGCGGGCGCGGGTGATGGCGGCGCGGGTGGCCGGTTCGGTGGGCGCGGCGGCCGCGTCGAGCACGCGAGCGCCGTCGCAGAGGTCGAGCGCGGGTAGGCCGAGCACGGCGTCCACCGCCCGCGAGATCGTGGCCGCAGGATCGGCGGCGAGGACGTCGACGGTCGCGGCCAGCTCGGCCCGCCGGCGATCGAAGCAGGTCATGCGCCGATCGAGCAGCTCGGCCGACTGGCTGTGGTGGAGCGCGGTGGCCTCGCAGGCGGCGATGCGCTGGGCGGTGAGCGCGCGGCTGCGCTCGTCGAGCGCGGTGGCGACGCGGCCGGCGACGTCGGACGCACTGGCCTTGCCGGTGGCGGTGAAGGCCCGGGTGAGCGCGTCCTTGCGCGCGCCATCCCATACACCGTCGAGGTCGCGATCGAGGCCGCGGCACGGGCGGGCACCGCCGTCGCCGCGATCCATCACCAGCACCATCATCGTCGCGGCCCCGGCCGCCATGAGCACGGCGCCGCCGACGACAAACAGCGAACGTCGCCGCCCGGCCCGGCGCGCGTCGGGATCGTCGCCGAGCGCGTCGAGGAGCGCGTTCATGCTCGGCCAGCGCGCCGCCGGATCGGCGGCGAGGCCACGACGCAGGATGGCGTCGAAACGCGCCGGCACATCGCGCCCGGGCAAGGGACCGGCCAGCTCACCACGCGCGATGCGCTCGGCCCGCTCGGCCAGGGTCGCCGCGTCGAACGGGCGCAGGCCGTAGAGGCCCTCCCACAGCGCCACGCAGAAGCTGAACTGATCGGCGGCCACGTCGGTGGTCTCGCCGCGGTACTGCTCGGGCGCCATGTACGCCGGCGTGCCCATCACGTCGCCGGTGCGGGTCAGCGGCACCTGGAGCTGGGCCGGCGGCTGGCTGTCGACGCGGGCGCCGTCGTCGTCGGGGCGCGAGCCCGAGGCGGCGACCAGGCCGAAGTCGGTGACGCGCAGCCGGCCGTCCTTGCCGACCAGCACGTTGTCGGGCTTGAAGTCGCGATGGACCAGGCCGGCGTCGTGGGCGGCGGCCAGCCCGCGCCCGGCGCGCAGGTACTGGGCCAGCACCTCGCGCCACGGTCGCTTGCGCTGCCAGCGGGCCAGGGTGTCGCCGTCGACCAGCTCCATCACCACGAAGACGTGGTCGTCGACGGTCGAGACCTCGTGGATGGCGATGATGTTCTCGTGCTCGACCCGGGCCGCGGCCTGGGCCTCGCGCACCAGCCGCAATCGCGCGGCCGCGCCGGCGGTGGTCGAGCGCAGGAGCTTGATCGCCACCTTGCGATCGAGGGTCGGGTCGTGGGCCGCGACCACCACGCCCATGCCGCCCTCGCCGAGCGTGCGCTCGACGACGAAGCGAGCGATCCGTCCGCCGGCCGTGGCCAGGCGCGTGCGCGCGACGACCACCGGCGTATGGGCCACGGCCTTGAGGATCGGATCGATCGTCGTGTCGCCGCCGGGCGAGGCCAGCGAGTCCTCGGCGGCCGGCGCCGTCACCGCCGCGGACGTGTCATCCGTCCGGCCGGTGTCGTCGCGGTCGCGTACTGCCATGGCCGAGCAAGAGTACCGCGACGGTGGCGATCAGTCCCGCGGCCAGGGAATCATGCTGACCCGAACATCGTCGACGAGCTCGACGGTGACCTCGGCGTGATCCGGACGGTGGCGCACGGTCGCGATCACCGAGCTGCCGCCGCCCCCGCTGCCGCCGGCGTTGCCGCTGCTCACCGGAACTCGCTCGAAGTAGCTCTCGGCCGGCTTGCCGTCGATGCGCAGCACCTTCACCGCCACGACTTCCAGGTCCGGCTGGGGATCGTCGTCGTGGCGCCACCACTGCACCGGCATCTTGTCGAGCTGGACGCGGGCGTCGGCGCCGATGCGCACGGCGCGGAAGCCACCGGTCCCGAGCCACGAGCCGACCCGGAGCCGGCCCCATTGCTCGACCTCGAGCGTGTCGACCCCGCCGTCGGCTGCGGGTTTGTGCCCGGCCTGGCGCGGCAGGAGCACCCAGCGCGGCTCGGACGCGTGATTCAGGATGATCACGTCGACCTGGAGCTCGACCAGCGGCGGCTTGCGCATGACCTCGCCGACGACGTGGAGCTGGACCGAGACCCCATCGTTCGAGCGATCGCGCTCCACGAGTACTTCCGGTGTCACGGGTGTGCTCGCCCCATCGTCACGGGGCGGCGTGCAGCTGGAGAGCCCGGGCAGAAGGGCAAGGGTAAGGGGGCCGCGCATGCGGATGGAGACGTACGAGCTCAGGTCGCGGTCTCGGCCAGCGCGGCATCCATGATGTCGCAGGCGGCGTCGATCTCGGCCTCGCCGATGAGCATCGGCGGCGCGATGCGCACGGTGTTGCCGTACAGGCCACCCTTGCCGACCAGCAGCTTGCGCCGCTTGCAGGCCTCGGCGAAGCGGTTGGTGGCCGCCGGCGCCGGCTTCTTGGTGGTCCGGTCCTCGACCAGCTCGATCGCCTGCATGAGCCCCATGCCGCGCACGTCGCCGATGACGGCGTGTTTCTCCTTCATCTGCTCGAGGCGGCCGCGCAGGCGCGCGCCCAGCCGGGACGCCCGCTCGGGGATGCGCTCGTCGGCCATCACCGACATGGTCGCGACCGCGGCGCTGGCCGAGATCGGGTTGCCACCGAAGGTCGCGATCGATCCGGCCGTGAACGCGTCGGCGATGTCGGCCCGGGCCAGGGTCGCGCCCATCGCGTAGCCGTTGGCGATGCCCTTGGCGTAGGTGACCAGGTCGGGCTCGACGCCGTAGTGCTCGATGCCGTTCCAGTGATCACCGGTACGGCCGAAGCCGGTCTGGACCTCGTCGCAGATGAACAGGCCGCCGGCCTTGCGGACGATGCCGACCGCGATCTGGAAGTACTCCTTGGGTGGCGTGATGAAGCCGCCGACGCCGAGGATGGGCTCGGCGAAGAACGCCGCCGGGTGTCCGGTGGTGCAGGTGGCGATCAGCTCCTCGAGATCCTGAGCGCAGCGCACGCCGCACGACGGGTACGACAGACCGTACGGGCAGCGGTAGCAGTACGGCGCGTGGGCGTGGACCGTGCCCGGCACCTGGGCCGGCAGCGCCCGGTACTTGGCGTGGGCGGTGTTGGTCATCGCCACCAGCGTGCGCCCCGAGTACGAGTGGCGCAGCGCGATGATCTCGGTGGTCTTGGTGAAGACCTTGGCCAGCACCAGCGCGGTCTCGTCGGCCTCGCTGCCGCTGCTGGTGAAGAACGCCTTCTGCTTGCCCTTGATGGGCGAGATCTGGATGAGGCGCTCGGCCGCGGCGACCTGCTGCGGGATGGGATAGAGCGCCGAGGTGTGGACCAGCTTCTTCGCCTGCGCCACCACGGCGTCGGTGACGCGCGGCTCGGCGTGGCCCAGCGACACGGTCAGGATGCCGCCGAAGAAGTCGAGGTACTCGGTCCCCTCGACGTCCCACAGCCGGGCGCCCTCACCGCGCTCGAACGCGATCGGCTCCTCGTAGTACGTGGTCACGCACGGGAAGAGGAGCTCCTTCTGCTTGGCCGCGACTTCCTTGTTCGTCGTCATCGTCGATTCCTCCTCGGGCTCCTCAGAGTCCGAACGTGCCACGGCGCAGGAACTGCCCGCGCCCTTGTTGCTTCTTGGCCACCCACCGGTCGTCCTGGATGATCAGCTCGCCGCGCGACAGGACCGCCGACGGCGTGCCGATGACCTTGCGGCCCTCGAACGGCGAGTAGTCGACGCGCATGTGCAAGGTGTCCTTGCCCAGCACCTTCTCGCGCGCCGGATCCCACACCACCACGTCGGCGTCGGCGCCGACCGCGATGCAGCCCTTCTTGCCGTACATGCCGAAGATCTTGGCCGGCGCCGTCGACGTGATCTCGACGAAGCGGTTCATCGAGATGCGGCCGTCGCGTACGCCGTCCCAGAGCAGGTGGAGCCGCGTCTCCACGCCTGGCATGCCGTTGGGGATCTTGGAGAAGTCGCCCTTGCCGAGCTCCTTCTGGTCCTTCATGCAGAACGGGCAGTGATCGGTGGCGACGACCTGGAGGTCGTAGTTGCGCAGGCCGCGCCAGAGGTGATCATGGTGGTGCGCCGGCCGCAGCGGCGGCGTGCACACGTAGCCCGCGCCCTTCCACTCGTTGCCGGGCTCGCCGCGCAGATCGTCTTCCGAGCAGAACAGGTACTGTGGACAGGTCTCGGCGTAGGCGGGCAGGCCGCGATCACGCGCCTCCATCACTCGCTCGAGCGCGCGCTGCGCCGACAGGTGCACCATGTACACCGGCACCTTGGCCATCTCGGCCAGGGCGATGGCGCGCTCGGTGCCAGTGGCCTCGGCGACCTCGGGGCGGGTGAGCGCGTGATAGACCGGCGCGGTGTGGCCCTCCGACAGCGCGCGCTGGACCAGGACGTCGATCGGCAGGCCGATCTCGGCGTGCATGGTGATGAGCGCACCCAGCTCGCCGGCCTTGAGCATGGCCCGGAAGATCTGCTGATCGTCGACGAGGAACACGCCCGGGTAGGCCATGAACATCTTGAAGCTGGTCACGCCCTCGCGGACCAGACCGGCCATCTCCTCGAGCGTGCTCGGGTTGGCCTCGGTCATGATCATGTGGAAGCCGTAGTCGATGGCCGCCTTGCCCTCGGCCTTGGCGTGCCAGGCGTCGAGGCCGGCCCGCATCGAGCTGCCCTTCGACTGGATCGCGAAGTCGACGATGGTCGTGGTGCCGCCGAAGGCCGCCGCCACGGTGCCGGTGTCGAAGTCGTCCGACGCGGTGGTGCCGCCGAACGGCAGCTCCATGTGGGTGTGGCAGTCGATGCCGCCGGGGATGACGTACTGGCCCTTGGCGTCGACGACGGTGTCGGCGGTCCCCAGCGCCGCCCGCTGTGACGGATCGGTGAGCGCGACGATCTTCGAGTTCTCGATCCAGACGTCGGCCGCGAAGGTGTCCGACGCGGTGATGACGGTGCCGTCCTTGATCAGCGTGCGCATGTCTCAGTCCTCCACCAGCGGACCGTACGCGTCGGGGCGGCGATCGCGGAAGAACTGCCAGGTGCGGCGCACCTCCTCGATCATGTCGAGGTCGAGGGTGGCCGTGACCAGCTCGTCCTGATCCTCGGAGCCGCAGGCGATGATCTGGCCGCGCGGATCGACGAAGTACGAGTTGCCGTAGAACTTGCCGACGTTCCACGGCGCCTCGGTGCCGACCCGGTTGATGGCCCCGACGAAGTAGCCGTTGGCCACCGCGTGGGCGGGCTGCTCGATCTTCCACAGGTGCTGCGACAGGCCCGCCACCGTCGCCGACGGGTTGTAGACGATCTCGGCGCCGGCCAGGCCGAGCGCGCGCGCGCCCTCGGGGAAGTGGCGGTCGTAGCAGATGTACGCGCCGATCGTGGCGTAGCGGGTCTTGAAGACCGGGTAGCCCAGGTTGCCAGGGCGGAAGAAGTACTTCTCCCAGAAGCCCGAGGTCTGCGGGATGTGGGTCTTCCTGTACTTGCCGAGGTAGCTGCCGTCGGCGTCGATGATGGCGGCGGTGTTGTAGTAGATGCCCGCCTGCTCGCGCTCGTAGACCGGCACCACCATCACCATCTGGTACTTGGCCGCGATCGGCGCCAGCTTCTCGACGGTGGGACCGGGCACCGGCTCGGCCGCGTCGTACCAGCGCTTGTCCTGGCCGGGGCAGAAGTAGGGGCCGTTGAAGATCTCCTGCAGGCAGAGGATCTGGACGCCCTTCTTGCCGGCGTCGTGGATCATCGGCAGGTGCTTCTCGAGCATCGCCGCCTGGATCTCGGCGACCGGACGCGACTCGTCGTTGATGGGGTTCGAGGCCTGGATGAGGCCGGACAGAACGTTGCGCGGCATACTGAGGTCTCCGTGGAAGGTCATCGCGCGACGCGACGCGCGGCAGGGGTGAATGGCCGGGGACCTGCGCCCCGGGCAGCGGGGACGGGAACGTCCCCTGTCAATTGGTGACGAGGTCGGTGGTCTCGCGGGCGATGTCGCCCTTCCAGGTCTCGACGTCGCGGCCGGCGGCGACCTTGGCCCGCGCCGACTCCTTCAGCTCGCGCGCCGCGCGCTGGCGATCGACCAGGTCGTGGTGGGTGGTGAAGTAGGGCAGGCTCTTGCCGATGAACTCCGAGATGCTGGCGAACTTGTGGTCGACCATGAACTTCGACAGCTCCTCCGTCAGCTCGCTGATGATCTCGTAGCCGCGCAGCATGGCGCCGGTACAGACCTGCACCGTCGACGCGCCGAGCAGGAAGAACTGGGCCGCGTCGAAACCGGTCTCGATGCCACCCATGCCCGAGATGGGCAGGCCGGGGTTGGCCCGCGCCACCTCCATGACCTGGCGCAACGCGATCGGCCGCACCGCCTGGCCCGAGTAGCCGCCGGGCACGCTGTGGCCCTCGACGGTGGGCATCGGCCGCAGCGTCTTCATGTCGATGCCGCACACCGACAGGATCGTGTTGATCATCGAGATGCCGTCGGCGCCGGCCTTGACGGCGGCGCCCGCCGGCACGGTCGGGTTGCCGACGTTGGGCGTCATCTTGGCCCACACCGGGATCCGCGCGACCTCCTTCACCCAGCCCACGACCTCCTCGACGATGTCCGGGTTCTCGCCCATGGCCATGCCCATCTTGCGCTCGGGCAGGCCGTGCGGGCACGACAGGTTCATCTCGAACGCGTCGACGCCGGTCTCCTGGACCTCACGCGCGATGCGCTGCCACGACTCCTTGCGGTACTCCTCCATGATCGAGGCGACCAGGATCTTGGTCGGGTAGCTCTTCTTGAGCTGGCGCAGATCGTCGAGCCAGTCGGCGTAGGGCCGATCCGAGATGAGCTCGATGTTCTGGAAGCCGATGACCTCCTCGCTGGCCCGGCCGCGCAGCTTGGCGTAACGCGGCGTGGTGTTGATGACCTTGTCGGCGTCGGTCGAGAAGGTCTTGCAGACCATGCCGCCCCAGCCCAGATCGTACGACTTGGCGATCACCTTGCCGTTGGTGCCCGGAGGTCCCGATCCGAGCAGGAACGGGTTCTCGAACTTCATGCCGTTGACGGTGATGGATAGATCAGCCGATGTCGTCACGCGTGCCCCCCTGATGAATGGCGAAGGAACGTGCCTATCAGGGATGCGAAGCGCGTTCAAGCCACGAACGCTCGGTAGGCGGGGTCACCGACCCAAGCGTTCACCCGGAACGACCCGCCTCGCGCGGTCCTGCGACCGGGGGCGTCGTTGGTCGGGGTACGCTCGACCGGCGTGGAGTCGCTCCTCGGCTGGGCCATCCTCCTCGGCGGCCTCGCGCTGTCGGCGAAGCTGTGGCCCAACCTGTGGAAGGGCCCCAAGGGACTTCCGTGGCAGGTACCACGGCCGGCCCTTTCGGCAGGCTTGCCGCCGGGGGCGGACGAGGCTCGACGGGGTCCCATCGAGGACGCCAGGCCCGGCGACTACATCGCCGTCGTCGGCAAGGTCATGGAGCCCGCCGAGCTGGCCGGTCCGATCAGCAAGCGGCCGTGCGTCGCCTACGATCTGGTGTTGAGAGACAGCATTCGCGGCGAGCGCGTGGCCCGCGTGCTGCGCGGCAGCACCTTCACCCTCTCGACCGGCGGCACCACGGCCGTGGTCGACGCCCGCGGCGCCTTCATCCGTCTCGAGCACGATCGCCTGGGTACCGCGTTCGCGCGCGGCCGGTTCGAAGACGGCGTCATTCCGCCCGAAAGCCCGGGCGAGCACTTCGTGGCCGATGAGGGGGTGATCGCACCCGGCGAATACGTGCTGGTGATCGGCGTGGTCGAGACGGCGAGCAACGACGTCGGCTACCGCAGCTCGGCCGACGTCCGCCTGCGGCTCGACGGCGGCGGCGTGCGACCGTCGGTGGTGAGCAGCGTGCCCGCGGATCTGCACACCTTCAAACGCTGATCCGTGGTAGCGAATCCCGATGGAGACCATCCAGCACTGGATCGCAGGGAAGCCGTTCGAACGCGCCGCCGAGCGTCACGGTGAGGTGTTCAATCCGGCCACCGGCGCGGTCCAGGCCCGCGTGGCCTTCGCGACTCCCGCCGAGGTCGACGAGGCGGTGGCGGCGGCGGTGGCGGCCTCGGTGACCTGGCGGACCACGTCGCTGGCCCGGCGCACCAAGATCATGTTCGCGTTCCGCGAGCTGGTCGACCGGCACAAGGAAGACCTCGCCCGGATCCTCACCCGCGAGCACGGCAAGGTCTTCTCGGACGCCCTCGGCGAGGTCAACCGCGGCCTCGAGGTGATCGAGTTCGCCTGC
>SXJR01000413.1 GCA_005779305.1 Myxococcales bacterium
CAGTCTTGTGCGATTGCCTGTGCCGGCCAAGTGCGAGCCATGCGCATGGCTCGGGGCGGGAAGGCCGAGTATGAACTCGAGGCGGAGTTAACTTACGCGTTCCGGCGGCGTGGGGCGGATGCACACGCCTATCCGCCCATCGTCGCCAGCGGCGCGTCGGCGTGCATTCTGCATTACACAGGAGATCGACGCGTTCTCCTTGTAGAGGATGGCGATGGCCGCCGCCGTGAGCAGGAAGCGGATCGTGCCCTCGTCGTCGGCATTGGGGGTGAAGCGCCGGTAGTACTGGATCACCGCCGGGATGACGCCGGCCGCGCCGTTGGTCGGCGCCGTGACCACGAGCCCGCCGGCGGCGTTCTCCTCGTTGACCGCGAGGGCGAACAGGTTGACCCAGTCCATGATGATCAGCGGATCGGCGTTGCCGCGCTCGGCGCTGCGCAGCTTGCGGTGCAGCCCGGCCGCGCGCCGCCGCACCTTGAGGCCGCCGGGCAGGATGCCCTCGCGCTCGCAGCCACGCTTGATCGAACCCTCCATCGCCTGCCACACCCGCAGCACGCTGGCCTTGACGTCCGCCTCGGACCGCACCGCCCGCTCGTTCTCCAGCATGACTGTCGACATCGACAGGCCGGTGTTGGCGCAGATCTCGAGCAGCCCGGCGCCGGTCGAGAACGGATACGGCGGGGTCGGCGGCGCGTCGCCATCGGTGAGCGGCACGCCGTCGGCGCCGATCACGAAGCCACCGCCGACCGAGTAGTACATCCTCTCGACCACCGGCGCGCCGTCGGGCGCAAAGGCGGTGAAGCGCATGCCGTTGGGATGGAGCGGCATCCGCTCCTTCTTGTGGAAGATGATCGCCTGGGCCGGCAGGAGGTCGACGGCCTTGCCGGCGAGCGTGACCTTGGCGCTGGCCGCGACCGCGGCCACCCGTCCGGCGATGGCGTCGACATCGACGGTCTCGGGATCCTCGCCCTCGAGCCCGAGGATGACGGCGGTGTCGCTGCCGTGGCCGCGACCGGTGTGGCCGAGGCTGCCGAAGAGCTCGACCTTCACCGACGCGGTGCGGGCCAGCTCGCACGACGCCGCCAGGTGCTCGGCGAAGCGTCGCGCCGCACGCATCGGCACGACCGTGTGCGAGCTCGATGGGCCGAAGCCGATATTGAAGATGTCGAAGAACGAAAGCATCCGGCCGGTACGGTAGCATTCTCGGCGTGCCGGCGCTGCGCACCGAACGCCTCGACCTCCTGCCCGTCTCGCTCGCGTTCGTCGAGGCGGTGATGGCCGCCGATCGCGCGCGCGCCGAGGCCGAGTGCGGCGCTCGGATCCCCGAGGCCTGGCCGGGCCCCGATCTCATCGCCCGCGCCTTCCACCCGTCGCTCGACGCCATCCGCGCCGACCCCGAGCGCCGGCTCTGGGGCGACACCCTCCTGGTGACCCGCGGCGCCGCGCCCCGCGTGGTCGGCAGCGTGGTGTTCCACGGCTTCCCCGACGACGGCGTGGCCGAGGTCGGCTACGGCGTCGACGAGGAGGAACAGCGCAAGGGCTACGCCAGCGAGGGCACCCGCGCCTGCGTCGAGTGGGCGCTCACCCAGCCCGGCATCATCGCCGTCGACGCGGTCACCTTTCCCTGGCACGTCGCGTCGTTGCGCGTCATCGAGCGCTGCGGAATGACCCGGGCCGGAGCCCGGGAACATCCCTACCTCGGCGAGATGCTCGTCTTCGAGAGACGGTCCGGGTAGATCGGACGCACGCTCGCCGTATTATCCAGGCCGCCAGCTCCGGCGGAATCGAGGTCCTCGATGTACGAGTCCGCCGCACGTCTCGATCCCAGCACCACCGAGGCCGGCCCCAGGGCCAGTGGCACCGAGAACGTCCTCGACGCCGAGCTGGTGAAGGAGCTCCTCGCCGCCGACCGGCGGGGTCCCGATGCCCTCGAGGGGGTCCTCAACTGCCTGAGCGACGCCGAGCGCGCCGCGGCGATGACCCTCTTGCAGCAGCTCCGCGGCAACAACCACGTCGCCAGGAGCGTTGCGCCCACAGCGCCGGTCTCGGGTGAACAAGACGTCTACGAGGCCAACGCCGCGGCGTCCGATGCCCGCGCCCAGAAGGACAGCTTCCTGCAGAAGGCGCTGGCCCGCCACGCCGCCGCGAAGGCCGCGGCCCAGCAGGCCGCCGAGCCGCAGAAGGTCGAGGCCGAGGTCGCCGCTGCCGAGGCGCCGCAGGTCAAGGAGACGGTCACCGAGCCGCCGGCCGAGACCACGCCGGTGACCGCGGCCCCGGCCGATCTGTCGTCGGCGTTCCAGACCGCACAAACCACACCCGCACCCGCACCGCAGGCTGCCCCGGCGCCGATCGCGTCCACGCGCGAGGGCATCGACTCGCTCAACGTCGCCGGCTCGTACGACTACCGCATGGAGAAGGTGCAGCAGATCCGCAACGACATGGTGACCGGATCGCAGGACTACATCTCTCCCGACGTCTCCCCCGACGTCATCGCCCAGACCACGCCGCACCTCGGCGAGGGCGGCATCACCGACGACCAGATGGTAGCGATTCAGGGCTACACCTCCCAGGACTACCAGGCGGTCAACAAGGTGCTGCGTCAGCCCGAGGCCGATCCCGCGCAGACCGCGCAACTCGCCGGCTACGTCGCGTCGATCCGCGCCGGCCTGGACAACCTGCCCAGCTACGAGGGCGAGGTCTTCCGCGGCACGGCCATGAGCCAGCGCCACTGGGGTAAGTGGGAGCAGGCGCACGCCGAGGGCGGCACCGTCTCCGACGCGGCGTTCTCGTCGAGCTCGCGCGACGAGCAGGTGGCCGAAGACTTCCTGGCCAAGACCCGCGACACCACCAAGGTGCCGGTGTTCTGCCGCGTGCTGTCGCGCACCGGCAAGCAGGTGGAGTTCCTGTCGCGCACCGCCAACGAGGCCGAGGTGCTGTTCAACGCCGGCGCCAGGTTCAAGATCATCTACATCGAGGACGGCGTCGGACCCGACGGCCTGCCCCGCAAGGAGGTCTTCCTGCGCGAGGTCGTCGACGATCCCGTCACCGCCGGCGAGCCGAGCCCACTCGACGACCGGAGCCCGTCGTGACCGAGAAGAAGGACATGAGCGACGAGGATCGCGCCGCGCTCGAGCGCATGCTGGCCAGCCGCGAGGAGAGCCGCCGCAAGCGCGCCGCCGCCGCCGCGGCCACCGCCGGCAGCGCCCCAGCGCCGGGCGCGGTGCCCGACGCGGCGACCGACGGCGCGATGGCGCGGCGCTGGGCCAGCGAGAGCTTCCTCGGCGACGACAGCGACGAGGTCAATGCGCCCCTGCCGAGCAACACGCCGGTTGGCATCGTCGCCAGCCAGCGCTCCGACGGCGGCGTGCGCTACCGCGATGGACGGTGCCGGTTCTCGATCACGATTCCCCAGCTCGCAGGCGGCAAGCCGGTGTTCGTGGCCGCCGAGGGCGGCGCCGACGCGACCTGTCGGCTCGGCGAGCGAGCGATCACGGTGAGCTTAGTCATGGTCCCGCCGCAGCCGGGCGCGCCCCTCGCCGCCCAGGTGGAGGCGCTGGCCAGCGACATCGCCCAGGCCACGGCCTCGACGCTGGCGCGAGGCCGCGGCGTCGAGGCGGCGGCGACGGCGACGCTGATCCAGGGCGACGACGTCCGCGACGTCGCGGTGCTGGCCGGCGGCGCCGCCGGCGCGTGCGGCATCGTGATCGTGATGCTCGATCGCGATCGCCGCACGGTCGACGACTCGACCGCGGCCGGCCTGCGCACGGCGCTGCTCGAGTCGGCCGCGTTCGCCAGCTAGATCGACGCCAGGTCGTGGGACGCGCTCTAGAACACGGCCAGCGCCGCGGCCACCGAGGCGTCGTCGCCGTGCATGCGGCGCAAGGCCTCGACCAGCCCGCGCGGATGGAGTGAGCCCCTCGAGGTGGGGAGCCCCGGCGCGCGCAGGGTGCGCTCGATCCAGGCCCGCGGGATCGCGCCCAGGCCGGCCCAGGCGCCCCACAGCGCGCCGGCGATCGCGGCGTTGGTGTCGGCGTCGCCGCCGCGGTTGGCGACGTCGATGAGCGCGGCCGTGAACGTGGGGGCGTGGAGCAGCTCCCAGTAGGCCAGCCGGAAGGCGACGCGGACGAAGCCAGCGCTGCGGTGGAGGTGGAGCTCGCCGCCGTAGAGATCGGGATCGGGCGCACGCGCGGCCGCCAGATCGGCGGCGAGCGCGGCGGCCGCGGCCTCGATCTCGACGGCGAGGTCGGGGTGGCGAGCGCGCAGCTCGGCGGCGGCGGCGGCCAGCTCTTGCTCGGCGGCGGCCACCAGCGACGCGGCCGTCATGGCGCCCGCGGGCGCCAGCACCGCGGCCGCGATCGAGGCGTTGTAGGCCGCGCAGGCCAGCTGGCAGCGGGGATCGAAGTGGGTGATCGCCGCGTCGGCGAAGGTCGCCGCCCGCCGCGCCGCCGCTGGCGCGGGCACCAGCACGCCGATCACGGCGGTGCGCATCAGCGAGCCGTTACCGGCCGGGTGGCGCTGGCGCTCCTCCCACACCGCGCGGCCGGCATGCTCGGCCGCGGTGCCGGCCACGACGCGATCGAGGACCTGACCGATCTGGACGCCGACGTCGAAGGCGGCCTCGCGCCAGACCACGTAGCGCGCGGCGACGGCGGCGGGCACGACCACGCCGGCCGCGGCCAGCTCGTCGGCGAGCGCGATCGCCATCTGGGTGTCGTCGGTGACGCCGCCCGCTGGCAGCGAGAACGGTCCACCGCCGACGACGTCGTCGACAGGGCCTTCGGCCAGCTCCGGGAACGACGGCGCCGTCAGGGTCTTGAACTCGTTGGTCGTACCCAGGGCGTCGCCGACGGCGAGACCGAGGAGCGAGCCGAGCGCGCGCGCGCCATCCATCGTCATCCTGCCTCTCCCGCGCTCAGTCGATGGTGGGCGCGCCGCGCCAGGCGTCGGGCCGGCGCAGCGCGAGCGTGGCCAGGACGATGAGGCCGACCAGGCCGAGGATGCCGCACAAGGTCATCGCCGACGAGGCGCCGTAGAAGCCGGCGACCGGCGCGAACAGGCCCATCGCGCCGCGCCGGAAGATGCTCTCGACCGAGAGCACGGTCGCGCGTCGGCTCGAGTCGGTGATCTCGCGGTTGAGGAGGGGTTTGACCAGGGGCGAGTACAGGCCGTTGGCGACCGCCTGCACGGCCAGGAGCGCGAGCACGAACGGCCCGCGCAGCTCCTCGAGCAGCACGAACGACATGGCCAGACCGCCCAGCAGCGCCCACAGGAGCGGCTCGTCGCCGAAGCGCTGACGCAGCCAGTGGCCGCGGTGGGCCACGAACGAGGCCATGAGGTAGACCGCGGCGAAGATGAGCCCGATCTCGGAGTAGGAGAAGCTGCGGGCGTTCAGGTACGGCTGGTAGAGGTAGATGGTCGCCCGCAGGAGCACGAAGACCACCGCCGAGTAGCCGATGATCCAGGCCAGGCGGCCGTTGCGCAGCACGTCGCTGAAGGCGCCCCGCATGTGCTGGGTCCACGATCGCCACTCCAGGGCGAGCGACATCGGCGCCGGCGGCGGCGCGGCCAGGCGTGCTCGATCGTCGTTCAGGGTGAACGCGGTGGCGAACGCGCACATGGCGACGCCGGCGGTGACCAGATAGGGCAAGGCCAGATCGACCTCGGCGAGCAGGCCGCCGCCGGCGAAGGCCACGGCGCTGCCGGCCTGGTGCCAGGCGCTGGCCGTGCTCTCGCGCCGGCCGTACTCGTGGGCCACGCCGTTCTCGGCCAGCAGATCGAACAGGTAGGCGCTGTCGGCGCCCGAGCACAAGGACATCGACACCGCCGCCATGCACTCGCTGACCAGGAACTCGCCGAAGCTGCCGGCCTGGTAGGCGATGAGGCACGACCCCGCCATCATCAGCGCGCCCAGCATCATCGACGTGCGGCGGCCGATGCGATCGGCGAAGGCGCCGGTCGGGACCTCGACGACGATGACCACGGCGCTGTAAACGCCGCCGAGGATCATGATGTCGCGGAACGTCAGCCCCCGCGAGATCATGAAGGGGACGAAGATGGGTACCCAGAGGTACGACGTCGCCAGCAGGCGGAAGAGGTAGAAGAAGCGCAGGTCGCGAGCCACGGTTACGGCTTCTCCGCGTCTTGGGCCGGGCCGGTCAGGACCAGCAACGCCTCGGCGGCCGAGACCTGCGAGTTGTCGCGTTCGGTGGCGAGCGCGTCGAGCAGCGGCGCCACCAGGGGCGCGGCGTCCAGATCGGGCGAGAGGCGGCGCAGGGCCCGGGCGGCGTCGACCCGCAGCGACGGCACGCCCAGGCCGGCGACCAGCGCGTCGCGGGCGGCGGC
>SXJR01000414.1 GCA_005779305.1 Myxococcales bacterium
CCGGTTCGCGCGTGGAAGACGTGCGGCAGGCGGAAGCCGCCGTCGCGTCGGCAAGCGCGGATGTAGCGGCCGCCGGCGCCGATCTCGCCGCCGCCGAGGCGGACGTCGAAGCCGCGCGCGCCCGCCGCGCCCAGGCCCGGGCCGGCTACCTGCCCACGCTCGATCTGGTGACCACGCTGTCGGCGTACACCGCCACCGATCCGGCGCCCGCTCACGTCCCGTCGTGGACGGTGGCGCTGGTGCTCGAGCTGCCGCTCTGGGAAGGCGGGCTGCGCAAGGCCGCGATCGCCGAGCGCGCCGCCGCCGAGGAGGACGCCGCGCTGGTCAGCGCCGACCTCCGCCGCGTCGCCGGCTTCGAGATCGCCCGGGCCCGTCGCGGCGACGAGGTGGCCGACGCGCTGGTCGCGACCGCGGTCGAGGCCCGCGGGCTCGCCGAGCGGGTCGACACCATGACTCGCCGTTCGTTCGAGATCGGGCGCGCCACCAGCCTCGAGCTGGTGCAGAGCGCCGCGGCCCTGCGCCAGGCCGAGCTGAACCTGTCGTTGCGCGAGTTCGAGCGCCTCGCGGCGCAGGTCGACGAGCTGCTCACGGAGGCACGATGCGTTCCTTGATCGTCACCGCCGCTCCTCACCGGCGGGGACTCGCCGTCGTCGCCGGGCTCGTCCTCGCCGCCGCCTGCCAGGGCAAGGGCGCGTCGCCGGGCAAGCCGCCGCCGCCGCCGCCGCGTGAGATCGAGGTCCACGCGGTCGCGCCCGGCGAGGCTCGCGTCACCGGCGAGTACCTCGGCTCGTTGCTGTCACGCGCCAGCCTGACCGTCCTGCCCCAGGTCGCCGGCTACGTGCGCAAGATCCACGTCAAGCCCGGTCAGCCCGTGGTCGCCGGCGCCCCCATCGTCGAGGTCGACGCTCGCGAGGAGAGCGCGGCGCTGGTCTCCGCGTCGGCGCAGGCCGAGTCGGCGAAGGCGGCGCTGGCCCTCGCCGAGCAGTCGCGGGCCCGCGTCGAGGCGCTGCACCGCGAGGGTCTGGCCACCGCCCAGGAGCTCGACCAGCGCCGCGCCGATGTCGCCGCCGCCCAGGCCGCGGTGCGCGCCGCCGGCGCCCAGGTCTCGCAGCGCCAGGTCGCGGTCGGCAACTTCGTGGTGCGCGCCGCCGTGCCCGGCGTGGTCGGCGACGTCCAGGTCCGACTCGGCGACTACGTCACCGCCACCACGCGGCTGACCACCATCGCCGGCGAACGAGGCGGCCTCGAGCTCACCGTCGGCGTGCCGGCGGTGCGCGCTCGTGGCCTCGCGCCCGGCGCGCCAGTCGAGCTGCTCGGCGAGGACGGCGCGGTGTTGCTCACCAGCCAGGCCTTCTTTGTCGCGCCCGAGGCCGACGTGCGCACCCAGCTCGTCGCCGTGAAGGCCATGGTCACCCAGGACATCGGCCTTCGGCCGAGCGAGCTGGTGCGGGTCCGCGTCGTCTACTCGGTGGGCACCGCGCTCCAGGTACCGGCGCTCGCCGTGGTCCGTCAGAGTGGCCAGGCCTTCGTCTTCGTCGTCGTCGAGCGCGAGGGCAAGCTGGCGGTCGAGCGGCGCCTGGTGCAGCTCGGCGCGCTGGGGCCGCGCGGCTATATCGTCACCAGCGGGCTGGCCGCCGGCGATCGCATCGCGGTGTCTTCGATCCAGATGCTGCGCGATGGCGCGCCGATCATCGTCAAGGTGCCGGCACCGGCGCCGACCAAGGCCGCCAAGGGGCCCTGATGTTCGTCGAGTTCTTCATCCGCCGGCCGGTGTTCGCGTCGGTGTGCGCGATCATCATCACCATGGCGGGCGCGCTCGCCATCCCCGGGTTGCCGGTCGCGCAGTACCCCGACCTGGCCCCGCCCCAGGTCACGGTCACCGCCGTGTACGTCGGCGCCAGCTCCGACGTGGTCGAGAGCGCGGTCACGATCCCTCTCGAGCAGGAGCTCAACGGCGTCGAGGGCATGAAGTACATCTCCTCGACCAGCTCCAACGACGGGGTCGCCAACATCACGATCACGTTCGAGCCGTCCCGCAACCTCGAGGTCGCCGCCGTCGACGTGCAGAACCGCGTCGCCCGCGCCGCCGCCCGCCTGCCGGCCCAGGTCAACCAGGCCGGCATCGTGGTCAACAAGGCGTCCAACCAGCTGCTGGCCGGCTTTGGCTTCTACTCCGACGACGATCGCTACGATCCCGGCTTCATCTCCAACTACCTCGACGTCTACGTCAAGGACGCGATCAAGCGCATCCCCGGCGTCGGCGAGATCCGCATCTTCGGCGAGCGCAAGTTCGCCCTGCGGGTGTGGCTGGATCCGGCGCGGCTGGCCAGCCGCCGCCTGACCGCCCAGGACGTGCAGCGCGCGATCGGCGAGCAGAACCTCCAGGTCGCGGCCGGGCAGATCGGCCAGCCGCCGTCGAGGCCCGATCAGCCCTACCAGTTCGCGGTGCGCGCCCAGGGCCGCCTGGTCGAGCCCGGCGAGTTCGGCAACATCGTCGTGCAGCGCGGCGAGAACGGCGAGCTGGTGCGCCTGCACGACGTCGCCCGCGTCGAGCTGGGCGCCGAGAACTACGGCCAGGGCCTCCTCTTCAACGGCCATCCCGGCGCCGGCCTCGGCATCTTCCAGCTCCCCACCGCCAACGCACTCGAGCTGCGCGATGCCGTCACCGTCGAGCTCGCGCGGCTGGCGAAGACGTTTCCACCGGGCCTGAAGTACGGCGCCGGCAACGACGCCACCCTGGCGGTGCGCCAGTCGATCAACGAGGTGGTGATCACGATGGCCGAGGCCATCGGCCTGGTCATCCTGGTCATCTTCCTGTTCCTGCACGGCTGGCGCAGCGTGCTCATCACCGCCCTCACCTTGCCGGTGTCGCTGATCGGCACCTTCGCGTTCGTCCAGCTGTTCGGCTTCTCGATCAACACCCTCACCCTGTTCGGCCTGACCCTGGCCACCGGACTCGTGGTCGACGACGCCCTCGTCGTGATCGAGAATATCGAGCGCATCATGCACGAGCGGTCGATGCCGGCCCGGGCCGCGGCCGCCGAGGGCATGAAGGAGGTCGCCGGTGCGGTGATCGCCATCTCGATCGTCCTCATCGCCGTGTTCGTTCCGGTCTCGTTCTTCCCCGGCACCACCGGCGCGATCTTTCGCCAGTTCGCGCTCACCATCGCGGCCTCGGTCGCGATCTCGACCTTCTGCGCGCTCACCCTGACCCCGGCCCTGAGCGCGCTCCTGTTGCGGCCGCCGTCCGGCAAGAAGTTCGTTCTGTTTCGCGCCGTCGACGCCGCGCTCGATCGCACGCGGCGATTCTACGCCGCCGCGCTGCGCCGCCTCCTGCGCTGGCCCATCCTGATCATGGCGGTCTTCGTCGGCTGCCTCGTCGGCACGGTGGTGCTCTTCCGCTCGGTGCCCACCGGCTTCATCCCCGACGAGGACCAGGGCTTCATCATCATCTCGGTGCAGGGCCCCGACGGCATGTCGTACGTCGACAACCAGGCGGTGGTGCGCGAGGTCGAGCAGGTGCTCAAGGGCTTTCCCGAGGTCAAGGCCAAGTTCATGGTCTCCGGCTTCTCGTTCGCTGGCACCGGCTCGAACCTCGCCACCATCTTCGTGCCGCTGCACCACTGGGACCAGCGCACGCGTCCCGAACAGTCGGTGGCCGGCATCGTGCAGCGGCTGCGCGGGCCGCTGTCGAAGATCGGCAAGGCGCGGGTGACCCCGTTCCAGCCGCCCACCATCCGCGGCGTCGGAACCGTCGGCGGCTTCCAGCTCATCGTCGAGGACACCGCCGTCGGCCGTCCCCTCGACGACCTCGCCGCCGCCACCGGCGCGCTGGTCGCGGCCGCCAACCAGGATCCGCGCCTGCGCGGCATCTTCACGTCGTTCACCGCCAACACCCCGATCATCAACGTCGAGGTCGATCGACCTCGGGCCAAGGCGCTGGGTGTTCCGGTCGACCAACTCTACGGTGCGCTCCAGCTCTTCATGGGCAGCCAGTACGTCAACGACTTCAACTACGCCAACCGCACCTACCGGGTCTACCTCCAGGCCGACGCGCCCTTCCGCGACGACCCTCAGGACATCGGCAACTACCACGTGCGCAGCGAGGCCGGCGACATGATGCCGATCGATGGCCTGACCCGGGTGGTGCCGGCGGTGTCGGCGCAGGTGATCCGCCACTACAATCTGTTCCGGTCGGCCGAGATCAACGGCGCCGGCGCGCCCGGGGTGTCGTCGGGCCAGGCCCTCGCTGCCATGGAGGAGCTGGCCGCGCGCACCTTGCCCGAGGGCATGGCCACCGAGTGGACCGGCATCAGCCTCGAACAGAAGCAGTCGGGTAGCCAGACCCTGATCATCTTCGCCCTCGGCCTGGTCTTCGTGTTCCTGGTCCTGGCCGCCCAGTACGAGAGCTTCAAGTTGCCCTTCGTGATCATCCTGGCCGTGCCCCTCGCCATCCTCGGCGCGCTCGGCCTCCAGGTCATGCGCGGCCTGGTCAACGACGTCTTCTGCCCGATCGGTCTGGTCATGCTGGGCGGCCTGGCCAGCGAGAACGCGAGCCTCATCGTCGAGTTCGCCGAGCAGCTCCGGCGCGGTGGCAAGAGCCCCGTCGACGCCGCCATCGAGGCCGGGTCCATCCGCCTGCGCCCCATCCTCATGACCTCGATCGCCTTCCTGCTCGGCGTCGTGCCCCTGATGCTGGCCAGCGGGGCCGGCGCCGCCTCGCGTAACTCGCTCGGCACCACCGTCTTCGGCGGCATGCTGGTCTCGACCGTGGTCAACCTGATCTTCATCCCGGCCATCTACGTGCTGGTGCAGCGCCGATCGGCGGTGCCGCCGGCCGTGGTTGCATGACCCATGCCCGATGACTCACGCATCCCGACCGCCACGTTCACGGTCGAGGTGCCAGCAGCCGGCGAGCAGGCCTTCGTCCACGCCGTGGTGCACCGCGGTGGCGTGCGGTGGATCGGCGAGACCACCAACCCCAACTTCGGCGGCACCCACGGGATCGGCGAGCAGACCATCGACGAGTTCCTTCGCGACGGGCCCCTCGGTGGGCTGACCAGGGAGGAGGCCGAGCCGATCTTTCGCCACATCGCCACTCACCGTCGCTCCGGCGAGGGCGCGCCGGATCCGAACCCGCTCAACGCGCACGGAGTCACGCCGCTCCACGAGCGTGCCGGCGACGGCGACCTCGCCGGGGTGCGGGCGCTGCTGGCCGCCGGCGCCGATCCGGACGCACGATCGCTCGGTCGAGGCACGCCGCTCCACGAGGCGTGCGAACGGATCCACGTCGAGGTCGTGGACGCTTTGCTCGCCGCGGGCGCTGATGCCGGTGCCCTCAACGCCCACGCGCAGAGCCCGATCGCCCGCGTGATCGAGGCCGGCCGGATGCCCCCGACTCCGGCCGACGATGCCGATCGCCAGCGCATCGTGCGCGCGCTCCTCGCTCACGGCGCGCCGGTCGGCGATCGCGACGTGTGGCGCGCCGCCGCCTGGACGCGGCCCGGCATCCTCGCCGACCTGCTCGGCGCCGGTGGCGAGGCCGCGCCAGCCCGCGAGCACGATGTTCCCATCGTCGCCGGCGGTGGCAGCGTCGAGATCCTGGCGATCCTGGTCGGCGCTGGCGCCGACGTGAAGACCCGCGATGGTTTCGGCCGCACCGCGGTCCACGCCGCGCTCGATTCCGCCGACCTCGGTGCGCTCCGCTACCTGGCCGAACGCGGCGCCCTGGCTGCACTCACCGACGACCAGCGCGCGTCGCTCCTGGCCGACACCCGGCGCTGGAAGCGCGACGACCTCACCGCGGTGCTCGAGGGTCGATGACCGTCGGGCTGCTCAGCGGGTGACGATCCGGCCGCGCACGGCGGCGCCGAGGGCGACCGCGCCGAGCAGCGCCAGCGCGAACACCTGGCCACTCGACATGCCGGCCAGGTAGCCGCGGGCGTCGTCGCCGCGCAGGCTCTCGATACCGAGGCGAGCGACGGCGTAGGCCACCGCGGCCGCGAGGAAGACGCGGCCGCGGCCGACGCGCTCGCGGCGGCGGGTGTAGGCCCAGGCCGCGATCGCGACCAGCAGGCCGAAGGCGGCCTCGTACAGCTGGGTCGGGTGCACCGGCAACGACAGATCGCGGTGCGCCGGCACCAGGCCCTCGCGCACGTGATCGCGCCAGGCCGGGCTGCCGCGCGGGAAGCGCAGCGCGAAAGACGACGACGTGACCTGGCCGTAGTCGCACCCGGCCAGGAAGCAGCCGGTGCGGATCATCGCGAGCGAGACGCCGAGCATCGCGGTGGCGCGATCGACCAGCCAGCCCAGGGGCGGCGTTCCGCGCCGGCACATCACCCAGACTGCGAGGGCGCCGCCGAGGTAGCCCCAGAACGAGGTCATCCCGGCGTAGCGGATCCGGACCGTGCCGTGGCGCACGAAACCTTGGCCGAGCTCGATCGCGAGCGGCACCAGCACGCCCGCGGACACCGCCGCGACGTAGGCGACGAGCGCCACCGTGGCCACCGCGGCGCTGTCGACGCCATCGCGGCGCGCGTGCCGCAGCAACACCCAGAGGGTCAGGAGCCCGGCCAGCCCGGTCATGGTGAACCAGGTCGGGGCGAGGAGCTGCGCGGCGGTCGAGGGCAGGAACTGCTCGAGCCACGCGACGACGTGCGATCTCACCGGTCGGGACGACCCCGTCGCCGTCCGCGGCGACGCGCCAGGAGCGCCGCCGGCACGGGCAGGAGCACCCACATCAGGCCGAGCGCGACGCTGGCGCCACGCCCGGGCTGCTGGCGGCCGACCGCGCAGTTGCCGCTGTTGCCGCCGCCGCTGTTACCGCAGTTGCCGCCGTCGCCGCTCGAGCTGCAGCCGCCGTCGTTCGAGCCGCAGTCGCCGCCGCTGTTGTTGCAGCCGTCGTCGGGCATGTTGCTCGAGCTGCCGCAGTCGTCGTTGGTGTTGGTGGAGTCGTCGCAGCCGCCACAGTCGCAGCCGTCGCAGCTGCCACAGCCGCAGCCGCTGCCGTCGTCGCGGGCGCCGTACACCTGATCCAGGCAGATGGCGAGGGTCTCGCGGCAGATGAAGTCGTCGACGAACAGATCGTTGGCGTCGAGCGCGGCGGGCGTGTCGATGGCGTTGGCGTTGAACGGGCACTGCGCGCCCCGCTCGAGGATGCAGGCGCCGACCGCGTCGAGCGAGAGCGCCAGGTTCACGCACACGAGCTGGTAGTTGCGCACGTCGGCGGCCAGCATCGTGCAGGCCTCCATGCCGGTGATCCCGGGCCACACCGGCTCGCACAGCCCGCCGGCCAGGCAGGTCCCGCAGTCGGACTGCACCTGGGCGGCGCAGGCGGCGATGGTCGCCTCGCCCTCCCACGTGCTGGTGTTGAGCGGGATGGCGGTGATCGGCGTGTCGCCCATCCATGCCGGCGTCCCGACGATGCCGGCGCCGCCCGACGAGGCAGCCGCGGTCGCCGGCGTCGGCTCGCCGACCGCGGTGACGATCGGGTTGACCAGCAGCACCGGCGTGCCGCTGCCGTCGCTGTCGAGCAGCGCGGCGATGGTGGTGAGCTGCGGCACGGGCACGACCCTGACCCGGGTGGCGCCCGGGGCGGCGTCGGCCGCGAGCGCGGCGAGGACGTTCAGATCGCATCCCTGGCCCGCCGGGCACGGCCAGGCCCGCTCGTCGAGCTCGAGCACCGGCGGCAGCCCCTCGGCCGGCGCCGGTTGGCCGCCCTCCAGCAGGGCGGCGGCGCCCGGCGCCTCGATCTCGCGGCTCTCGGGCGGGCCGCGGCGATCGAGCACCACCAGCCCGAGCGCATCCTGCTCGCGGGCCAGGCGCCGATCGTCGATCAGGACCAGCGCTCGCACCGCCTCGGCCTGGCGATCCACGGCGACGTCGGCCTCGAGCGCCTCGCGCTCGTCACCGGCGAGCCCGCCGGCCAGCACCAGGCGGGCCGCGGCGCGCTGATCGTCGTCCCAGGCGGCGGCCGTCCGCGGCGTGACCCCGAGCAGATCGCGCAGCTCGAGCTGGCCGGGGTCGACGTTCTCGTCGGCCCCGCACCCGACCGCGCCACCGAGGGCGGTCATCACGACGAGGACGAGCCTCGAGGCGCACGGCCCCCAGCGGAGTTGGTTCATGGAGCGACCATCTCACGGCCGTCCCCCCAAAAAAAGGACGACCGATCGTTGGCGCTCGCCGCGGGCCCGGTTTCGCTGGGCGTCGGGCCCGGACGGTAGTATGCAACGGGCACCGAGAGGTCCCATGCGCATCATCACCCGCTCGCTCCTTCCGTTCCTCGTCGCCGCCGTCGCCAGCGCCGGCGCGCTCACCGCCTGCGACTCGAGCAAGGCGGCGTCGACCGGCAAGTCCGCGCCGTCGGCGTCCCCCGCGCCCTCCCAGTCGTTCGGCGCCGGCGTCAAGTTGACCGCGGCGACCCCCATCGACACGCTGCTCGCCGATCCCAAGCCCCACGTCGGCAAGACCGTGCGGGTCGAGGGCCAGGTCGTCGACGTGTGCCCCAAGCGTGGCTGCTGGATGGACCTCGCCGGCAAGGGCCCGGGCCAGAAGCTGCGCTTCAAGGTGACCGACGGCGAGATGGTGTTCCCCGTCGACGCCAAGGGCAAGTACGCCGTGGTCGAGGGCGTGGTCGCGATCAACGAGCTCACGCTCGAGGAGACCAGGGAGTACGTCGCGTACCAGCAGAAGGAGTACGGCGCCGAGCGCGATCCGGCGAGCGTCACCGAGCCGATGGTGATCGTGCGCGTCGACGGGACCGGCGCGCTCCTTCGCGACCGCCCGTGATCTCGTGAAGTGGCGCCGCTGGGTTCGCGCGATCCATCGCGACACCGGCTACGTGGCCGTGGCGCTCATCCTCGCCTACGCGGTGTCGGGGCTGGCGGTGAACCACATCGGCGACTGGAACCCGAGCTACACCTTCCACGCCGAGGCCTTCGACCTCGGCCCGGTGCCGGGTGACACCGCCGCCGACCAGGCGGCGTTCGTGGTCGAGCGCCTGCGCCTCGATCCGGCCCAGGTCCGCGGCCACTTCCAGGAATCGGCCAGCGAGCTGCGCGTCTTCCTCCCCGACGGTCAGGAGGCCCGCCTCGACGTGCGCAGCGGCAAGGGCAAGCTCAAGACCATCCGCACCCGCCCGGTGCTGTTCGAGGTCAACGCGCTGCACCTCAACAACCTGAAGGGCGTCTGGACCTACGTCGCCGACGTCTTCGCCGTCGCCCTCATCTTCCTCGCCATCAGCGGCATGATCATGATGAAGGGCGATCGCGGCCTGCTCGGCCGCGGCAAGTGGTTCGTGGGCGCGGGCCTGCTGGTGCCGATCGGGTTCGTCGTCTATCTCTATCAGTGACCCGGCGGCGCGGCTCCCGTGAGATGTTCGCGCCATGTCAGCCGTACATGCGTCGCCTCGCCCGTTTGTCGCGGCCCTCGCCCTCGCGTTGACCTCGGTCGCGTTCATCGCCTGCGGCGGTGGTGACGATCTTCCCTTCGATGTCCGCGCCAGCGTCGAGCAACTCCACATCACCCACGCGCCGCCGGCCACCGAGCTGGCCGTGTTCGACCGCAACGGGGGCCAGATCGCGACCGGGACCACCGATGAGCTGGGCAGCCTGGTGTTCCGCGGTTTGACACCCGACAGCGGCTACTCGGTCAAGACCACGACCGTGACCCCGGCGCTCTCGGCCGGTTCGTTCACGGTGATGTCGGTCGAGTCGAGCTTGCCGCCGCAGCGGTTCTACGACGATCAGGACCTGATCAAGGGCTACCAGTACATCAAGACCCGCGACGGCACCACGCTCTCGGCGTACGTGACCTTCCCCAAGGGTGACCCGCCCTACCCGACGGTGGTGAGCTACTCCGGCTACGAACCATCGAAGCCGGGCGGGATGATCGGCGATGGTTCGTTGTCGGGCCTGTGCGAGGGCCTTCCGGTCGTGTGCGATGCGCCCAACGATCCGACCTCGATGATCTCGGCGTTCTTCGGCTACGCGACGGTCAGCGTCAACATCCGCGGTACCGGCTGCTCGGGGGGCGCCTTCGACTTCTTCGAGACCATGCAGCTCCTCGATGGCTACGACGTGATCGAGACCGTCGCGGCCCAGGACTGGGTGATGAACGGCAAGGTCGGTATGGTCGGCCTCTCGTACCCGGGCATCACCCAGCTCTTCGTCGCGACCGCGCGCCCGCCCCATCTGGCGGCGATCGCGCCGCTGTCGGTGATCGGCGCCGCCCACACCACGATGCTGCCGGGTGGCATCCTCAACGACGGGTTCGCGACGGCGTGGATCACCAACGTGATCTCCAAGGCTCGTCCCTATGGTCAGGGCTGGGAGCAGGCGCAGGTCGACGGTGGCGACACCCAGTGCGCCGAGAACCAGCTCCTGCACGGCCAGTACGTCGACAACGTCGAGCAGGCGCGCCAGGTGCGGTTCTATGTGCCGGCCGAGCACGACCGCTACAACCTGGCCACGCTGGTCGATCAGATCGAGGTCCCCATCTTCCTGTCCAGCGCCTGGCAGGACGAGCAGACCGGGCCCTATTTCTTCACCCTGCTCGACCAGTTCACCCGCTCGCCGGCCGTTCGGATGAACGTGTACAACGGCGTCCACGTCGATGCGTTCCAGCCGGCGCTATTGCGCGAATGGAACACGTTCCTCGAGCTCTTCGTCGCCGAGCGGGTGCCGGTCGACATCCCGCTGTCGCGCGCGCTGGCGCCCATGCTGTACGAGGAGGTGTACGGCGTGAACGACATGGACGTCCTGCCGAGCCGTTTCCTCGGGTACGCCACCCACGCCGAGGCCGTTGCGGCGTGGAAGGCCGAGCTGCCGCTGCGGGCGCTGTTCGAGAGCGGCGCCGGCGGACTCACGATCGGGGAGCCGGTGCCGACCTTCGAGCGCTCGTTTGCGCGCTGGCCGGCGCCGGAGGTCTCGGCCCTGCGCTTGTACGCGCAGCCCGACGGTTCGCTGGCGCCGACCGCGCCGACCGTGACCAGCCCCGCGTTCACGTTCCAGCTCGATCCCGCCGCCGGCGGCAAGAGCATCCTCGCCCCGGGCGGCGACGTGTGGGATCTGCTCCCGGCCTACGCGTGGGCCGCACCGGCGCCGGGCAGCGCCGTGGTCTTCGAGAGCGCGCCGTTGACCACCGACACGATGATGTTCGGCACGGCCAGCGTCGACCTCTGGTTGCGCGCGCCGGTCGACGACGCCGATCTGGAGATCAACCTCACCGAGATCCGTCCCGACAACCAGGAGATGTACGTGCAATCGGGCTGGCTCCGCGCCAGCCTGCGCGCCAGCGGCCCCGGCGCCACCGCGCTCGATCCGTCGCCGGCGTTCACCGAGGCGCTGGCGTCGCCCCTGGTGCCCGGCCAGTGGACGCAGGTGCGGATCGGCAGCGCCGGCTTCCAGCACGTGTTTCGCGTCGGCTCGCGCATCCGCGTCAGCATCGACACGCCAGGCGGTAGCCGCGCCGAATGGTTCTTTGCCAACAAGTCCTTTCCCGGCGACGTCGTCTACGAGATCGGTCACGACGTCGATCACCCGTCGAGCGTGGTGCTGCCGGTGATCCCGAGCGTCACCATCCCAGCCCCCTTGCCGCCGTGTCCGTCGCTGCGCGGCCAGCAGTGCCGCGCCGCCGCACCGTACGCGAATACCACGGCGCCTTGAGCGTTGACCGGGCTCAGACCGCCTTGATGGCGCGGCGCCCATGTCGCTGCACACCATCTCGAAGGCCGGGCGGTCGCGCGAGCCGACCAGTCGACCAGGCTGTCTCGCCCCCACCGACACCGGTCACGCGGCGGTGCGGTCAGGGCGATGCCGCCGCCTCGGCCGGTTCGAGCGCGGTGGCGCGCGACAGGTAGTAGTAGAGCGAGTGAGCCATGTCGCGAGGGTAGGCCGGTGACCCGACACGGGTCACGCGGCGGTGCGGTACATCACGTCGGAGCGCAGCACGTGCTTTCGCCCGGCGCTCAGCTCGGCGCCCTCGTGGAGCAGGAAGTGCTGGAACAGCAACGCCGTGCCGCGCCGGGGCGTGACCGCCACGTCGTGATCGAGGAAGCGCGTCTCGCCGCCGGTGCTGCCCTCGTCGAGGTAGATCATGAAGGTGAGCAGGCTGCGCTCGTCGCGACTGCGCACGAACGCGCCGTCGTAGTGGGCCCCGAACTTCTGGCCGGGACCGTAGCGATAGCCGCGGAAGCGCTCGTTGACCCCGACGGGGACCATCCCGCACAGCACGTCGGGCAACATCGGTCGCAGCCGCTCGAACAGCGCGCTCGCTAGCGCCACGTCGTCGAACATCACCCGCTCGTTGTTGCGCACGTCGGGCCGCATGACGAAGCCCGCCGCCGTGCTGATCGGCGCGACCTCGGGCCCCAGCGCCGCGATCCGCTCGACCTCGCGCGCGCACTCGCCGTCGCTCAGGAACCCGTCGACGCGCATCACCAGCGCCGCGCCGTGGTCCAGGCTGTCACCGTCGAGGTAGGGGCGCCCCTTTCCGGGGAGGACCGTCGTGCATTGCATCCTGATAGTGTATCATGAACACTAATCGGTGCAGCCCGGGGTCAGTTCCCCATCTCGCTGAACTTCTCCATGACCTTCGCGAACTCGGGGTGGTCCGCGCACTTCTGGCCGGCGCCCGCGACCTTCATCATCGGCGTCATCACCTCGGCCTGGTGGACCTTCATCCACTCCTCGGCCATCCGGTTCATCTCCTCGTTGTCCTTGTACTTCCGCATCTCGGCCATGAACGGCTGGTTGTCGGCCAACACCTTGTCGAGCGAGGCGGCGAGCTTGCCGCAGTCGTCGCCGCTCTTGTCGGCGGCGTCGCCCATCGCCGTGAACATCGCGACCGCCTTGCCCATCAACGCGTCGAACTCGGCGCCGGTCAGGGTCGGTGTCGGGGCCGGGGTGGCAGGGGCCTCGGCGGGCGGCGGGGTCGCGGCCGAGTCCGGCAGGGGGGCGAGCTCCGCGGTGGTGGGCTCCTTGGCCTCGTTCTTCTTGCAGCCGGTGAGGACGAGGGTGGCGGTGAACAGGGCGATGGCGAAACGATGCTTCATCTGGACGCTGTGTATCGCTTGTTCCACCGGGCGAACAGGGGCTTCCCGGCAGTTGACGACGGTCAACTCGGCCGCGCACCGCCTGATTAACATGGGGCGAACGGGGTATGAGGCGCACCCGATACACGGCGGAACGCGTCATCGCGGCGCTGGCCATGGCCGCGATCGGCGCCGGCGTGGCGGTGTCGCTGCACCGCCGCGCTCTCTCGTCGACCTCGGTGGCAGCGCCGTCGTCGGCCCCGCGCGAACCGAGTCTCGAGCGCCGGTCGTTGACGCCGGTGGGCGACCCCGATCCCGACGCTGCACCGGGGCCGCGGCGCGTGCGGCCGTACCGCGTCGTCGCTTCCGCTGACGGCGGGCGCGCCTACGTGACGCTGGCCGGGACCGAGGCGGCGCCGGGTCACGAGGTCCTGGTGGTCGACGTCGTGACCCGAGCCGAGCGCGCCCGGATCGACGTCGGCGCGCAACCGTACGGTCTGGCGCTCCATCCCGGCGGGCGCTGGCTCCTGGTCACCAACCGGTTCTCGAGCTTCGTGTCGGTGATCGACACGACCATCGAGCGCGTGGTCGCCGAGATCTCCGTCCCCTTCTACTGCGACGATCTCGTCATCGCCCCCGACGGAGCCCGGGCGTACCTCAGCAACTTCTGGAAGGACCAGGTCATCGTCGTCGACCTCGTCGATCGCGGCGACCGCCTCGACGGCTCGCTCGTCGACCAAGGGCTCGATCGCGTCGCGTTCGCTGGTGACGACGCGCGCGGTGTCGAAGGTCTGCACGCGATCGTGCGCGGTCGCTGCGGTCAGTCGACGTGTCACCTGTACCGCAGCGGCGGCTTCGTCGCCGGTCCCGATCGCGACGAGGCGTTCACCAGCGCCGCCGTCCACGTCTTTCCCGGCGATGCCGACGGCAGTCCGCTGCTCCGGGCGGTGCTGCCGGCGAGGCTCGGTGGGCTGGCCGACGCCACCAACGGCTACCACCACCCGGGCGGCGCGGTCTTCCACTCCCTCGATGACCCCGACCTCCGGGCCCTGCGCGCGTGGATCGAGGCCTCGCCCAACGCCGGCCCCGGCATCGACGTGGGCAGCAAGCCCCGCGATCTCGCGCTCGCAGGCGACGGCCGCACGCTGTACGTCGCCAACACCGGGAGCCTGGACGTCTCGGTGGTGGATCTGACCACCCACCGCGAGGTCGGGCGCATCGCCACCCGCTCGCCGGTGACGGACGTCGTCGAGGTCGACGGCTGGTTGGTGCTGACCACCCACGGCCTCGGCTCCGGTCACCCGGGGAGCCGGGATCCCGGCCGCGAGAGCCTCGCCGTCGACCAGCCGCTTGCCGATCGCACCCTCCTGCGCGACCTCGCCACCGGCAAGCCGCTGCCGATGGAGCAGCAACGGCCGGCGGGGCCGTTCGATGACGTCGACGGCACGCGCCAGGAGAAATTCCGCGACGTCGGCAACGACGTGATCGTCGTGCGCGCCGGCGCCCGTGATGCCGCCCGCTACGCCGCGACCGACGAACTCACCCGCTACGGCGCCGACAGCTTCGAGGCGCTGGCCGGCGACACCACCGGCGACATCCCGGCGGCGTTGCGCCAGGTGGTGGGCGCGCTCCCGGAGCAGATCGTCCGGCGCGGCGACCGGATGTGGATCACGATGGCGGGCACGTTCGAGGTGCAGGAGTGGCAGCTCGATCCGACCGCGCCGCCACTCGAGCGCCTGCGGCCCCGGCGCGTGCTCGCGACTGGCCTCGGCCCGTCCGGCATCGCGCTCGCCGGCGACACGATGGTCGTCGCCGATCACCTCGGCGACACCCTGACCTTCGTCGAGCTCACGCGCGACGGGCGCGCCACGCTGCGGCTGGCTCGTGACGCGCCGTTCCCCGCCACCGATCGCGAGCGCGGCGAGCTGTACGCGCGCTCGGCGCTGTTCTCTCCCGACCTCGACGCGTCCTGCGTACATTGTCACTACCGCGACACCTCCGACGGACGGAAGTGGAGCGTCAACGCGGTGACCGGACAGAGCGCGACCCGCGACGAGCGCACCGGCGGGAGTCGCGAGGTGCCCGACATGCGCGGCCTCTTCCACGATGCGCCGATGCTCGCCGTGGGCGTGCTGGCGGTCGCCGAGCCGCTGGGCCCGATGATGGATCAGGCGCCGCTCGAGGACTTCCTGGCCCCGACGCCGGCCGGCGACTTCACGGCGATCCGTGCGGAGCCGGCGAGCGCCGTGGAGCTCGGTCGCTCGGCCCATGCGACCTACAAGATCACCGGCCGGCCGCTCGACGTCGCCGGCGTCACCGTCGCCGATCTGGTGGCACGGCGAGACGCGTTCCTGAGGCAGCAGAGCGAGCGCTGGCTGGGGCGGCCGTGGGGCCTGCGCGAGCTGCAACGCGTGGTCGCCGAGTTCCAGGGCGGCGAGGGCCGCCTCCTGCCCAACCCCGAGGATCCCGAGGATCCGATGGTGGTCGAGGGGAGGCGCCTCTTCGAGAGCGCCGAGGTCGGCTGCGCCGGCTGCCATCCGGCGCCGACCTTCACCGACAAGGTCCACCCCGCCAACCCGAACCGCAGCTTCCCGCCGCTGGTGACGCCGACGACGCGCGACGCGATCCACCGCCTGATCAGCCCGAGCTGGATCGACGCCCGCGCCGGCTACACGCGCACCTGGGATCCCGTCGACCGAGGGCGCATGCAGGCTCACCTCGGCCACTTCGTCGCGCCGTCGCTGCGCGGGCTGTGGGCCCGGCCGCCGCGCCTGCTCCACCATGGCGGCGCGATCACCATCCGCGAGGTGCTGGCGACACCGCAGCACCCGGCGCTGCGCTCGCTTCGCTTTCCCCGCCTGCAAGCGGAGCGTCCGGAGCTCCGCGAGCTCGGCAAGAACGAACAGGGCGGCGTGCCCGACACCCATGGTGCCACCTCTCACCTCTCCATCTGGGAGCTCGAGTGCCTGCTGCGCTACGTCACCTCGATCGAGTGATCGTCGGCACCACCGGCGCGCTGGCCCTCGCCGCCGTGGCGTGGGGCGTGCGCGCGGGCGCGGCCGGGGCCGAGGAGTCCGTGCTCGTGACGGTAGCCCGCGACGAGGGCGGACCGGCCCGGTCGATCACGATCGCGACCGCGCCAGCGCGTCGTGATGTGGCGGCGGCAACCGCCGAAGAAGCGCTCGACGAGCTGGACGCCCTGGCGCGCCGCCTCGGCTCGTGGGACGACGCCAGCGAGCTGGTCGCGGTCAACCGTGGCGCCGGCGGGCCGCCGGTGCCGGTCAGCGCCGAGGCGCGCGCGGTGCTCG
>SXJR01000415.1 GCA_005779305.1 Myxococcales bacterium
CGGCGGCGGGGGTGGCGGCGAGCTCTGGCGCGAGGAGTTCAGCAACGGAAGCGGGGCGTGGCCGGCGAGCTGGCGCGTGCTCGGCGGCGTCGAGAACGCGACCGTCGAGAGCGGCCGCGGCCGGCTGGTGCCGGTGCTGAGCGCCTATACCCTGGCGCGCATGGGCCACGCGTTGCCGGCCGGCACCGTCGACGTCGAGGTGACCTTCACGCTGTCGATGGCCGAGCCGGGGCGCCAGGGCGTTGGCCTCTACGTGCGCCAGAACGGCGGCTACCTCCGCGACGGTGCGACCCACGGCAGCGGCTACGCCGTGTTCGTCGAGGCCTTCCGCGGCCCGCAGATCGGCGTCTGGCGGGAGCGCGACGGCGTCGAGGAGTCGCTGAGCCGGATGCCGGTGCCCGCGATCGTCGCCGGCCAGAGCTACGCGGTGCGCTTTCGCTGCACCCAGACCGGCGCCGAGACCACGCTCTCGGCGCGGATGTGGCCGGCCGGCGCCGCCGAGCCCACGACGTGGACCGTCACCGCCACCGACGCCACCGCCGCGCTCCAGAACACCCCCGGCGACCTGGCCGTCGATGCCTGGAACACCGTCACGCCCGGCAACGGCGGCCCACCCGGCCCCATCCACGTCGACGACATCGTCGTCACCGCGCCCTGACTCCAGTGCCGGTCAGGTAGGGGACGTGGACCGGGGAGTACGATGTCAGCGGCTGGAGCGGCGGCGGCCGGCGAGGGTCGAGATGGCGAGCCACACGGCGACGATGGTGAGGCCGCCGGCCTCGCGCAGCGCCTCCACCTTGCCGCCCTTCTCGGACATCTTGCGCCAGGCGTCGGAGGCCTCGACGTGGCCGCTGACGTCGTACCAGAGGGACGCGGCCCACGCCGCGGCGACGAGGCCGAGCAGCGCGGCCGCGACCCACGCGCGGGGCACGTGCAGGGCGGCCACGGTCGCCACTGCCGCGGCGCCGTAGAGGGCGATCCAGCGCAGGGGATCGGGGTCGTTGTGCTGGATTCCGGCCGAAACCACAAACAGCGCAGCGAACACCAGGTTGAGCGCGACCAGCCACGGCGGGTGCTTCACCTCGGCAGGATACCGTGCCAGAGTCCCCGGGAATCATGCGCATGATCCTCATCGGACCACCGGGCGCCGGCAAGGGAACCCAGGCCGCGCGCCTCGTCGACAAGCTCCACATCCCGCACATCTCCAGCGGTGACATGTTGCGCGCCGCGGTCAAGGAAGGCACCGCCATGGGCGTGGCCGCCGACGGCTACATGAAGGCCGGCAAGCTCGTGCCCGACGACGTGGTCATCGGCATGATCCTCGAGCGCATCGCCAAGCCCGACGCGGCCAACGGCTTCATGCTCGACGGCTTCCCGCGCACCATCCCGCAGGCCGAGGCCCTGCAGGCGGCCATGACCAGCGCCGGCTACGCCATCGATCGCGTGCTGCTCATCGAGGTCCCCGACGGGCTCCTGGTCGATCGCGGCGTCGGCCGCCGCAACGATCCGGTCACCGGCACGATCTATCACCTCACCTTCAATCCGCCGCCGGCCGACATCGTGGGCCGCCTCGTCCACCGCAAGGACGACACCGCCGAGGCCATCAACGAGCGGCTGCACTACTACAGCTCGTGGACGGCGCCGACCATCCGCTTCTACCAGGACCTGGGCATCCTCCGCCGCGTCGACGGCGTGGGCACGCCCGACGAGGTCACCGCGCGCATCACGACGGCGCTGGCGAGCTGAGCGCATGCCGTCGTTCGATCACAAGAGCATCGACGCCCGCTGGCAGGATCGCTGGGCCCGCGAGCGCACGTTCGCGACCCCGACCGATCGCACCCGGCCCAAGTACTACGTGCTCGACATGTTCCCCTACCCGAGCGGTGCCGGCCTCCACGTCGGTCACCCCAAGGGCTACACCGCGACCGACGTGGTCGCGCGCGCGCGCCGGATGATGGGCTTCAACGTGCTGCGGGTGATGGGCTGGGATAGCTTCGGCCTGCCGGCCGAGCGCCAGGCAGAGAAGGAGAACATCCACCCGCGCATCATCACCGAGCGCAACATCGCGACGTTCAAGCAGCAGCTCAGCCGGCTCGGCCTGAGCTACGACTGGGATCGCGAGCTCGCCACCAGCGATCCTCGTTACTACAAGTGGACGCAGTGGATCCTCCTGAAGCTGTGGGAGAAGGGCCTGGCCTACCAGGCCGAGGTCGCCGTCAACTTCTGTCCGGCGCTGGGAACCGTCCTCGCCAACGAGGAGGTCAAGGACGGCGTCTACATCGAGACCGGTGATCCGGTCGAGCGTCGGCTGATGAAGCAGTGGATGCTGCGCATCACGGCCTACGCCGATCGCCTGATCGACGATCTCGACGAACTCGACTGGCCGGCCGGCACGCTGGCGATGCAGCGCGAGTGGATCGGCCGTTCGATCGGCGCCAACGTCGACTTCGCGATGGCCGGTACGAGCGACGTCATCCAGGTCTTCACCACCCGGCCTGACACGCTTTTCGGCGGCACCTACGTGGTGCTCGCGCCCGAGCACAAGCTGGTCGATGCGATCACCACGCCAGCGCAGCGCGCCGCCGTCGAGGCCTACCGGGCCGAGACCGGCAAGCGCAGCGAGCGCGACCGTATGACCGAGGCCGCTGACGCGCCCAAGACCGGCGTGTTCACCGGCACGATGGCGATCAATCCGGTCAACGGTGTCGAGATCCCGATCTGGGTCGCCGACTACGTGCTGGCCTCCTACGGCACCGGCGCGGTGTTCGCGTGCCCGGCCCACGACGAGCGCGACTGGGCGTTCGCCACCAGGTTCGGCTTGCCGATCGTCGAGGTGGTGAAGGGCGGCGACGTCGCACAAGCCGCGTACGTCGGCGACGGCGCTCACGTCAACAGCGCCTTCCTCGACGGCCTCGACAACGACGATGCCAAGGACAAGGTCATCGCCTGGCTGGCCGAGCGCGGCAAAGGCGAGCGGAGCGTGCGATATCGCCTGCGCGACTGGTTGTTCTCGCGCCAGCGCTACTGGGGCGAGCCGTTCCCGACCATCGAGCTCGACGATGGCACCGTGAAGGTGCTGCCCGAGAGCGCGTTGCCCGTGATCTTGCCCGAGCTCGACGAGTTCAAGCCGACGTCCGACGGCCGGCCGCCGCTGGCCCGCGCCGTCGACTGGATCCGGACCGCCGATCCCGAGACCGGGCGGCCGGCGATGCGCGAGACCAACACCATGCCGCAGTGGGCCGGCTCGTGCTGGTACTACCTGCGCTTCCTCTCACCGCAGCGCGACGACGTGGCCTGGGATGCCGAGGAAGAGAAGTACTGGATGAACGTCGACCTCTACGTCGGCGGCTCCGAGCACGCGACCCTGCACCTGCTCTACGCCCGCTTCTGGCACAAGGTGCTCTTCGACTGCGGCCTGGTCCACACCAAGGAGCCATTCGCGCGCCTGTTCCACCAGGGCATGATCCACAAGCCGTCGTTCCGCGACACACGCGGCCGCTACTACTACGACGACGAGGTCGAGAAGGTCGGCAGCACGTGGCTGGCCAAGGAGAGCCGCGAGCCGGTCGAGACCCGCAGCGAGAAGATGTCGAAGTCGAAGTACAACGTCGTCAACCCGGACGACATGTGCGACGAGTACGGCGCCGACTCGCTGCGCCTCTACGAGCTGTTCATGGGGCCGCTCGAGGAAGGCACCGACTGGGCCACCGACGGCGTCTCCGGCTGCCGCCGCTTCCTCGATCGCACCTGGCGCCTGGCCGTCGACGACGAGACCGGCGGCCCCAGCGGCAAGCTCGCCGACGGGCCCAGCGGCGATCAGCGCGACGTCGAGCGCGCGCTGCACCAGGCCATCAAGCGGGTGAGCGAGGGCGTCGAGAGCCTGCGCCTGAACGTGGCCATCGCCGACATGATGGTGTTCGTCAACGAGTGCACCAAGTCCACCACCATCCCCAAGGACTGGTACGAGCAGTTCCTGCGCATCCTGTCGCCGTTCGCGCCCCACGTGGCCGAGGAGCTGTGGGAGCGGCTCGGTCACCGCACGTCGATCAGCGCCGCGCCGTGGCCGGCCTTCGACGAGGCCAAGCTCAAGCGCGACACCATCACGATCGCGATCCAGGTCCAGGGCAAGCTGCGCGGCACCATCGACGTCGCCGCTGACGCCGCCGAGGCCGATGTGCTCGCTGCCGCCCGCGCCGAGCCCAAGGTGGTCGAGTTCCTGGCCGGCAAGCCGATCAAGCGCGAGGTCTACGTCAAGGGCCGTCTGGTCAACCTGGTCGTATGAAGCCAACCCGCGAGTTCATCCCGGTCGGCGTCGGCGTGCTCACCGTGTCCGACACCCGGACGCTCGAGGACGACCGGAGCGGGGCGGTCGCGGTCGAGTTGCTCGAGGGTGCCGGCCACCGCATCGCCGCCCGCGCCATCGTCAAGGACAACCGCGACGTGATCCGAGCCCAGCTCCAGGCCTGGATCGCGGATCCGGAGGTGGAGGTCATCATCGCCACCGGCGGCACCGGCGTCACCCCGCGCGACGTCACCCCCGAGGCGCTCGCGCCGCTCGTCACCAAGGCCATCCCCGGCTTCGGCGAGCTGTTCCGCTGGCTGTCGTACGCCGAGATCGGCAGCTCGACGATCCAGAGCCGCGCCGAAGCGGCGCTGTGCGATCGCACCTACGTGTTCCTGTTGCCTGGCTCACCGGGCGGCGTGAGGACGGCGATGGAGAAGATCCTCCTTGCCCAGCTCGACCATCGCCAGGCCCCGTGCAACTTCGTGATGCTGCTGCCCCGCATCCGCGGCGAGCGCGAAGACCCAGCGGGCGATTAGCGAGCCAGCCCGGATCCCGTCGCCGGGAAATCGGCCACTCCCGTGGCGATCGAGTGTGCCCGTGAGGTACGTTTCAACCGAAGGGGTGCCATGTCGCTCGAGCACGCGCTGAACCGGGCGTTGTCGATCCGGCTCAACCTGCAGATCACGCTGTCAGGGCTCCCGATCGTCGAGGAGTGGATGGACATCCACCTCGATCGATGGCTCGAGCACATCCCGTCACCGCCCGAGATGCCGATGGGGCACACGGTCAGCTACCTGGCGATGCTGGGCTCGGACCTGCGCCGCATGTGGTGGGGCGCGTGGGGCGATCCGGCGGGCATGGTGCCCAAGATGGCCGACTACCTGAAGCTCTGCAACATCGCCAAGAGCGACGCCGCGATCCTCGATGCCATGGGCGAGAAGCTCGAGCCCAAGCTGGTCGGATCCTGGGTCGGTGTCTGGGGCGGCAAGGTCTCGACCGGCTGGCACTTCTGGGATCCCAAGCCGTGGGAGCAAGTCGAGCCGCTGTTCGGGACCCACGAGGCCAAGTTCAAGATCAAGAAGTGGGTGGCCGATCGCAAGATCGAGCGCGTCGAGCGCTTCACCCAGTCGATCGGAGAGAACGCGTACACCGAGATCGAGCTGGCCGAGTCGGGCACCGACGTGGCGTCGCAGGTGGCCGGGATCGACGAGGCCTTCCGTCAGTTCACCAACGCGGGGTTGCCGGCGTCGGTGATCGAGACCCTGAAGGGCGCTCCTCATCCCAGCTTCGGCCTCACCATCCGCGTGCGCTCGGGGCAGATCACCCGGATCGGAGCGATCGTCCCTGGCATGCCGCTCGAGGTACTGCACGGCATGTGCAAGGACATGAACGTGCCGTGCGACGACGGGCTCGATCGCCTGATCAACACCCTCGCCGCCGAGGGGCCGAGCCGCGTCGAGATCGGCCGCGCCGGCGAGCGCGGCGGCGTCGACATCTACGTCGAGCCGACCGAGAGTGCGCCGAAGGCGAAGCCGGGGGGACCGGCCTCGCCGGTCGCGCCACCGCCGCCGTCGCAGGCCAATTGATCGGGCCGGCGTGAGCGGGCGCGACGCCCTCATCCTCGCCAGCGACGATGAGCTGGTGCGGCAGTGCGAGGTCGATCGCTACCGGGCCAGCGGGCCCGGTGGCCAGCATCGCAACAAGACCGAGAGCGCGGTGCGCGTGCGTCACGTCGCCACCGGCGTGTCGGCGCACGCCGACGAGAGTCGATCGCAACACGAGAACAAGGTCAACGCGGTCAAGCGCATGCGCGGCGCCCTGGCCATGGGCGTGCGCGAGCCGGTGGTGCTCGACGGGTTCGTGCCCGGGGCGCGGCTGGCAGCGCTCGTGGCCGGCGGGACCGCGCCGCTAGGTGCCAGGACCCGGCAGACGGCGACCTACTGGGTGGCGATGGCCCATCTCCTCGACGTCTTCGTCGCCGCTGGCGCCGAGCTCGCGGTGACCGCGGCCCACCTCGGCATGGGCTCGTCGCAGCTGGCCAAGCTCTTGACCCACGACGAGACCGTCCACCGCGCCGTCAACCAGTACCGGACCCAGCGGGGCCTGAAGCCGCTGCGGTAGCGAGCGGCTGGCGACCGGATCAGGGCGCCAGGCGGATCCGCGACCACGCCCCGTCGTCGCTGCGCTGGTAGAAAACGCGGTCGTGCAGGCGGCTGGGCTGGCCCTGCCAGAATTCGATCGCGTCGGGCACGACGCGATAGCCACCCCACGTCGACGGGCGCACCGGCTCGGCGCCGGCCAGCGAGACCTCGACCGCAGCGATCCGCGCCTCGAGCTCGGCCCGGCTGGCCAGCGGCTGCGATTGCGGCGACGCGATGGCGCCGATGCGGCTGCCGAGCGGGCGGGACGCGAAGTAAGCGTCGGATCGGTCGGCCTCGATCCGCTCCACCGCGCCCTCGACGCGGACCTGGCGATCGAGCGCGGCCCAGAAGAAGAGCAGGGCGGCGCGACCGCCGTCCTCGAGCTCGCGGGCCTTGCGGCTCTGGTAGCTGGTGAAGAACACGAAGCCGCGCTCGTCCACCTCCTTGAGCAGCACGATGCGCGCCGACGGGCGGCCCTCGGCATCCGTGGTGGCCAGGGTCATCGCGTTGACGTACGAGGTGACGTTAGCCTCGGCGAAGGTGAACCACGCCGCGAACAGGGTCAGCGGATCGTCGGGGCAGGTCGCCGGATCGAGCGTGTCGCCGGCGTACTGCTCACCGTGATGCCACAGGCGTTGAGTCATCCGTGGTGCTCGGGCTGGGGCAACAGCGCGATGAGGTGGTGGAAGGCGTCGTGGACGGCCGTGAAGTCGGCGTCGAAGGAGGTGTGGTCGGTGCCGAGGCAGCCTTCGCCGAGCCTGGTCAGGGCCTCGCGGAGCTCGGTGACCTTCTGGCTCCAGGCCGCGCTGTCGACGTTCGCGGGCGCGGCGGCGTTCTGCACTCCCTCGGCGAGCTGGTCGAGCTCGCCAGTGGCGGTGCAGGTCGAGTCGGTGCGGGCGGCGCCCGGGTCGGCGTGCCACAGCGGCGACAGCTTGTCGTGGAACGCCGCGACCTCGGCGGGGAAGTCGTGCTCGTGGCCACCTGCCGCGTGCTCGCCACCGGCGTGCTCGCTGGTGGTGGTCGACGTCGCCGGCGTGGCCTTCCCGCCGCAGGCTGCCACCGCGAGCAGGATCGAGGAGATCGCCAGGGCACGGAGCATGAGTGCGGTTTCCCATGGGTCGCGCGAACGGTCAAGGCCGCCCACGCGTGGCATCGTGACGCGTCGGGAGGGTGTACCGTCGAGGCATGGAGCTCGTCGTGATCCGCCACGCCATCGCTGTCGAGCGCTCCCCCGAGATGGTCGACGGCGAGCGACCGCTCACCGATCGTGGGCGGCGCCGCTTCAAGCAGGTGGTGCGCGGGCTGCGCACGCTCGACCTCCGCCTCGATCGCATCCTGTCGAGCCCGTGGCGCCGCGCCGCCGAGACCGCCGATCTCGCGCTCCCACTTCTGCGCGCCGGCGGCAGCGCCAGCGTCTGCCCGCATTTGTGCACGTCGCCGCGGGCCGAGCTCCTCTCCGCCGTCGCCGAGGCCGCGGTGCCGCGCGTGGCCGTCATCGGTCACGAGCCGTGGCTCGGCGAGCTCATCGCCTTGCTCACCACCGGCGAGCCACGCCACGGCGAGACCATTCCGCTCAAGAAAGGCGGCATCGCCGTCCTGGAGGGCGCACCCACGCCCGGCGGTATGAGCCTGCGGGCCCTCCTGCCGCCGCGCGTGCTCCGCCGCCTGGCCTGACTCAGTCGTCGTCGAGCAGGTAGAGGTCGCCGCCGATGACGACCATGCTGTTCGACGGTTTGCCGGCGCAGGCGCGGGCGTAGAACGGCAGACTCGTGGTCTGGCCGCCGCGGGTCAGCTCCAGGCGATCACCGCGGATGCGGTACGTGCCGCTGGCGCCGCCGCTCGAGCCGCTGGTCACGCTGGGCGTGGCCGGTCCGCCGGGTGTGGTCGGTTGCGACAGCGTGGCCGAGACCGTCGACGAGTCGCGGAAGGTCCCGTCGGCGGCGAAGACGTAGCGGGACGACGCGTTGGCGGTGAAGGTCTCGCCGGTCAGGCCGGTGGTGTTGACGAAGGTCGGTGATTCGTAGGTCCCGCGCAGGGTCCAGCCGTCGGTGGAGGCGCTGCGGCAGTAGGTGCGGCCGTCGTGCTCGAGGTCGCCGCCGTTGAGGCGGAACGCGGCCACGCGGCCGCGCGGGTCGGTCACCCGGATCTCGTCGCCGGCGACCTGGTATCGGGACAGCGCTCCGCCGCGGGCGGCGTGGGCCGCATCGAGATCGACGCGGCCGACGTCGCGATCGAGCAGAGCCCAGCCGCGCGGGTCGAACTGGACGACGTGCACCTCGCCCAGATCGGGGCCGATGCGGATGAAGACCCCAGACAGCGTCGTGGCCGGCGCCAGCGACGGCGCGCTCGTCACCTTGCGGCCGACCTGGATTCCGGCGAAGAGGCCGTCGAGCACGGGCTTGACCGCCGGCGCCTCGTAGAGCTCGGCGTGGGCGACGGTGGTGACAAGCACCGCGTCGCCGCCGTCGGTGATGGCGACGACGCCGATCACGACCTTGGCGCCGGCGAGCGTGGTCTCGAGACCGACGCCCCAGGCCGAGCCGCCGGGCAGCGGCAGCTCGCGGCCGCCCAGCGTCTTGACGTCGGGCATCTGCTTGGCGACCGAGGCCGCGCTGGCCTCGGCCAGGGCGCGGGCCGCCATCGCGGTGGGCTGGTGCGGCGGGAAGCGCAGCTCGATCTGGGCGCGGCGAGGCCCGTCGACGTAGGTGTACTGGATCGCAGCGACCGCGCCGTCGCGGCGGAAGGTCCGACTCCACGACTGCTTCAACACCGCGAGGTCGGGGGCGCGGAAGAGCGCGCCTCCACCGGGCGCGCGGTAGAGGTCATCGAGCACGATCTCGGGAGCGCTGCCCGCGGCGGCCACCGGGGCGGCGATATCGGGGCGCGAGGCCGCGGGTGGCGGCGACGCCGGTGACTCGACGGCGCCGGCGAGGCTGCCGGCCGCGCTGGCCGCGCCGGTCGCCGGCGGGACATCCTTGTTGCCGTTCGAGCCTTGCTTGCACGCGGTGGCGCAGGCCACCGCGGCCACGACGAGGCGAAGCGTCCCCACCGACCGATCATACCAGGCGGGACGAGGGCTTACGCACCTGCGCTTGACATAGTGTCTGTAAGACACTATCAAGTGTGTATGATGAACACTGAGGTGGCCACGGGCAGCGTCGCCGGTCGCGTGCATCGGCGGATGGCCCGTCCCAATCAGGACGCCGTGTCGTGGATCCGGACCCGGTGCGGTGTGGTGCTCGTCGTCTGTGATGGGTGCGGCGGCGCGCCGCGCAGCGAGGTCGGGGCGGCCCTGGGTGCTCGGCTCTGGAGTCGTGCGCTCGCCGATCGCCTCGACGCCGGCGCGGCCGCCGACGCCACGTTGTTCGAGGCCGCGGGCGACGACGTCATCGTCCGCCTGCGCGAGCTGTCGGGCGCCATGGCCGCCGATCCGACGGCGGTGGTCATCGACCACTTCATGTTCACCTCGCTGGCCGCGGTGATCACGCCCGAGGTGATCGCCGTGCATGCGATCGGCGACGGCGTCATCGCGCTGGGCGACGCCATCCGCGTGGTCGGCCCGTATCCCGAGAACCAGCCGCCCTACCTGGCCCAGGCCCTGGTCGGCCCGCGTCCGGCCGGCCTGACCTGGCTCGCCGATCCGCGCGAGATCGACCGCGTCGCCATCGCCAGCGACGGCGCCGGTGCCTTGCCCGATCTCACCGGGCTCGCCGCCGATATCGTCTTCCGCAACCCGGCGGCGCTCACCCGCCGCCTCTCGCTGCTGGCCGAGGACCAGGTCGAGATCGACTGGGACGCCCGCCGCGTCGTGCGCACGCCCGCGCTGCTCGACGACGACACCACGATCGCGATGGCGCGCTGGAGCCTGCGGTGAAGGTGCTCGTCGACGGTGACACGATCGATCTGACGTCGGTGCCGTTGCTCGGCCACGGCGGCGAGGCCGACGTCTACGATCTGGGTGCCCGCGCGCTCAAGCTCTACAAGGGTCCCAGGCACCCCGACGTCGTCGGCGACAAGCTGCGCGAGGCCGCCGCCGCCGCCCGCCTCGGCGACGCCGAGGCGCGGCTGGGGAGCTTTCCTCGCAACCTGCCGGCCCGCGTCGCCGCGCCGCGTGCGCTGGCCCGCGATGTCAAGAAGCGCGCCGTCCTCGGCTACGTCATGGACAAGCTGCCCGGTCGTCCGCTCTACGAGCTCGGCGAGCCGCGCGTGCGCCGCGCCGGCGGCGTGGAGCTCGACGAGCTGGTCGCCGCGCTCCGCGATCTGCACGCCACCGTCGCCGCGCTTCACCGCGCCGGCGTGGTGATCGGCGACTTCAACGACGGCAACGTCCTCGTCGACGGTGGGCGGGCCTGGCTCATCGACGCCGACAGCTTCGCCTGGGGTGCGTGGCCGAGCCTGATGTTCACCGAGCGCTTCGTCGATCCACGCCTGTGCGATCCGTCGCTGCCAGCGCCGGGCCTGATCAAGCCACACGATCAGCTCTCCGACTGGTTCGCCTACGCGGTCATGCTGTTCCGCACCCTGTGCTGGGTCGGTCCGTTCGGCGGCGTGCACCAGCCCGCCGATCCGACCCGCCGGGTCGCGCCCGCCGCCCGCCCGCTGCGCGGCCCCAGCGTCTTCGACCCGGAGATCGTGTACCCGCGCTCGGCTGCGCCCCTGGCCGTCCTCTCCGACGAGCTGCTCGACCACTTCGCCGCCGTCTTCGATCGCGGCCAGCGCGCGCCATTCCCACCGGCGTTGCTCGATCGCCTGCGCCTGCGCCGCTGCACCACCTGCGGCCTCGATCACGCGCGCGCGCGCTGTCCGGCCTGCGACCGCCGCGTCGCCGTGCCGGCGTCGTTTGGCGATCTCACCGTCACGCCCATCGATCCGCACTCGATCACCTGGGGCGCCCACGAGGTTCGAGCCGACGCCGGTCCGGGCACCGCCATGTGGATGACCGGCGCCGCGCTCTGGCACCGTACCCACCTCGGCCCCGAGGTCGTCGGTCAGATCGTCCCCGGCGCCACCCGGGCCTGGGTCGGCGCCAACCTCGGCGCCGGCCTGTGGCGCGCCGGCGGTTACGCGGTCGCGCTCACCTTCGTGCCCGGCCGGCGCGGCGTCGACGATCGCGCTCGCCTGCCGGCGATCCGCGGCCGCATCGTCGCCCAGGGCTGCGTCCTCGGCGACGATCGGGCCTGGTTGTGGTGGCGCGAGATGGACGGCGCGCGCGAGCGCGTGCGCGTGGTCGCTGTCGGTCAGGGCCGCGTGCTGGGCGAGGCCAGCGCCGACGCCGCCGACCTCGGCGGCCAGGCCGATCACGCCTGGCTGGCCGGTCTCGCCGGCGCCTGCGCGGCCGGCGCCATGCTGCTCGTCCCCACCGACGACGGCGTCGTGCGCGTCGAGCTCGACGGCGCCGCGCTGCGCGTCACCCGCCGCTTCCCCGACACCCGCGACTTCGTCGTCGCCGCCGACGATCTCGCCGTGGCGCCCGGCGGCCTCGCGGTCCGCAAGGCCGGCGCCCCTCTTCTCGTCGGCGGCAGCGTCGCTCGCGCCGTCCGGCTCACCTTCACCCAGGAGACCCGTGGGCGTTGACCTCGTTCGCCCGGCCCAACAGACCCCGCGCGTCACCAGTGACCCCGTACACCTGAGTCACGTTTGAACGCTCGCTAGTCGCTCGCTATGGCGTCCGGCCCGCGCCGGCGCAGGAGGATCCACATGACCGCACTCAGCTCGCCGCTCCCGCTCCCCGCTCACTACGATCGCGCCCAGGCCGCGTCGTGGGCCTATCGCCCCGACGAGGCCGCGCTCGCGACTTCGGCCGCCGCCTGGCGGCGCACCCACGGCATCAGGCCGTCCGGCGCCGACGAGCGCCGCGTCCACCTGCTGCTCATCGACGTGCAGAAGGACTTCTGCTTCCCCGAGGGCTCGCTCTACGTCGCCGGCCGCAGCGGCACCGGCGCCATCGACGACTCGCGTCGTATCGCCGAGCTCGTCTACCAGAACCTGGGTGTGATCACCGACATCACGACCACCATGGACACCCACTTCGCGTACCAGATCTTCTTCCCCGCTTTCTGGGTCGATCAGGCCGACCAGCCGCTCACCGCCCACCGCGTCATCACGTCAAACGAGATCTCCCGCGGCGCCGTGCGTCCCAACCCGGCCGTCGCCAAGTGGCTGTGCGGCGGCAACTACGCCTGGCTGTGCAAGCAGGTCCGCTTCTACTGCGAGGAGCTGGAAAAGGCCGGCAAGTACCAGCTCTACCTCTGGCCGCCGCACTGCTTGCTCGGCTCCGACGGCCACGCCCTGGCCGGCGTGGTCCACGCCGCGCGGATGTTCCACGCCTTCACCCGCGGCGCGCAGTCGTGGGTCGAGGTCAAGGGCGGCAACCCGCTCACCGAGAACTACTCGGTGCTGCGCCCCGAGGTGCTCGCCCGCTGGGACGGCTCGCCCCTGGCCCAGCGCAACACCCAGTTCGTCAAGACGCTGCTCGGCGCCGACGCCGTGGTCATCGCCGGCCAGGCCGCCAGCCACTGCGTCAAGAGCACGATCGACGACCTGCTCGACGAGATCGTCGCCTTCGACGCCGCCCTGGCCAAGAAGGTCTACGTAGTCACCGACTGCATGAGCTCGGTGACCGTGCCCGACGGCAAGGGCGGCTTCGTCGCCGACTTCACCCCCGCCGCCGACCAGGCGCTGGCTCGCTTCGCGGCCGCCGGCATGAACCTGGTCCGCTCCACCGATCCCATCACCACCTGGCCCGGCCTCTGACCGCCACGACAAGGAGAACCTCATGAGCAACAACAACGACGACGACAACAACAACCGGCGTCCCAAGGGCACCGCCCAGAAGCTCCTCGACGACGCCCACAAGGCCGGTGCGCTCTCGGCGGCGTCGATGCAGGCCCTCGACGTGGTCGATCTGGGCGCGCAGATCCAGGCCGGCCTCGGTGTGGCGGTCGACGACGTCACCGCCAGCGAGGTGGTGCTGGTGACGATGATGCCCGACGACTCCAACTCGATCGCCTGGGCCAAGAACACCGCCGCGGTGCGCGACGGCCACAACCTGGTGCTCGAGGCGCTGCGCAAGTCGCGCCAGTCGGGCGAGGTCTTCACCCACTGCCGCTACCTCAACGGCGACGTCCTCTATCCCTACGTCCCGCTCGACGCTGCGGTGACGATGGACGACACCAACTACGATCCCTGCCACGGCACGCCCCTCTACGATCAGACCGTGGTGCTGCTCGGCACCGTGATCGCCAAGAGCGCCGAGCTGGCCCAGGCCGGCGTCCCCGTCCGCACCGTCACCCTGCTCATCACCGACGGCGGCGACTACGGCTCCACCCGCTGCGGCCCCAAGGAGGTCCGCGCCCTCGTCGCCGACATGCTGGCCCAGGAGAACCACGTCATCGCCGCCATGGGCATTCACGACGGGACCACCGACTTCTGCAAGGTCTTCCGCGACATGGGCATCCCCGATCGCTGGATCCTCACGCCGCGCAACAGCCCCACCGAGATCCGCAAGGCCTTCCAGGTCTTCTCCCAGTCCGCCGTCGCCGTCTCCGCCGGCGCGGCCATCGGCGGCTTCGGGAATTAGGCACCCGTGGTGGAGATCTGGCGCTGGCCCTACTTGGTTTCGCGCGCTTGCTCAGTGGCCCGACCCTTGAATGGGCCAGTTACATGCATCACATGATCGCCGCCACGCTTGTCGCTCTCCTCGCCGCTGGCTGCGGCAAGGCGCTCGTCGTCGGAGGCGCGACGATCACGGCGATGGGGGTCGCTGGCGCCGGGATCAGCTCACCAGGCGTCCGTGACACGGGTGCGGGATGGACCGCAACTGGCCTCTCCATGATGGTGATCGGAATCCTCATCGATCGGGCTGCCGCCCGCCCGCGCAACGGAGACGATGTCGGCGCCGTGGTCGAGCCGCCCGCCGCGCCACCGGTCGTGACCGAGCCGGAAACGCCCGGACGCGGACAGTGGCGGGACGTGCCGCGGACGCCCGAGGAGAGTGAGGACACCACCGGCGACGCGCTCTGACGGCGCTGGCCTGGTGCGCCTGATAGAGTGCGGACGGCGTGATCGATCCCGAGCGCGTGCTCTTCACCTGGCCGGATCGCGGGCTGACCTACGAGTGCCGCGGGTGCGGCGCCTGCTGCAAGGGCCACGGGATCGGGCTGGATGCCGCGGGCGGCGAACTGGCCCGGCTGGTGAGCGCGTATCCGGAGGCGGCGGTGTTCACGCGCCGGCGCGGGCCGGCGCTCACCGTGTTCAATCCCCGCGATCGGTGCTGGTTCCTCGACGACGGCGGGTTGTGCCGCGTCGAGACCGATCACGGACGTGCGGCCAAGCCGGCGGCGTGCCGGTTGTTCCCGTTCAATCGCGTGTTCCGGCTGGGGAGCTGGACGGTGGTCGACTTCAACAGCGTGATCTGCCCGCTAGTGCCGGGCGAGGGCGAGGCCCACGCGGACATCCTGGCCCAGATCGACGTGATCGCCGATCCCGCGATCGTGGGTACTGCGTTGCCGGCGACCGACGCCGAGGCCGAGGGCAAGCTCCTGGTCGAGCGCGAGCGCGCGATCGCCGCGGCCTGCTTCGCGGCGGCCGCGAGCGGCGAGGTGGGCGGCGCGGTGAGCGCGGTGCTGGCCGCGCAGATCGCGAGCGGGGGCGAGGCGGCGGCCGCTCTGGCCAGCGCCGACGAGGCCTTCGCCGCGTTCACCGGCCTGCCGTGGCGGGCGCCTTCGGCCGCGACGCTGGCAGCGGCGCTGTGGCTGACCCCGTCGATGCGCTTCAACGAGCTCTACGGACCGCGGCAGTACGCCGGCCGCACGTGGATGCCATCGCTCTTGCCGGGGATGTGGCTGGCCTGGCTCGGGTTCGCCGCGCTGGGCGAGACCCTCGCCGCGCGCGCGCTCGGGATGCAGGAGCTGACGACGATCTGGAGCGAGCAGGCGGCGCTCATGCACGCGTGCGCGCGCTGGCGCGACGCGCCGCAGCTGCGACCCGGGCCGGTCGACCTCCCGAACGCCGGCGACCCCGACGGCGTGATCCGCAAGCTCGGGCAGGCCTGCGTCGACAACAAGAAGGCCCGGCGACCGCTGGGCGCGATCCTGGGCCCGATGCTGGCGCCGCGCACGGTCGCGGATCGTGCGGCGCTGGTGAAGCTGGCCGACGCCGTGATGCGGGCGGCGTTCGCGCGATAGCCCCAGCTACTTCAGCTCTTCGCCGCCTGCGCCGCCGCTGCCGCTCTGGTCGCCGCCGCCCTGGCCGCTGCCGTCGCCGCCACCGCCGGCGCCGGGCACGTCCGCGGCCTCGCACGCCAGCGCCGCGATCACTGTCGTGTCGCCGCTGGCGAGGTCGACCACGCCGATGCTGCCCGCCGCCGGCGATCCCGCGATCACCAGCAGCGTGCCGTCACCCCCGCGAATGAGCGCGGACTCGCCCGGGTTACCGCCGCCGCGCGGCGCCTCGCCTTCGCTGCCGTCGGCCGTCGGGTTCCACAGCGCGAGCAGATCGATCGTCTTGTCGACCTTGCCGGTCGTCACGTCCTGGAGCGCGATGACAGCGGCGCCCTCCTCGAGGAACGCCCACTGAGTCGCGGTGATCTGCACGCCCGACGAGCCGTAGGTGCCGAAGTCCTTGCCGCCGACGTCGGCGAGCTTCTTGCCCTTGAGCGAGTACAGGGCGCCCTTGGCGGCGGGCCCGGCGCACACGCTGGCGCTGATGTAGATGACGTCGCCCAGCATCTGGGCGGTGCCGCACTTGTTGTCGCCCTTGGCGTACTTGATGGTCGCCGACTTCTTGGCCTTGGCGACGTCCCAGATCTCGGCGACGCCCTTGCCGGCCTCGGCATCGCCGAGCATGAGCACCGCGAAGGCGCCGTTCGCCGACACCGCCGCGTCGATCGGCCGCTCCGCGTTCTTGGGCACCTTGGGCTTGAGCGACTTGCACGTGTCGTCACCCTCACCGGTACAGACCTTGACCTCGGTCGGCGACACAAGAAGGCGCGCCGACCCGGGCTCGAGCCCGGCGGTCTGGGCGATCGGCGAGGCGTCGAGCTCCGCGTACTTCTTGCTCTCGAGGTCGACGGAGAAACACCGCTGGGCCTCGCCGCCGTCGCCGACGCAGAACTGGGCGCCGCTGCCGTCGGAGGTGGCCATGCTGACCATCGCCGGCATGCTCGCCGGCACGCACACCGGTGGCGGCGGCGGCGGCTTCTTCTTCACCACCACCGGCTTCGGTGGCGGCGGCGGCGGCGTGGCCTTGCCGCCGCACGCGGCCAGGGTGATCGCGGCAACGATGGTGATCGCGGGCGCCGCGGCGCCCTTTCCCCGGGAGTTCATCGAGGCGGCAATGTATCACGCGTGATGCCACACGCTGCCGCCACCCCGTCGCGGTACGCCAACCAGGCCTCGAGTTGATCGTCCATCGCCGCCACCACGTCGTCGCGCGCGTCGTCCTCGGCGTGGTCGAGCAGCACGCGCCAGGCCGCCGCTCGGTGCCCGCCTTCGACCTTGCGGTGGGCCTTGGTCAGCGCCAGCGCCTCGATCGGCAGCTGGTAGTGGACGACCAGCGGATGTTGCTCGAGCGGCGCCTCCGGGCGGCGCGGCGCCGCCGGATCGAGCTCGCCGCGTTCGTACGCCGTGCCCTCGAGGAACAACGTGGTCACCGCCGCGGCCACCGCCCAGCCGCAGGTCGTGGTGTGCGCGTCGAGTAACTCGCGCCACGCCCGCGAAGCCGGCAGGAGCGGCACCACCCCGCCGAAGCGCGCCAGGTCCATGCCCAGGCCGCGCGGGTACTCGAGGAACAGCTCGGGGTGCGGCCGACCGGCGGCGAGCCCGCCGGTCTCCTCCTCGTAGAGGTTCTCGGCCAGCTCGCGCCTTGCCGCGGCCATCGGACATTGCACGTAGGCCCGGCCGAGCAACACCGGGAAGTCGCGCACGTAGGTCGCGTACTCCTGTTCGAAGTGCAGGTGCAGCTTGTCGCGGGGCACCAGGCCGCCGGTGAACGCCGGCCACGCCCAGTGCACCTTGCGCTCCATCACGGCGAGGAGCGCTTCCCGAAAGTCATCTCGGTTCACCGCACGATCGTAGCAGACGCGCCCGTCGCAGCCGCGAGGTCAGTCCACGTCGTCCACGACGAGCGCGCCGGATCGATCACCAGGGAGCGATCGCCGAAAATGCCACCAGGGCGCACGTGAACGGGCGCCCTGGTGGGAACGACTCGGGATCAGGAAGGCACCGCGGCCAGGCGCGAGGGCTCCAGCACGAAGCGACCGCGGCCATGGGTCAGGCCCGAGAGCGAGCCGGCGTAACCGAAGCTCTCGGCCAGCGGGACCTCGGCCCGGACCACGCGGTCGGTGCCGCGGGCATCGAGCCCGAGCACCTGCGCGCGCCGGCGACCGAGGTCGCCCACCACCGCGCCGACGTCGCCGTCGCCGCACGTGACCTCGAGCTTCATGATCGGCTCGAGGAGCGTGGGCGACGCGTCGGTGGCCGCGGCGTGGAACGCGAGCCGGCCGGCGATCTGGAACGCCAGCTCGCTCGAGTCCTTCACGTGCGTGGAGCCGTCGACGAGCGTGACCGCCACGTCGACGACCGGATGGCCACCGAGCAGCCCGTCGCCCATCGCGTCGCGCACGCCGCGCTCGACGCCTCGCGCGAACAGCCGCGAGATCACACCGCCGCGGGTGGCGTCCTCGAACACCAGCCCGGCGCCCCGTGGCGCTGGACCGACGTCGATGACCACGTGCGCGTACTGGCCTGGGCCGCCGCCCTGCTTGACGTGTCTGTACTCGCGCCGCACCCTCGCGCCGAGCGTGGACTTGTAGGCCACGCGCGGGCGACCGGTGGCGACGTGCACGCCGTGCTCGCCGGCCAGGCGCTCCACCGCGATGTCGAGGTGGAGCTGACCCATGCCGGCCAGCAAGGTCTGGGCGGTCTCGCCGTCGGATTCGACGCGCAGCGATGGATCGGCGGCGATCATGCGGTTGAGCGCGAGCGGCAACCGCTCGCGATCGTCGCGCGTGACCGGCTCGATGGCGATCCGCACCACCGGCTCCGGCGCCGTGATCGCCTCGAGGGCGACCGGGTGCTCGGGGTCGGCGAGCGTCTCGCCGCCGAGGATGGGCGTGGCCAGGACCACGCCGATCTCGCCGGCCTCGAGGCGTTCGACCTCGATGCGCTTGTCGGCGACCAGCTGCACCAGGCGGCCGATGCGCATCGTGCGCCCGCTCCTCGACGCCACCACCGGCGTGCCCTTGGCGAGTGCACCGGTGTAGACGCGGACGAACGTGCTCTGCCCGTGCTCGTCGAACGTGACCTTGAAGGCCAGCGCGGCGAGCGGGGCCTCAGCGAGCGAACGCGAGCCTCTCTCGTCTGTGCAGATCGGACGAGCCGTCTGCGGCGAGGACGATCGATGATCGAGGCCCGGCTCACGAGCCGGGGTTCCCGTCGCCGGCGGACGGTCCGTCGGCGACGGCAGGTAGTCGACCACCGCGTCGAGCAGGGGCTCGACGCCGACGTAGCGGTAGGCCGAGCCGCACGCCACCGGCACCACGTGGGCGGCGACGGTGGCGGCGCGCAGGCCGCGCCGGACGGCGGCAACGTCGGGGACACGGCCTTCCACCAGCGCGGCCAGAACGGCCTCGTCGTGATCGGCCGCGACCTCGAGCAGTCGGTCGCGATACCTTCGTAGGTTGTCAGAGAGCTCCGTCGTGGTGAGGAGGTCCACCACGCCGGTGAGCTGGTCGCCGTCGAAGACGGGCCAGTTGATGGGCACGGGCCGCGCGCCCAGACGGGTCTCGAGCTCGGCCAGACAGCGCTCCACGTCGGCGCCGGCGCGATCGAGCTTGTTGACGAACACCAGGCGCGGCACGGCGTGCCGGTCGGCCAGCCGCCACACCGTCTCGGTCTGCGGTTCCACGCCGGCGACGCCGTCGAGCACCACCACGGCACCGTCGAGCACCCGCAGCGAGCGTTCGACCTCGA